>NZ_JACHMH010000001.1:2935000-3235000 GCF_014204915.1 Crossiella cryophila
CTGAAATCAGCCAAACTCCGAATGCCGGTGTGTGAAGTGTGGCAGTGAGACTGCGGGGGATAAGCTTCGTAGTCGAGAGGGAAACAGCCCAGAACACCGGCTAAGGCCCCTAAGTGTGCGCTAAGTGGGAAAGGATGTGGGGTCGCTCAGACAACCAGGAGGTTGGCTTAGAAGCAGCCACCCTTTAAAGAGTGCGTAATAGCTCACTGGTCAAGTGGTTCCGCGCCGACAATGTAGCGGGGCTTAAGCGTACCGCCGAAGCCGTGTCATTCACACTATAGATCGGCTCCCGGGCTTGAACCGGGTGTCTAGTCGTGTGGATGGGTAGGGGAGCGTCGTGCATCCAGGGAAGCAGCCGCGTGAGCGAGTTGTGGAGGGTGTGCGAGTGAGAATGCAGGCATGAGTAGCGATTGCAGAGTGAGAACCTCTGCCGCCGGATGACCAAGGGTTCCTGGGCCAGGTTAATCCGCCCAGGGTAAGTCGGGACCTAAGGCGAGGCCGACAGGCGTAGTCGATGGACAACGGGTTGATATTCCCGTACCCGTGTGGATGCGCCCATGGTGAGGCGAGGGATACTAACCACCCGAGCGAAGTGGATCCTTCGGGAGAAACTGAGTGAGCGTGGGATCTGATCTCGTAGTAGTCAAGCGATGGGGTGACGCAGGAAGGTAGCTCCGCCAGTGAGTGGTAGTACTGGTGTAAGCGTGTAGGCCGGGTGATAGGCAAATCCGTCATCCATGTAGGCTGAGACGTGATGCGTAGCCGATTGAGGCGAAGTAGAGTGATCCTATGCTGCCGAGAAAAGCCTCTAGTGAGTGTTCACGCGGCCCGTACCCCAAACCGACACAGGTGGTCAGGTAGAGAATACCGAGGCGTTCGGGTGAACTGTGGTTAAGGAACTCGGCAAAATGCCCCCGTAACTTCGGGAGAAGGGGGGCCCGCTGACTTGAAGCTCTTTACGGGCTAGGGTTGGTTGGCCGCAGAGACCAGGGAGAAGCGACTGTTTACTAAAAACACAGGTCCGTGCGAAGTCGCAAGACGATGTATACGGACTGACGCCTGCCCGGTGCTGGAACGTTAAGGGGACCGGTTAGTCACTTTGGTGGCGAAGCTGAGAACTTAAGCGCCAGTAAACGGCGGTGGTAACTATAACCATCCTAAGGTAGCGAAATTCCTTGTCGGGTAAGTTCCGACCTGCACGAATGGCGTAACGACTTCTCCGCTGTCTCAACCACAGGCCCGGTGAAATTGCATTACGAGTAAAGATGCTCGTTACGCGCGGCAGGACGGAAAGACCCCGGGACCTTTACTATAGCTTGGTATTGGTGTTTGGTTCGGCTTGTGTAGGATAGGTGGGAGACTGTGAAGCTGCGACGCTAGTTGTGGTGGAGTCATCGTTGAAATACCACTCTGGTCGTACTGGATATCTAACCTCGGACCGTGATCCGGTTCAGGGACAGTGCCTGGTGGGTAGTTTAACTGGGGCGGTTGCCTCCCAAAGGGTAACGGAGGCGCCCAAAGGTTCCCTCAGCCTGGTTGGCAATCAGGTGTTGAGTGTAAGTGCACAAGGGAGCTTGACTGTGAGACTGACGGGTCGAGCAGGGACGAAAGTCGGGACTAGTGATCCGGCACTGGCTTGTGGAAGCGGTGTCGCTCAACGGATAAAAGGTACCCCGGGGATAACAGGCTGATCTTGCCCAAGAGTCCATATCGACGGCATGGTTTGGCACCTCGATGTCGGCTCGTCGCATCCTGGGGCTGGAGTAGGTCCCAAGGGTTGGGCTGTTCGCCCATTAAAGCGGCACGCGAGCTGGGTTTAGAACGTCGTGAGACAGTTCGGTCCCTATCCGCCGCGCGCGTTGGAGACTTGAGGAAGGCTGTCCCTAGTACGAGAGGACCGGGACGGACGAACCTCTGGTGTGCCAGTTGTTCTGCCAAGGGCATGGCTGGTTGGCTACGTTCGGAAGGGATAACCGCTGAAGGCATCTAAGCGGGAAGCCTGTTTCGAGATGAGGTCTCCCACCCTCTTGAAGGGTTAAGGCCCCCTATAGACGATGGGGTTGATAGGCCCGAGATGGAAGCCTAGTAATAGGTGGAGTTGACGGGTACTAATAGGCCGAGGGCTTGCTCACAAAGTTGCTACGCGTCCACTGTGTGGTTCTGAAAGAACCAACTAGATACACCCTGTTTCAGGTGTGTGTTGGGGTTGTTTTTTTCATAGTGTTTCGGTGGTTATGGCGGAGGGGAAACGCCCGGTCCCATTCCGAACCCGGAAGCTAAGTCCTCCAGCGCCGATGGTACTGCATGCGTGAGCGTGTGGGAGAGTAGGACGCCGCCGAACTAAATTTGCGTGTGGCCCCAGAACTTTGGTTCTGGGGCCACACGCTTTTTTTGCGTTCGAAAATTGAGTCGCCGGAAGCTCCGGCCCGGCGCACCCTGGGTACATGGATGCGCAGGTGCACACCAATCCTCAGCTCTTCTGGAAGCTTGCGGGGCCGCACTTCCTCGCGGACCCCGTGCGCAATACCGTCGCGATCACCGTCATGGAGCGCTGCCTGGCCGGGACCGAACCCGGTTACACCACTCCGCTCATGCTCACGGTGCACGACAACTCCGGCGCGTTGGTCGGCGCCAGCCTGCGTACCGCGCCCTGGCCACTGCTCATCGGTGGGCTGCCGCCGGAAACCGTCCCGGCCGCGGTGGACGCGGTACTCCTGCACGACCCTGGCCTGACCGCGGTGACCGGGCCGCGGGAGGCAGCCGTCACGTTCGCGCGGGCCTGGACCGAGCGGACCGGGCAGGTGAGCCTGGAGAAGTTGGCGACGCGGTTGTTCCGGCTGGAGGAGTTGACCCCGCCTGCGGTCGCCGGTGCGGCGCGGATTGGCGGGAGGGCTGATCTGGAGCTGTTGGTGAAGTGGCGGGAGGCGTTCAGCCTGGAACTGGACGGGGTGGGGTATTCGCTGGATGAGCGGGCCGGCGTGCTGGCCGCGTTCGAGGCGGGGGATCCGCACTTCGTCTGGGAGGTGGACGGGACGCCGGTGTCGTTGGCGTTCACCAATGTGCCCAGCGGGGGAATGGCCAGGGTCCGGTACGTCTACACGCCGGTGCGGCACCGGGGGCATGGCTATGCCTCGGCGGCCACGGCGGCGGCCTCGCAGTGGGCGCTCGTCCAGGGCGCGACCGAGGTGCTGTTGTTCACCGATCTCGGGGATCCGGTGACGAACCGGATCTATCCGCGGCTGGGTTATCGGCCGGTGTTCGACGCTGTGGAGATCGCCTTCTCAGCCGGGACTGCTGACGGGGCGGTTCCGCACATGCGAGGAGAACACGAGTGACGTGGTGGTCTCGCCGTACTGCTGCGCGTTGTCGACGAGCTGTTCCAGTTCGGCCATCGACTTACATCGCACCCGCAACAGCCAGCAGTCATCGCCGGTCACGTGGTCGGCGTCGCACACCGACGGCAGGGCCAGCAGCCGCTCGCGGAACCGGGGCGAGTCCAGGCTTCTGACCCGGACCCGGACGATGGCCTGAATGGGCAGGCCGAGCAGCTGGGGGTCGACCACCGCGGCATAGCCGGTGATCACTCCCAGCTGCTCGAGCCTGCGCACGCGTTCGGTGGTGGCGGGGGCGGACAGGTTGACCCGGCGGGCCAGCTCGGTGAAGGTCATCCGGCCGTCCTGCTGGAGCAGGTCCAGGATGCGCCAGTCCAGTTCATCTAGGTCCACGCAACAAATCCTCGTCAAAGCTAGGTTTTCGCGGGGAAACACAGGCACAACCAGGCTAGAACCAGGAACGCCCCATGTTCGAGGGCGTCCCACTGCCCGAGAATTTCCAGCATGCAGACCACTTCGCACGTGCTTTCCCTGCCGGTGGCCGAGCCCGCCGTGGCGGCCGCGCACTTCGCCGCCGAACTCGCCTTCGAGGCCGATCCGGACGACGTGCACCGGGACCTGGTGGCCGGCACGGTCACCGGTTACGTGCTGGTGGAGTGCAGGCGGCCGGAGGCGTTCGCGGCGGCCAGGATCCCCGGTGCGATCAACCTGCCCTACGCCACGCTGACCGAGGAGAACACCGCGCACCTGGACCGCGACCTGGTCTACCTCTGCTACTGCGAGAGCTTCCAGTGCAACGCCGCGACCAAGGGTGCCGCCCGGCTGGCCGGGCTGGGATTCAAGGTGAAGCGGCTGGCCGGGGGGATTCAGGCCTGGATCGGGGCGGACTATCCGATCGAGGGTGACGCGGTGGTTGGGGGCGATGTGAGGGACGCGGCTGTGGCCGGTGGCGGGCCGGGCGCGGCGGGGCCGGGCGTGGCTGCGCCGGGGGTGCGGGGAGCGGGTGATCACATCCACCGGGCGGTGGCCTGCGCCTGCTAGGGAGCAGCGCCTAGGCTTTCTCCCATGACCTCGGTGCTTGTCATCCAGCCTTCCGACCTGGATCCGCTCGGCCCGCTCGCCGACTGGCTGCTGGATGCCGGTGCCGAGATCCACCTGGTCCGGGCCGGGCAGGAACCCATCCCGGCCAGCATGGAGGGCTACCAGGCGCTGGTGTGCCTGGGCGGGGAGATGGGCGCCTACGACGACGCCGAACACCCCTGGCTCAAGGACATCCGGGCGCTGCTGGCCAACGCGGTCGGTCGGCGGGTGCCGGTGCTGGGCATCTGCCTCGGCGGGCAGCTCCTGGCCGCGGCCACCGGAGGCCAGGTCCGGCCGGGCGCGGTGGGGCCCGAGGTGGGCACCCTGCTGATCGCCAAGCGGGACGCGGCGGCGGGGGATCCGCTGTTCGAGCCGTTGCCGATGACGCCTGATGTGCTCCAGTACCACGTGGACGAGATCTTCACGCTGCCCGGCGGCGCGGTCCTGCTGGCCTCCTCGCCGAAGTACGTCAACCAGGCGTTCCGGGTGGGGGACAACGCCTATGGACTCCAGTTCCACATCGAGACCACCCCGGAACTGGTCCAGCGCTGGGCCGAGCACTCCCCGGAGGAGGCCGCGTTCGCGCCGCGTGGGCATCTGGAGCACGACCACCTGGTCGAGCGGCATCAGGACCTGGCCGAGGTGTGGCAGCCGTTCACCGAGCGGTTCGTCCGGCTCGCCGCCGGGGAGCTGAGCCCGGCGGCGCCCGGCCGGCGCCTGCCGCTGGTGTAGCGGATGACCTTCACCGATCCCAGCCGGGCCACGCCCTCGCCCGCGCGGTTCGGGCTGACCGATCCGCGCGCGGCCGACCTGCTCGGCGAGGTCGGCTGGTGGGGCAGGCTGGGTGCGGAGACCAAGCTCGCCGCGCTCTCTCGCAGCGCCGATCCCGATCTGACCCTGCGCTGCCTGGTCCGGCTGCGCGAGGCCCTTGGCGATGGCTGGCCCGCCCTGGATGAACGGCTGCGCACCGAGACCGGGCTGCGCACCAGGTTGTTCGCGGTGTTCGGGGCCTCCAGCGCGCTGGCCGACTTCGTCATCGCCGAACCCGCCCGGCTGGAAGTGCTCGACGGCGCACTGGACGCGCCGCTGCCCGAGGTCGCCGAACTGACCGCGCGGCTGCTCGCCGCGGTCGGCGCCGATCCCGCGCACCCGGTGTGGCGGGCCCGGCTCCGCGGGCCGGAGGCGGTGCGCGCGCTGCGCGAGGCATACCGGCTGGAGCTGTTGCGGATCGCCGCCGCCGACCTCGCGCACACCATCGACGGCGACGCCCCGCAGGTCTCCTACGAGAACGTGGCCGCACTGCTCTCCGACCTGGCCGGGGCCGCCCTGCAGGCCGCGCTGGCCGTGGGTGTGCTGGAGATCGTGCCCGCGGACACCGATGAGTTGCCCTGCCGGATCGCGGTGATCGCGATGGGCAAGTGCGGGGCGCGGGAACTCAACTACGTCAGCGATGTCGACGTCATCTTCGTGGCCGAGGGCGATATCGGCGTGGCCACCCGGCTGGCCGCCGCCCTGATGCGGGTCGCCGGTGAGGCCTGTTTCCAGGTGGACGCGGCGCTGCGGCCCGAGGGCAAGGCCGGCGCGCTGGTACGCACCCTGGACGGGCACATCGCCTACTACAAGCGGTGGGCGCGGACCTGGGAGTTCCAGGCGCTGCTCAAGGCGCGGCCGGTGGCCGGGGACGCCGAACTCGGTCAGTCCTATGTGGACTCACTCTCGCCGATGGTGTGGTCGGCCGGCGACCGGGACCACTTCGTGGCCGATGTGCAGGCCATGCGGCGCAAGGTCGAGGAGCACGTGCCAGCCGGGCTGGGCGACCGGGAGCTGAAACTCGGCCGCGGCGGGCTGCGGGATGTCGAGTTCGCGGTGCAGCTGCTGCAACTGGTGCACGGGCGCGGCGCGGCCGAACTCCGTGTTCTGTCCACAATGGACGCGTTGCGGGTGCTGGGGCACGGTGGTTACGTCGGCCGCGCGGACGCGGCGGGGCTGGCCGAGTCCTACCGGTTCCTGCGCACCCTGGAGCATCGCCTGCAGCTGCAACGGTTGCGGCGCACCCACCTCTTCCCCGCCGACGACGACCGCCTCGGCCTGCGCTGGCTGGCCCGCGCCGCCGGGGTCCGGCCGGACGGGCGGCGCAGCTCGGGCACGGTGCTGCAGGCCGAGTTCCGCTCGCACTGCAACCGGGTCCGGCGGCTGCACGAGAAACTGTTCTACCGGCCGCTGCTGGAGGCGGTGGCCAGGGTGCCCAGCGAGGCACTGCGACTGTCCACCGAATCGGCCAAGCTGCGCCTGGCCGCGCTCGGCTACGCCTCCCCGGACGGCGCGCTACGGCACATCGAGGCGCTGACCACCGGGGTGTCCCGGCGGGCCGCGATCCAGGGCGCGCTGCTGCCGGTGCTGCTGGACCTGTTCGCGCACAGCCCCGACCCCGACGGCGCACTGCTGGCCTACCGCCGGGTGTCCGAGGCGCTGGCCACCACGCCCTGGTACCTGCGGCTGCTGCGCGATGAGGGCGCGGTGGCCGACCGGCTGGCCTTCCTGCTGGGCACCTCGCGGACGGTGCCGGACCTGCTGGTGCGCGCGCCGGAGGTGCTGCGGCTGCTCGCCGACACCCCCGCGCTGGCCGGCCGCGAACCAGCCGAGGTGGCGATCTCCTTGCGCCGCACCGTGGCCCGCTACGCCGACCCGGTCACCGCGGTCACCGCCGCGCGCTCGATGCGCCGCCACGAACTGCTCAGGGTGGCCTGCGCTGACCTGCTCGGCGAACTGGCACTGCCCGCGGTGTGCGCCGCGCTGAGCAGCGTGTGGGTGGCGGTGCTGGAGGCCGCGGTGGACGCGGCCTGCCGCGCGGTCGCCGCCGAACGCGGGTCGCAACCGGCCAGGATCGCGGTGATCGGCATGGGCCGCCTCGGCGGCGCCGAACTCGGCTACAGCTCCGACGCCGACGTGCTCTTCGTGTGCGAACCCGTTGCGGGCGCTGACGAAACCGAGGCGGTGCGGTACGCGGCCGCGGTCGCCGAACTCATCCGGCGACTGCTCGGCGCGCCCAGCCAGGACCCGGCGCTACAGGTCGACGCCGACCTGCGCCCGGAGGGTCGCAGCGGGCCGCTGGTGCGCACCCTGGAGTCCTACCGCGCCTACTACGCCCAGTGGGCCGAGGTGTGGGAGCAGCAGGCGCTGCTGCGTGCCCGGCCGGTGGCAGGCGATCCCGAACTGGGGCAACGCTTTGTCGAGATGATCGACCCGGTGCGCTACCCGGCGGCCGGACTCGACCACGCCAGCGTGCTGCAGATCCGGCGGATCAAGGCCAGGGTGGACGCCGAACGGCTGCCCCGCGGCGCCGATCCGGCCACCCACACCAAACTCGGCCGCGGCGGACTGGCCGACGTCGAGTGGACGCTGCAGGTGCTCCAGCTCCAGCACGCGCACACCGTGCCCGCCCTCCGCACCCCGTCCACGGTGCGGGGACTGGCGGCCGCGGCGGCCGAGGGACTGGTCCAGCCCGCCGACGCCGCCGCGTTGCAGGCGGCCTGGGACATGGCCACCAGGGCCCGCAACGCGGCCACCCTGGTCCGCGGCAAACCCACCGACCAGCTGCCCCGGCAGGGCCGCGAGCTGGCCGCGGTGGCCAGGGCCATGGGCTACCCGGCCACGGCCGACCCCGGTGAGTTCATCGACGAGTACCGCCGGGTAACCCGTCGTGCTCGGGCGGTGGTGGAGCGGCTGTTCTACGATTCCTGAGAGTGAAGGCAATCGCGTTCGACGAGTTCGGCGGCCCCGAGGTACTACGCCTGCGGGAACTGCCCGAACCGCTCCTCGGCCCGGAGAACTCGCTCATCCAGGTGCGTGCCGCGGGGGTGAACCCGGTGGACTTCAAGATCCGCCTGGGTTACCTCCAGGGCACCATGCCGCACCACCTGCCGCTGATCCCCGGCTGGGACGTGGCCGGTGTGGTCACCGCGGTGTTCCCCAACGTCACCGAGTTCGCCCCCGGTGACGAGGTGTTCGGCTACATCCGCAAGGACAGCGTGGAACACGGCGCCTACGCCGAACAGGTCGCCGCCCCGCAGCGCGCCATCGTGCGCAAACCGGCCGGTCTGGACTGGGTGACCGCGGGTGCGCTGCCGCTGGTCGGCCTGACCGCGCTGCAGGCCCTGCGCGCGGCAGGCGTCGGTGACGGCGACACCGTGGTGGTGCACGCCGCCGCGGGCGGGGTCGGCCACGTCGCGGTGCAGCTGGCCAGGGAACTGGGCGCCAAGCGGGTGATCGGCACCGCCTCCGAGCGCAACCACGACTACCTGCGCGAACTGGGCGCCGAACCGGTCACCTACGGCGACGGGCTGGTGCAGCGGGTGGCCGCGCTGGTCGGTGGCGACGGCAAGGTGGACGCCGCGATCGACCTGATCGGCGGCCAGGCGCTCACCGACTCACCCCAGCTGGTCCGCGACCCGGCCCGGCACTCCTCGATCGTCGGCGGCGAGGTGCTGGCCCAGGGCGGCCGCTACGTCTTCGCCCAGGCGGACAAGGAGCAGCTCACCTTCCTGGGCGAGCTGGCCGCCAGTGGCCGGCTGCGGGTGGACGTGCAGCAGACCTTCCCGCTGGCCGAAGCCGCCGCGGCGCACCGCCTCCTGGAGGAGGGGCACGTCCGCGGCAAGCTGGTTCTGGTGGTGGACTGAGTTACGGCGTGGCTTCCCCGGCGGGCACGGCGGCGATCTCCTCGTCGTCGTCCTCGTCGGTGAGGTCGTCCTCGTCTTCTTCCAGCGGCGGCGCGTCGTAGACGTCGACCACCCACTCCTCCAGCACGACCTCGCCGCTGTCGTCGTTGGCGCCCTGCAGGACCATGCGGTTGCGCACGGTCACGCCGAGTCCGAGCCGCTCGGCGGCCTCCAGGGACTCGACCGCGTCGGCGAGATTGTCGTAGAAGTGGCTGACAATGCGGGTGGGCACATCGGGCTCTTCTTCGCGGAGACTGTCGGTCACGCCTGGCAAGCTACTCGCCGAGGAGCCGGAGTGCGGGGAGGCACGAGCGTGATCAGCGAGGCGGACTATCTGTTCTTCGTCGACCGGGCACTGGACGGCATGACCGGCGTGCTGCTGGAGCTGGGCGATGAGCTGGCCAACCGGAAACCGGACCTGCCTGGCGCGAACACGCCCTACCAGATCCTGACCCACTGCCTTGGCGTGGTCGCCTTCTGGGGCGGGCAGGTGGTGGCCGGGCGAGAGGTCGAACGAGACCGTCCGGCCGAGTTCACCGCGGCCGGGCCGGTGGCCGAACTGGTCGAGCGGACCGCGGCGGTGCGGGCCCGCTTCGGCGCGGACGTGGCAGGCGCCGAGTACGACCAGCCGGTCCGGCGGGAGCCGCCACCGCACTGGCGCACCTTCCCCGGCGGCATCAGCCAGGGCGCGGCGCTGCAGCACGTCTACGAGGAGCTGGCGCAGCATCACGGTCAGCTCCAGGTCACCAGGGATGCCCTGCTCGGCGGTTGAGCGTTCACCGCGGTCTGCCAGGATGAGGGCTGTCGTCCAGGAGGAGTGAGAGTGGCCATCTCCCGCGCCAGCGCGTCCCTGCGGTTGTTCAGCACCAAGGCCGCCGCGGCCGTGGTCACCGAGACCCTCGGGCTGGACCCGACCACCGCCGCCGAGCGCGGTGAGCCGATCGGCAAGAGCATCTCGACCCTGCGCGAGCAGTCCATGTGGCTGCTGGAGAGCGAGGCCGAGCCGACCGAGCCGCTCTCCGCGCACCTGGAGTGGCTGCTCGACGAGCTGGACGGGAAGCTGGGCGCCCTCGCCGGGCTCAGCGGCGACTTCGAGGTCGACGTGTGGTGCACGGTGGAGGCCACCAACGGCCAGGGTCAGCTCACCTTCACCCCGGCGCTGACCGCCCGGCTGGCCGGCCTGCCCTGCCCGTTCTCGGTCGACCTGTACCTCGGCGATGCCGAGGATGAGGACGAAGAGGACGAATTCTGAAGATCTTGTCCAGGTATCCGGAGCAACTCCAGGGTGCACGGCGGATTGTCATCTCGCGCGGGTAAACGCTGGTCAACGGCGTGCTGGCGATCGTTTGCGCGGCCTTCGGAATCGATTCCGATGCGCTCCGCTGTCACAGATTCGCCTGATGGGGTGACGCGGACCGGCCTAGCCTCGTGGGCAGTTGGTTAGTACCCGGCTGGAGGAGGACGTAATGGTCGAGCAGAACGGGCAGTCGCCACGGGCCGCCAGTGACCAGGCCGCTCGGACATCGCCGGTGCACCGTGCCCCCTCGCCCATGCTGTTGGCCGAGGCCGCGCGCGCCCGCAAGGAACGGGCCCAGGCGGAGACCCAGCCCCAGGAGCACCAGTCCTGACCCTCTGACTCAAGGAGTCCCAGGGCCGGGCGGCGACCACGCTGCCCGGCCCTCGGTCTGTCTGCTGAGTGCGGCCGCGACCACAGGTGGACGCGGGCTGACGGCCCCGGTCGGTACCAAGGAGGCAGGCAGCCGAGGTGGACGGGGGAGCGTGTGGACGACCGGGTGTACTGCTGGCACATCCCGCTCAAGGAGCACCTGGCCGTGCACCGGCTGGCCGGCCAGTACCAGGGGGCGCTGCGCAGGCTCCCGCAACTGCACCCGTGCGCGCCGCCCTGGCTGCGGTTGCCGCTGCGTGAGCTGGGCCCGGCCGAGCGGCTGCGCTACACCGACGTGCAGGCCATCACCGCGGCCGCGCGGGAACGGCTGGCCGAGGTCCCGGCCCTGGCGCTGGTCACCGGCCGGGTCATCCGGCGGCGTGGCTCGGTGGCGCTGGCCGTGACCGGCGACCTGCGACCGGTGCGCCGGGCACTGGCCGCCGCGGTGGCGGGCGTGCTCGGCAGGCGCCCGCGCTGGCCCCGGCCGCCCAGGCTGCTGCTGGCCGAGCACACCGAGCCGGTGGATCCGGCCCAGCTCCGCCGGATCCTGGCCGCGGTGCGGGCCGAGCCGGTGCGGATCCCGGTGGAGGGCGTGTCGCTGGCGTTGCTGCGCAGGCACCGAGGGCAGCGGCTGTGGAGTGAGCTGGACCGGGTGGAGCTGGGCCTGCGGGTCAGCCGCTGAGTTCCTCGGCGGCCTCCTGCGCGGCCAGCACCTCGTCCCCGTGCCGGTAGGCCCAGGCGCCGAAGGCCTCGATCGGCCCGAGCAGGCTGCGACCCAGCTCGGTCAGCCGGTACTCCACCCGCGGCGGGGCCTCCCGGAAACAGTCCCTGGCGATCAGGCCGTGGTAGGTCAGCCGGTGCAGGGTCTCGGTGAGCACCTTGGTGCGGATGCCGCCGATCTCCCTGCGCAGTCGCACCGGCCTGCGCGGCCCGTCCTTGAGCGCCCACAGCACGACCGGGTTCCAGGTGTTGGCCATCAGGTCGAAGGCCAGCCGCGCCCGGCAGTCGGCCAGTAGGTCCCGTTCCAGCGTGAACACCGCCCCAGCCTGCCGCAGCCGACGGACACCATTCGGTGCCCATCGCCCTTCCTACCGTTCGGGCAGCACCAACTCCAACAGAAGGAACCTGATGCGCATCGGCATCCTGGGCGCGGGCGACATGGCCGAGGCCCTCGGCACCCAGTGGACCCGCCAGGGCCACGAACTGATGATCGCCACCCGCACCAACCCCGCCCCACTGGCCACCCGCCTGGAGGCCCGCACCGGCAGTTACGCCGAGGCGGCCGCCTTCGGCCAGGTGCTCCTGCTGGCGGTGCCCGCCGCCGCGGCCCTGGACGTGCTCACCGAGGCGGGCGCCGCGGGCCGCACCGTGATCGACTGCACCAACCCGGTCGCCCCCGACTGGACCCTGACCACCAAGGACATCAGCCTGGCCGAACAACTCGCCACCACCGGCGCACACGTGGTCAAGGCGTTCAACCTGTGCCACGTCGACACCTGGCGGCTGACACCCCCGGTCTTCGCCGACCGCCCCCTGGCCGTCCCACTCTGCGGCGACGACCCCACCGCCCTGGCCCAGGTCCAAACCCTGGTCCGGGACCTGGGCTGCGATCCGGTGGTGGCAGGCCCGCTGTCCAGGGCAGGCCTGCTGGAGGCCACCGCGGCCTTCGTCATCGGCCTGTGGATGCGCGGCGCCGACGCCCAGGCCATCCTGCCGCCCCTGGGTTGATGATCAGTCCCAGTGGTTGAAGGTCAGCTCGCCGACGGTGCCCGGCCGCCAGTGCCGGATCTGCCCGTGCTCGAAGGAGTTCAGCTCGTTGATGTCCACTTCGGACAGTGGGGTGTCGAGTTCTTCCCTGGTGTAGACCCCGAATTCCGATCTGGCCTGGAGTAGCTCGGCCCACCGCGGTTCGTCCCGGAAGACCGGTGGAGCACCCGGAGTCGGTGACACCTCGGCGAAAGCGAGCAGGAACAGCGAGTCGTGGCAGAGCAGGTCGAAGCGCCGTTCCCGCTCGCGCAGGCGGGTGGTGATGTAGTTCGGCGTTCCGTCGGGGAGCAGGAACTCCTCGATGTGGGCGCCGAACTCCCGGGCCACGGCGGTGATCAGGGTGCGGAACTGTTTCGGGTCCGGGCCGGGGGTGGTGGTGTTGAAGCTGGTGGAGCCGTGCGGGAGACGCATGTGGACAGTGTGCCGTCCGCGGTCGGGGGCAGGGCGGAAACCGATGGCCCGCCCGCCCCGTGCTGACTAGCCTCGGCGACCATGACCGACTGGGCGCGCGGGGTGCGGCGGATCGCCGTGCTGACCGGCGCGGGCATCTCCACCGACTCCGGCATCCCCGACTACCGGGGCCCGGACGGCATCTGGACCCGCGATCCCAAGCTGGCCAACCTGTTCACCCTGGACAACTTCCTCACCGACCCGGAGATCCGGCAGCGCTTCTGGCAGCGGTACCTGACCCACCCGGCCTGGCTCGCCCAGCCCAACCCAGCCCACCTGGCGCTGGCCGGGCTGAGCGCGGGTCCCGCGGTCCGGGTGCTGACCCAGAACATCGACGGCCTGCACCAGCGGGCCGGGGTGCCCGCCCGGAAGGTCCTGGAACTGCACGGCAGCATGCACGGCGCGCTCTGCGTCGGCTGCGACGCGCGTACGCCGACTCCTGAGGTGCTGGACCGGGTTCGTGGCGGGGAGCTGGATCCGTCCTGTGCGGACTGTGGCGGCATCCTGAAGCTCGCGGTGGTGCTCTTCGGCCAGCAGCTCGACGCCGAGGTCATCGGCAAGGCGCGCACGATCGCCGCGGCCAGTGAGGTGTTCCTGGCGGTGGGCAGTTCGCTGCAGGTCGAGCCGGCCGCCTCGCTGTGCGCGGTGGCGGTGCGGGCGGGGGCGAAGCTGGTGGTGGTCAACGCGGCGCCGACGCCGTACGACGAGTTCGCGACCGAGGTGATCCGGGAGCCGATCGGGGTGGCGCTGCCCCGGATCTGCCAGGCGCTGCTGGCCGGGTGATCCGGGGCCGCCGGGGTCAGACCAGGCCGGTGAGGCGGTCGGCCAGGTAGGCGAGTTTGGCGTCCTGGTCGCGGGCGGACTCCAGGTAGTGCGACCAGGCCATCCGCTCGTGCGTGGTGGGGCCGAGTTCCCACACGCACTGGGTCGGGGTCAGGCCGTCCGCCTGTTGTGCGGGGGTGAACGGGCCGCCGTCGGTGCTGGCGTAGGCGGCCTGCCACATCTCGTTGACCCCGCGCCACAGGCACAGCAGCGCGAAGAGCACGGTGCCCGAGCTGTGTAGCACGATGAACCCCAGGTCGCCGCGGGTCACCACCCGGCCGGCGGCCACCTCGGCGGCGAGGAACTCCCGCGCGCGGGTGCGGGTCGCGGCCGGGATCGGCTGGTCGGGGCGGTGCACGTCGTACCACTTCAGGCGGGCGTCGGGCAGTGCCAGCTCCGCCGCGGGCGTGACCTGCTTGCGCAGGTGCGTCCAGGCCGGGTCGATGTTGCCCAGCGCGGACAGGTCAAGGGTGTCGGGCACGGCGATGCTCCCCGGTCGTGGTGCCGCCCAGCGCGGCTCGCCGCCCACCCTGCGCCCGCGGTGGCCAGGTCCGCCCACCATTTCGCGCTCGCTTAATTGACGGACCCCGCCGCTACCCTCGGGCCGTGATCAGCCTCCGGATGCGTGCCGAGGACCTGACCAGGGTCCGGCTGGCCCGGTCGCCGCTGTACGAGGTGACCGGCAGCCTGCGCACCCTTGGCGACCCGGCCCGGCACTTCGTGCACCAGCGCTGGATCACCGCGGCCCGCCGCGAGATCGCCGGGCTGGACCTGACCGTCGCACTGGCTCTGACCTGCCGCCCCGGCTGGCTGCCCGACTTCCTGCTGCTCCCGCCCGCGGGCTGGGACACCGAGTTCGGCGCCGAACTCGACCAGTTGCTGGCCACCCCGGCCGCCGCGATCCGCTCGGCGCTGGAGGAGCTGGCCCCGCCCGCCGCGCTGCCGCCGGTGCTGCGGCCGCTGCACGCCGATCCGGCGCGGGAACTGCCGCGGCTGGCCGAGAGCCTGGCGCGGTACCGGCGGCTGGTCATCGAGCCGAGTCAATCGCGGATGAACGCGGTGCTGGACGCGGAGTTCACCAGGCTGGCCACCGGCCTGGCCACCGGTGGCACCGTCGCGGCCTTCGACCGGCTGCACCCGGACGTCCGCTACACCGAGGGCAGGCTCGACATCGACCTGGCCAGGCATTCCGGCGAGAAAGATCTACCGGGGAACACGGGTTTGCTGCTGGTGCCGACCGTGTTCGCCTGGCCGACTCCCTTTGTCGTGTTGAACGAACCCTATCGGCCTACTCTCGCCTATCCACCGCATGGCGTCGCATCGGTCTGGCGAAATCCCGGTGATGCGGAATGCGAGCTGCCGTTGGGTGATCTCATCGGCCGCAGTCGCGCTTTGTTGTTACTGCAATTGGATTTACCCAGGTCGACCACGCAACTGGCCGCCACCGTGGGCCTGACCCCGCCCGCGGTCAGCCAGCACCTGTCCGTACTGCGGCGCAACGCCTTGGTGACCTCGCGCCGGCGGGGCCGGGAGGTGCTGTACGTGCGCACCCGGCTGGCCAGTCAGTTGCTGGCCGCGGTCGATCAGAGCGCGACCGGGTAAACGCAGGGGCCGGCCTGAATTTGTTTTACCTTGAACCGGGCCCGGCGCTACTTGTCCGATCAGCCGGCATTTGGGACCCTCCACGGAGAAGGGGCAATTCCGCCCGTCACGGCAAGGGGGAAACACCGTGCTGGAAGTGGAACTCGACATCTTCTCCGGAATGCCGAACCCGACCTGGCGACTCACCGACGCCCAGGAGCGCGAGCTGATCGAGCGGGTCACCGCCGACCCGGACCAGCTCTCCCCGGTGGCCACCGAGGACGAGCAGTTCAGCCTCGGCTACCGCGGCCTGCTGGTCCGCATGATCAAGTCCACCGACGGGGCCTGGAACGACACCCGGCTGGCCAACGGCGCCGGCCTGCCGCTGACCTTCCGCGTCGGCAGCCGCTCGGCCGACGAACCGATCGCGGACTGGCTGCTCGGCACGTCCAGCTCGGTCAAGGACAGCGGCGTGGACGAGGAACTGACCGAGATCGCCGGCCAGGGCGTCAGCCTCATCCAGACCGCGGCCCAGTCCATGGCGCCCACCGGCAGCGTGCAACGGGCCACCGAGGGCGAGAACCCCGACCAGGCCAACGAGACCGGCGAGCTGGGCGTGCGGGGCGGCACCTGGTGGGCCTGCGGCTCGAACGTGTTCAGCGCCAACGCGAACCACTTCAACGACCCGGCCCACGTCACCCGCAACAACTGCTACTGCTTCGCCAGCAACCACCTCGCCGACGTCCGCTACGCCCTGCCCGGCCGACGAGGCGGCCGCCCGGCGACGATCATGAGCTGCGGCAACGTCACCGACGGCCTGCGCGCCGACGGCTGGGTCGACGGCTGCCAGACCAACACCCTGACCATCGCCATGGTCATCTGGCCCGGCCGCGACTACCACTTCTACCGCCTGGTCACCGGCGGCCCGAACTGGTGGTGGGGCCACAAACCCGGCGGCACCCCGGCCAAGTACACCGACGACTGCGGCCACTCGATCTACCAGGAGAACGGCCGCGGCTACGCCCCGAACAACATCTGCCGCGGCGACTACACCGACTTCTGCGGCTACTTCTACCAGAACAACGACACGGCCTACGTGGCATGAAACCCCACCCCGCCCTCGCACTGCTGCTGGCATCCCTGGTCGCGTGCGGCACCCAGCAGGCAGGAGACCCCCCGGTGACCGACCCGATCGAGGTAGAACTCGACATCTACTCCGGCATGCCCAACCCGACCTGGGTGCTCTCGGCCACCGACTCGACCGAGCTGCGCCGCCGCATCGAGGCGTTGCCCACGACGAAGGCCGCGGCGCCTGCGGAGAACCTGGGGTACCGGGGGTTCCTGGTGCGGCTGGCGGAGGGGGCTGAGCCTGCCCGGGTCCGGCAGGTGGTGCAGCTGGCGGACAAGTCGGCGCGGGATGCGGGGGATCGCGGGTTGGAGCGGTGGTTGCTGGGGACTGGGCGGGGGAAGGTGGGGGAGGACGTGGTGGCTGTGGTGGAGAAGGAGCTTGGGTAACGGCCGAGGGCCGGGTGGTCGTGGTGACCACCCGGCCCTCGGCCGGTTTCAGCTACCGCGGATCACACGTCGTAGTAGAGCGCGAACTCGTACGGGTGCGGGCGCAGGCGGATCGGGTCGATCTCGTTCTCGCGCTTGTAGGAGATCCAGGTCTCGATGACGTCCGGAGTGAACACGCCGCCCTCGAGGAGGAAGTCGTGGTTGCGCTCCAGGTTGTTGAGGACCTCGTCCAGGGAGCTGGGGACCTGGGGGACGTTCTTGGCTTCCTCGGGGGGAAGCTCGTAGAGGTCCTTGTCGATCGGGGCCGGGGGCTCGATCTTGTTCTTGATGCCGTCAAGGCCTGCCATCAGCATGGCGGCGAAGGCCAGGTACGGGTTGCCGGAGGAGTCCGGGCAGCGGAACTCCACGCGCTTGGCCTTGGGGTTGTTCCCGGTGATCGGGATGCGGATGCACGCCGAGCGGTTGCGGGAGCTGTAGACCAGGTTGACCGGGGCCTCGTAGCCGGGGACCAGGCGGTGGTAGGAGTTCACCGTCGGGTTGGTGAAGGCCAGCAGGCTGGGGGCGTGGTGCAGCAGGCCGCCGACGTAGTGCCGGGCGGTGTCGGACAGGCCGCCGTAGCCGGACTCGTCGTGGAAGAGCGGCGAGCCTTCCTTCCACAGCGACTGGTGGGCGTGCATGCCCGAGCCGTTGTCACCGAAGAGCGGCTTCGGCATGAAGGTGGCGGTCTTGCCGTTGGCCCACGCGGTGTTCTTGACGATGTACTTGAACAGCTGCAGGTCATCCGCGGCGTGCAGCAGGGTGTTGAACTTGTAGTTGATCTCGGCCTGTCCGGCGGTGCCGACCTCGTGGTGGGCGCGCTCGACGGTGAAGCCGGAGTCGATCAGGTTCAGCGTGATCTTGTCGCGCAGGTCGGCGAAGTGGTCGGTCGGGGAGACCGGGAAGTAGCCGCCCTTGAACTTGACCTTGTAGCCCTTGTTGCCGCCCTCTTCGTCGGTGCCGGTGTTCCACCAGCCCGCGACGGAGTCGATCTCGTGGAAGGAGGCGTTCTCGGTGGTGTCGAAGCGCACCGAGTCGAACAGGTAGAACTCCGCCTCGGCGCCGAAGAAGCAGCTGTCGGCGATGCCGGACTCGGCGATGTACTGCTCGGCCTTGCGCGCGATGTTGCGCGGGTCCCGGCTGTACGGCTCGCGGGTCAGCGGGTCGTGCACGAAGAAGTTGATGATGAGGGTCTTCTCGATCCGGAACGGGTCGAGGCGCGAGGTGGCCACGTCGGGCAGCAGCAGCATGTCCGACTCGTGGATCGACTGGAAACCACGCACCGAGGACCCGTCGAAGGCGAGGCCCTCCTCGAACGTCTCGCGCTCGAACGAGGTGGCCGGCACGGTGAAGTGCTGCATGATGCCGGGCAGGTCGCAGAACCGCACGTCAATGAACTTCACATCGTTGTCAGAGATGAAGCTCAGGACCTCGTCGGGATTGGTGAACACCCTCGTTGGCTCCTTCGTCGTTGTGCCGGCAGGGCCGGTGTGCTCTGCACGCGGTCAGGAGAACCGGTACGGGACCGGCCCTGTTGCCAGCAGACCGTATGACCATGGTGTTGCTCGGTCATCACCCGAGTGTTTCACCGGTGTTAACGACACCCCATTTCGGGGAACGGCGCCACCTGGTCGGGGCAGGGTCAACCGCCCGTCCTACCCTTGACACCGTGAGCAGGTGGACGGGTTCGTGGCTGTCAGGACCGGGCTCGGCGCGGGAGAGTGATCCGGCGGCGGATCCTGGTTACCGAGGGGAGCGACTCCGGCTGCCCGAGGCCGGGCTGGGCTCGGTGGCCGGTACCGGTCGCCGGTTCCTGGCCCTGCTCATCGACTGGCTGCCGGGCGCGCTGATCGGCAACTTCCTCACCACCAACCCGGCGGTGTCGGCGATGGCGCTGTTCGCGTTGCTGACCGTGGCCAGCCTGGCCGCCTTCGGCCGGACCCCCGGGCACTGGGTGGTGGGCATCAAGCCGACCTCGCTGACCGGCGCTGGGGAGCGGATCTCGTTCGGGCATTCGGTGCTGCGCACCCTGCTGCTGTGCCTGGTGATCCCGCCGCTGGTGATGGATGTGGACGGACGTGGCCTGCACGACCACGTCGCCCGCACCGTCATGACCATCGCGCGCTGAAGCACCGGGAGCCGGGCCGCCAGGGCCCGGCGACGGCTCAGCGGCGGCGGATGGTGCGCTGCACGTTGCGCATCTTCGCGCCCTGCGGCAGCGGACCCTTGGGCAGTGCCGCGCCGCGGCTGGCCAGCGCGGAGAGCCGCTTCTCGATGACGTCCATCTGCGCCACGGTGATGTTGCGCGGCAGCTTGGACAGGTAGCTCTGCAGGCGGCGCAGCGGGACCTGCTTGTCCTCGGTCTCGTTGCCGACGATGACGTCGTAGATCGGGGTGTCGCCGATGATGCGGCCGATGCGCTTCTTCTCCTGCGCGATCAGTGGCTTCACCCGGTGCGGCGCGCCCTCGGCGACCAGCACCACACCCGGGCGGCCGAGCACCCGGTGCACCGCGTCCAGCTGGGTGGTGCCGGCCACCGCCTGGGTGACCCGCCACTTGCCGCGCAGGTTGCCCAGCGCCCAGGCCGCCGAGCCGGGCTGGCCGTCGGCCTTGGAGTAGACGTTGCGCTGCACCCGGCGGCCGAAGATGCTCACCGCGATCAGCGCGCCGATGGCGATGCCCAGCGGCAGCACCACATACGGGTAGCCGATGAGCCAGCCGATGCCGAACACCACGCCGGTAGCGCCGAGCACCGCGAGGATCATCAGCGGCACCAGCCACTTGTCCTCACGGCGCTGCATCTTGAACGCTTCGAAGATCTGCTTGCGACGTGCCTTGGAGGCAGCACGCCGCTCGCGGCTTGCCGCCTTGGCAGTCGCCTTGTCCGGCTTGGGGGGCTTCGGGGCCATGGTCCCAGGATACGGCCGTGGCCCCGGCTCACCTATTCGGGCGGTTGATGGCCGGGCAGGCAAGGTCTACGGCTCACGAGAAGCCCTGACCAGCGCCCACTTGTTGCGAAAGAGGCGTGGCGCGCAGCGACACGGCGGGCTCTTGGCCGGCAGTGCGGTTGATTTTTCGCGTTGCCTTGCCGTGTGTCCGACGCATCCGAAGCTTGCTTCGCGTGCGGCGGATGCACGGCGGGGCGACTAAGGGCGCAGTAGCCTTTGGCGCGCTCCGCACGCAGGAATCCCGCGTGCGGAGCACGCCAATGTCACCGCGCGAGCAGGGCGGTGATCTCCTGGGCGCCCGGACCGGCCTGCGCGAGGTGGTTCAGGTGCTCGGGGACCTGCTCGCCGCGGAACTGCTTCGCCTGCGAGTAGAGCCGGCCGGCGCGGTAGGAGGAGCGGACCAGCGGGCCCGCCATCACCCCGGCGAAACCGATCTTCTCCGCGGACTCCTTGTGCTGCACGAACTCCTCCGGCTTGACCCAGCGCTCCACCGGGTGGTGGCGCAGGCTCGGCCGCAGGTACTGGGTGATGGTGATGATGTCGCAGCCAGCGTCGTGCAGGTCCTGCAGTGCCTCGGTGACCTCTTCCGGGGTCTCGCCCATGCCGAGGATCAGGTTGCTCTTGGTGACCAGGCCGAACTCGCGGGCCTCGGTGATCACCTGCAGGGAGCGCTCGTAGCGGAAGGCGGGGCGGATCCGCTTGAAGATCCGCGGCACCGTCTCCAGGTTGTGCGCCAGCACCTCGGGGCGGGAGCCGAAGACCTCGGCCAGCTGCTCGGGGTCGGCGTTGAAGTCCGGGATCAGCAGTTCGACGCCGGTGCCGGGGTTGAGCGCGTGGATCTGGCGGACCGTCTCGGCGTAGAGCCAGGCGCCGCCGTCGGGCAGGTCGTCGCGGGCGACGCCGGTGACGGTGGAGTAGCGCAGGCCCATCGCCTGCACCGACTCGGCGACCCGGCGCGGTTCCTCGGCGTCGAAGTCGGCTGGCTTGCCGGTGTCGATCTGGCAGAAGTCACAGCGGCGGGTGCACTGGTCACCGCCGATGAGGAAGGTGGCCTCGCGGTCTTCCCAGCACTCGTAGATGTTGGGGCAGCCGGCTTCCTCGCAGACCGTGTGCAGGCCCTCGCGTTTGACGAGGCCCTTCAGCTCGCGGTACTCGGGACCCATCTTCGCCCTGGTCTTGATCCACGAGGGCTTCTTCTCGATGGGCGTCTGGCTGTTACGAACCTCCAGCCGCAGAAGCTTGCGGCCCTCGGGCACCACGGTCATGACCGCCAGCCTACGTCCCCGGAGCCGGGGACCCCAGCCCAGCGGGGGAGTGGCCGATCACACGTCAGGCCGGGTCGGGTGCGATTCCGGTCAACTCGCCGCTGCGCTCGTACAACCGGGCGGCCACCGCGAGGTCCTGGGACTCCGGTGAGCAGGCCGCCAGACCCGGTCCGCCCCACACCTCGCCCGCGCCCGCCGGGCCGTAGTACTGGCCGCCGCGCACCTCCGGCGCGGTGGCCGCGTACAGCTGGGACAGCACGCCGCGCTCGGGGCGCATGGTGGCGACCTTGTTGAACAGGGTGACGCCCAGCTCCAGGACCTTGTTCTTGCGGGCCCGGCCGCCGTTGGCGCCCAGTTCGGTGTCGGTCAGACCGGGGTGCGCGGCCAGGCTGCGCACGTCCAGGTCGGCCGCGGACAGCCTGCGGTCGAGTTCCTGGGCGAACATCAGGTTGGCCAGTTTGGCCTCGCCGTAGCCGGCGAAGGCGTTGTAGCGGCGGCGCTCGTAGTTGAGGTCGTCCAGGTTCAGCGTGGTGCGCCGGTGCGCGAGGCTGGACAGGGTGACCACCCGCGCGTCCGGGCTCTGCCGCAGCGCGGGCATGAGCAGCCAGGTCAGCGCGGCGTGGCCGAGGTGGTTGACGCCCATCTGGGTCTCGAAGCCGTCCGCGGTGCGGCCAAGCGGCGGGCAGAACACGCCCGCGTTGTTCATCAGCACGTGCACCCGGTCGCCGGCGCGTTCCCGGATGTCCTCGGCGGCCGCGCGGATCGAGGCGAGGTCACCGAGGTCGAGCCGGACCAGTTCCACCTTGGCCCGCGGCGCGGTGGTGCGGACCTGGTCGACGGCGCGCGCCCCGCGTTCCGGGGAGCGGCAGGCCAGCAGCAGGTGGGCGCCCTTGGCGGCCAGTGCGTAGGCGCTGTGCAGGCCAAGGCCGGAGTTGGCCCCGGTGATCACCACCGTGCGCCCGTTCTGGTCCGGCATGTCCTCGGCCGTCCAGTTCCGCATGCCGTCCACCCCGTCTCGCCGCCGTCGGGGGTCAGTGTCCTCGACACCCTGATCAACGCGACCGGCGGCCGGGAGTTCCGCCGCGTCACCCGGCCGTCATGGTGGACGGCCGGGTCACGCGGGTGGCTTAAGCGCTGGCGGCGAAGCCGCGGAGGAAGTTCCGGGTGGAGGTGCAGCGGGTCTGGCGGGCGCCGTCGCGGGCCAGGGCCAGGAAGGCCGCGCCGACACGCTCGATCTGCTCGGCCGGTTCGCGGGCGTCGGCCAGGCCGGTGACCAGGGCCAGGGTGCGCTGTTCGTGCGCGATGGCGGCCGGGATGGTCTGGGCTCCGGCGTCGAGCAGGCGGCGCAGGGTCGGCTCTTCGGTGGCCAGGCGCTGCCAGGCGCTGGTGGCGGCCTCGACCCGGTCGCCGTGCTCGTGCAGGGCGAGTTCGAGGTGGCCGGTCAGACGCAGCATCCAGCGGTAGTGCAGGGCGGCCAGCAACTCGGCGCGGTCGGCGAAGACGTCAGCGGCGTGCTGGACGTCCTCGAACGGCAGCACGGGGTCCCCGGTCCGTTCGGCCTGACGCAGCACGGCGTTGATGACATCGCGCCGTCGGTAGAAGTCGTTCCAGCTCATGACGCCCCTCCTTGCCGTGGACCGCCCATACCCGGAGTTTCCGGCGTACTGACGGTATGGCTCCGACACGGAGAACATACCATGAGTACGTACTCTCGGTATGTCGTAGTGTTGTGAGTATGGCGACAGCGCGGCCGCGGCGTATGGAATATTCGGAATCCACCAGGCAGGCCCTGGTGGACAGCGCCATGGAGCTGTTCAGCCGGAAGGGCTACGCGGGCACCTCGCTGGATGAGATCGCGGCGAAGGCCAGGGTCACCAAGGGCGCGCTCTACCACCACTTCGGCGGCAAGCAGGCGTTGTTCGAGGCCGCCTTCGACGCGGTGGAGACCGACATGCTGGCCCGGCTGGCCAAGATCGTCTCCCAGCCCGGCGACCCGTGGGAGAGCGCGATGGCCGGTCTGCGCGCCTACCTCAAGGTCTGTCTGGAGCCCTCCTACCAGCGGATCGTGCTGCACGAGGGTCCGGTGGTGATGGGCTGGGAGCGCTGGCGGGAGGCCGAGGAGCAGTTCAGCTACGGCCTGGTGCGGGCCACCGTGGTCGGGCTGGCCGAGTCCGGCGAGATCGACGACCTGCCGATCGAGCCGATGTCCCGGCTGATGTTCGGCGCGCTGGCGGGCAGTGCCACCCAGATCGCCAACGCGGCCGATCCGAAGAAGGCCAGCGAGGAGGTCGGCCTGTGCATCGAGCGGGTGATGGCCGGGCTGCGGCTGCTGCACAAGGTGGGCAACGCCGAACCGATCAGGGTGGAGACCTCGGCGCCGCGCCGGACGCGCCGCCGCTGAACCCGGGTTAGCGTGTGCCGGTGGACTTCAGGATCTTCACCGAGCCCCAGCAGGGGGCGACCTACGACGATCTGCTGCGGGTGGCCCGGACGGCCGAGGACGCCGGTTACGACGCGTTCTTCCGCTCCGACCACTACCTCAAGATGGGCTCGGTCAGCGGCCTGCCCGGCCCCACCGACGCCTGGGTGACGCTGGCCGGTCTGGCCAGGGAGACCAGCCGGATCCGGCTGGGCACGCTGATGACCGCGGCCACCTTCCGCTACCCGGGGCCGCTGGCGATCCAGGTCGCGCAGGTGGACGAGATGTCCGGCGGCCGGGTGGAGTTCGGGCTGGGCGCGGGCTGGTTCGAGACCGAGCACGCCAACTACGGCATCCCGTTCCCGGACGTGGCCGAGCGCTTCGACCGCTACGCCGAGCAGCTCGCGGTGATCACCGGCCTGTGGCGCACGCCGGTCGGCGAGACCTTCAGCTTCGACGGTGAGCACTACCAGCTCACCGACTCCCCCGCGCTGCCCAAGCCGGTGCGGGCCGGCGGTCCGCCGGTGCTCATCGGTGGCCGGGGCGCCAAGCGCACGCCCGCGCTGGCCGCCCAGTACGCGGCCGAGTTCAACCTGCCCTTCGCCGATCCGGACTCCGCGGTGCGCCAGTTCGAGCGGGTCGAGGCGGCCTGCGCGGCGATCGGCCGGGACCCCAAGGAGATCACCCGCTCGGCCGCGCTGGTGCTCTGCGCTGGCCGGGACGAGGCCGAGGTGACCCGGCGGGCCGGGGTGATCGGCCGCGAGGTGGCCGAGCTGCGGGAGAACGGGCTGGCGGGCACGGTGGCCGAGGTGGTGGACAAGCTGGGCGCCTGGCGGGAGCGGACCGGGATCAGCCGGGTCTACCTGCAGGTGCTCGACCTGGCCGACCTGGACCACGTGGAGCTGGTGGCGACCGAGGTCATGCCGCAGTTCGCCTGAGTACGAGGAGAAAGGGCTGGAGTCACGCCGAGCGTGGCTCCGGCCCCTTTTCCGTCAGGACTTGAGCTGTCCGGCGATGTCCGCGGCGGCGGCCAGCAGGATCAGCACCGGCACCATGGCGGTGGCGCGCAGCCGGTACCGGCCGCGGCCGTCCTGGTCCACCAGGCCGCTGGTGGTCAGCGGTTTGAGATGGTGGTAGAGCTGGCCGGTCGAGCCGACCTCGGCGGCGGCCTGGAGTTCGGCCGCGCCCTGCGGGCCGTGCTGGGCGAGCACCCGCACCACCTTGGCCCGGACCGGGTGGCCCAGCGCGGCCAGCACCTCCAGCCGCGGGCCGTCCGGCAGGCCCAGCACCGTGGACACCGGAAGCGTGATCGTCCAGTCCAGCTCACCCGGTTCGGTGAGTCGGCCCTGGTAGGAGACCACGCCGCCGGTGTCGGCCAGCACCTGCTCGGCGATGCCCTCCAGGGCCGCCACCCTGGCCTCCAGCTCGGCCACCCGGCCGGCCAGCTCCTTCTCGCTCATCGGATCAGCATGCCCGGCTACCCGCGCAGCGCCCGCGCGACCCTGCCCTGCCAGGCCGGATCCAGCGCCAGGTCCAGGAACACCTGGAAGAACAGCGAGCCCTCGGCGTTCATGCCGTCCCAGTCCGCCTCGCTCAGCTCCTGGAGCAGCAACGCGGTCGAGCCGACCCGGCCGTCCTGCCAGCGGGTGTAACCGGCCAGTGCCAGCACCCCGGCCAGTGAGCCGCCCTTCCAGCCGATGCCCGCGACGCCGGGCGGCAGCGAACCGGCCAGGGTGTGTTCCAGGTGCCGCCGGGTGGCCTCGGGGAACCGGCCGGTGGCCGCGGCCCGGTGGAAGCCGGCCAGGGTGGCCGCGCTCGCGCCGCCGCTGGTCCTGGCCCAGGCGACCTGGGCGTCCCAGGAGGGCGGCGGGCCGCTGACCACGCGCGCCCTGGCCCGGTCCCGGAAGGCCGGTTCGGTCAGGAAGCGCTGTTCGAGGCGGGCGCCCATCGGAAGTCGCGGCACCCCGGGCCGGACCTCCTCCGGCATCAGCAGGTAGAGGAAGTCGGCCAGCTTGGAGCGGCTGTCCAGGCCGGTCCAGCCACCGCGTTGCGCGGCCCGGCGCAGCGCCGCCGCGCCCAGGCGGTGCCGCAGGTAGTCGGTGGCCGCGTTGTCGCTGAAATAGATCATCGTGCCGGCGATCTGGTCCAGGGTGACCTGCTGCGCCGGGTTCCTGGCCAGCTTGGTCGCCGGGTCCGCCTCGATGCCGAGCAGCCGCTGGGACTGCTCGTGCGCGCCGCCGTCGGTGTGCGGCAGGTAGAAGCGCTCCCACTCGCCGACGGTGACCTTGGTGTCCGGGGCCAGGCCGGAGAGCGTGTAGGCGGCCAGGTGCACTGGTTTGACCGCGGAGGCCAGTGGCTGGGACACCTGCGCCCGGTGCGCCAGGCAGGCCTGGGCGCCGTTGTCGGCGAAGACGCCGACCTGGTCGCGGTGCGCGGCGAACCAGGCCAGCCAGCCATCGCGGGTGGTGAAGTCGCTGGTCGCGGGCGTGCCGGCGGCTGCGTTGGCCAGGCCGGGCAGCAGCAGCGCGGACCCCGCGGTCAGTGCGCCGGCGGTCAGCAGGCGGCGTCGGGACAGCATGAGAACCCCTTCTCTGGATTTCCGTAATTCCGGAAGTCTAGAGGATCGGAGTCCGTTCGTCAGTCAGGGTCTCGCCGAGCAGGGCCAGGCCGAGGTCCTGTTCCAGTCGCTGGCCGGTGCCGGTGGCCAGCCGGACGGCCTCCTCGGCGCTGGTCCTGGCGCCGTCGGTGTCGCCGAGGTCGAGCTGGGCGGCGCCGCGGGCGAGCAGCGCGGCCGGGGTGAACCGGGTGGGCTCTCCCGCCGCGGCGATCAGGTCCAGGGCGGTGTTCGCGCTGGTCAGCGCGTCGCGTGGGCGGCCGGTCTGGCGGTGGGTGCCGGATTCGCCGAGCAGCGCGGCCACCTGGCCCCAGACGTGTCCGCCCGAGGTGGCCAGTGCGTGCGCCTGGGTGTGCAGTTCGGCGGCGCGGCGGGGTTCGGCGCAGTCCGCGAGGGCGTTGAGCGCGTTGACCTCGGCCACCCGGTGCGCCATGCCGCGGGCCAGCCGCACCGATTCCTCGGCGTCGGCGCCTGCCCGGTCGTGGTCGCCGAGGTGGCGGCGGGTCTCGGCCAGCGCGGCCAGCACCTCGACCTCCATCCGCCGGTGGCCCAGTTCGCGGAAGGTGGCCAGTGCCTCGGTGAGCACGGTGTCGGCCTGGGCCAGCGCGCCGCGGGCGAGCTGGGCGCGGCCGAGCACGTAGTGGCCGTAGGTGGCCAGCAGCCGGGAGCCCTCGGCCGCGCCGATGGCCACGATGGCCCTGGAGTGCGCCTCGGCCTCCTCCAGCGCGGCCAGGTCCACGCACAGGTGGCCGAGGTTGGCCCTGGCCATGGCGTGCCGGTGCGGGTCGCGGGCGTCGGCGTGCGCGAGCGCGCTGCGCAGGTGCGCGCCCGCGTCGGTGAGCCTGCCCAGGTTGAGGCAGACCAGGCCGAGGTTGTTCAGCGTGGCCAGTTCGCCGTCGAGGTCGCCGAGCCGCCGCTGGATGCGCAGGGCCTGTTCGTAGTGCCCGGCGGCGGCCCGGTTGTCGCCGAGGGTCCAGTGCAGGGTGCCCAGGCTGAGCCGCATGGCGGCCTCGCCGGGTTCGTCGGGTTCGGCCAGCGCGGCGGCCAGGCCGGTCTCGACCACGTGCAGCCAGTCGGCGACGTGGCCGGTGTGGTGGAAGTAGCCGCGCAGCGCGTCGGCGAGCAGCCAGGAGTAGGGGGCCAGCGGTCCGGCACAGATGGTGGCGGCGGCCACGATGTTGGCGGTTTCCGCGGTGAGCCAGGCGATCGCGGCCGCGGGGCGCGGGGCCGGGTTGGGCCGGGGCGCGGGCAGCGGGAGCTGGACGATCTCCGGGTAGAGGCTGCGGGCGGCGCCGCGGGCCGTGTGCAGGTAGTAGGCGAGCAGGGCGCGGCGGGCGGTGTCCAGTGCCTCGGCGGTCTCCTCGGCGGCGGCGCGTTCGGCCGCGTAGAGCCGGAGCAGGTCGTGTGCCTGGTACCGGTCGCCCGCCTGGTGCTGGACCAGGTTGGCGGTGCCGAGCTGGCGCAGCAGCGGCAGCGCGGCCTCGGGGGTGAGTCCGGCCAGCGCGGCGGCGACCTCCTTGGTGAAGTCGTTGCCCGGCACCAGGCCGAGCAGCCGGAACAGTCGCTGGGCCGGCGGGTCGAGCATGTCGTAGGACAGGTCGAAGGCGGCCTGCACGGCGGTGGCGTCGTCGCCTTCGATGCGCAGGCCGGCCAGGCGTTCGGCGCTGAGTTCGGCCACGTAGTCGGCGATCCGCGCGCTGGGCCGCCCGGCCAGGTTGCCAGCGGCCACCCGCAGTGCGAGGGGCAGGTGTCCGCAGAGGCGGGCCAGTTCGGCCGCGGCTGCGGGTTCGGCGGCGACCAGGTCGGGGCCGAGGATGCCGCCGAGCAGGCGGCGGGCGTCGGCCGGGGAGAGCACTTCCAGGGACAGCGGGCGGGCGCCGTCGAGCACGGTCATCCCGCGCAGGGCGTTGCGGCTGGTGATCAGCACCGCGCAGCCGGGTTCGCCGGGCAGCAGCGCGCGGACCTGTTCCGGGCCGATCGCGTTGTCCAGCACGATGAGCAGCCGTCGCCCGGTGAGCAGCGAGCGGTACTGCGCGGCGCGTTCCTCCGGGTCGAGCGGGATCTGTTCGGGGGTGACGCCGAGGGCGCGCAGGAACCGGCTGAGCACGTCGGCGGGGGCCAGCGGCGGGCCGGGGGAGTAGCCGTGCAGGTTGACGTAGATCTGGCCGTCCGGGAAGTGCGCGCGCACCTCGTGCCCGGCCCGGATGGCCAGCGCGGTCTTGCCGACGCCCGGCGGTCCGGTGAGGGTGACCACCGGCACCGACATGGCCGAGCCCGCGCCGCGCAGCAGGTCGCCGAGGTGGGTGATCTCCGGGCCGCGTCCGACGAAGTCGGCGACGCCGGGCGGCAGCTGGGACAGGCCGCCGGGGCGTGCGGCGGCCGGGGCGGGGGCGCTGGTGTGCGCGGTGGCCGGGCCGAGTGAGCTGTCGTTGTTGAGGATGGCCCGGTGCAGGGCGCGCAGTTCCTCGCCGGGGTCCACGCCCAGGTCCTCCGACAGCCTGCCGCTGACCGCCTGGAACGCCTCCAGGGCCTCGACCTGCCGGTTGGAGCGGTAGAGGGCGAGCATGAGCTGGGCCCAGAACTGCTCGCGCAGCGGGTACTGGCCGGTGAGCCCGTACAGCTCGCCGACGACCTCCTGGTGCGCGCCCAGCCGCAGCCGGGCGTGCAGCCGGTCGGCCACCGCCTGCAGCCGCAGTTCGTCCAGCCAGCGGGCCTCGCCGCACTGCAGGGACTCCGATGGCACGTCGGACAGGGCGGGACCGCGCCAGAGGGCGAGCGCCTCGGTGAGCAGGCCGACGATCCGGCCGGGGTCGTCACCGGCGAGTTTGACCTGGTCGGTGAGCCGCCGGAAGCGGTGGATGTCCAGGGATTCCGGGTCGAGTTCGAGGCGGTAGCCGTCGGGTTCTGTGTGCAGCAGCACGCCGTCGAGGGCCTGGCGCAACCGCATCACGTAGACCTGCAGGGTCTGCCGGGGCTGGCTGACCTGCTCCTCGCCCCAGACCCGTTCGGCGAGTTCGTCGAAGGCCACGTGCTGGTTGGCGCGCAGCAGCAGACTGGCCAGCACGGTCCGCTGTTTGGCGGCTTTCACCGCGATCGGCTGCCCCCCGCGCAGCACCTGAAGCGGACCGAGCAGACCGAAGGACAACGGGCCGTGCACAGACACCCTCCCCTGGACCGGACCCTCCGGCGCATGACCCCCAGCTTCCGGACAGCGAGGGGCCAGCTTACGTCGGTGAGTGGCGGGATTGGGCACGTCAGGGGTGGTGGAACCCCCGATCGGAGCAGTGCCGAACGGGTCCGGTGGCTATCTGATCACTGGGCGTGTCAGTTCGGCAGGGCGAAAGTGATTCCGGGGGCACTCAGTTCGGGGCGGGGCACCCAGCATTCCGACAGCGGCAGCGCGCCGGAGAGCGCGTCCAGGACCGCCTTCTCGGCCAGCGGCTCGACCTCGGCCACGGTGACCTGGCGGCCCAGTTCGGCGCTGAGCGAGGTGACCCCGGCATCGGCGATGCCGCACGGGATGATCCGCTCGAAGGCGGCCAGGTCGGCATCGCAGTTGATCTCGAAGCCGTGCATGGTGACCCCGCGCTGCACCCGGATGCCGATCGCGGCGATCTTGCGCTCGACCCTGGTCTCGTCGGCGGGCAGCCACACCCCGCTGCGGCCCTCGACCCGGCCCGCGGGCAGGCCGAGGTCGCGGCAGACCTTGATCAGGCCCTCCTCGACCCGGCGCACGTAGTCGACCACGTCCACCGGATCGGTGAGCTTGACGATCGGGTAGCCCACCAGCTGGCCCGGCCCGTGCCAGGTGATCTTGCCGCCGCGGTCGACCTCGACCACCGGGGTGCCGTCGGTCGGCCGGTCCTCCGGCTGGGTCCGCTTGCCCGCGGTGTAGACGCTGGGGTGCTCCAGCAGCAGCAGGGTGTCCGGCCCGTCGCCGTCGGCACGGGCGTCCAGCACCTCGCGCTGGAGTTCCCAGGCCTTGAGGTAGTCGATGCTGCCGAGGTGGCGGACCAGTACGGGTTCGCCCGACTCCCGGCAGGACAGGGGATCGCTGTTGCGCACGCCTCGACCCTACGCCGCCGGTTCGCCCTCGGGCACGGCGGCGGCCAGGGCGGCGGCGACCGTGGGGTGCTGGAAGACGTAGCCCTGCGACCGCAGTACTCCGGGCAGCGCGCGCTGGCCGAACAACGCCATCTCCTGGGCGGTCTCCGCGCCGAGCACCAGTTTGAGCGCGAACTCCGGCACCACCCAGGGCGCGGGCCGGTGCAGTGAGTCGGCCAGCGCGGCGGTGAACTGGCTGTTGGTCACCGGTTCCGGGCCGGTGAGGTTGACCGGGCCGCTGACCTGGCTGTGTTCCAGGGCGAACCGGATCGCGCCGACCTCGTCGTCCAGGGAGATCCACGGCATGTACTGCGCCCCGCTGCCCAGCCTGCCGCCGAGCAGGAAGGAGAACAGCGGCCGCAGGCGTCCGAGCAGCCCGCCGTGCGCGGAGAGCACCAGCCCGGTGCGCACCCGCACCACCCGCGCGCCCACGTGCTCGGCCGGTTGGGTGGCGGCCTCCCAGTCCCGGCACAGCTCGGCCAGGAAACCGGTGCCCGCCTCGGCGGTCTCGTCGATCTCCCGGTCGCCGGTGTCGCCGTAGTAGCCGACCGCGGAGCCGCTGACGAACACCGGGATCCGGTGCCGGGCCACGGCTTGGGCCAGCACGGTGGTCGGCACCAGCCTGCTCTCCCGCAGCCTGGCCTTGCGTTCCTCGGTCCAGCGTTTGTCGCCGATGCCCGCCCCGCCCAGGTTGACCACCGCGTCCGCGCCGTCCAGCGCGCCGTCGGCGAACACCCCGCTCGGCGGGTCCCAGCGGCGTTCGTCGGGGGCGGCCGGGGCCCGGCGCACCAGCCGGACGACTTCGTGGCCGCTCTCCCGTAACTGGCTCACCAGGGCGCTGCCGATCAGGCCGGAGGAACCGGCGATCACCACTCGCATGACTCGATCGTGGTGCATCGGCGCGATCACCGCGACCCGCCAACGGCCGAAGGGCCCCCACCGCGTAGCGCGGCGAGGGCCCTCCGGGGATCGTGCGAGGTGCGTCAGAGACCCAGATCGGCCTCGAACGCGCCCTCCTCGAGCCGCTGCTTGACCGCGGTCAGGAAGCGGGCCGCGTCGGCGCCGTCGACCAGCCGGTGGTCGTAGGACAGGGCCAGGTAGACCATGGAGCGGATGGCGATGGTGTCGCCGCCAGCCTCGTCGGTCACCACGACGGCGCGCTTGACCACGCCGCCGGTGCCCAGGATGCCCACCTGCGGCTGGTTGATGATCGGCGTGTCGAACAGGGCGCCCCGGCTGCCGGTGTTGGTCAGCGTGAAGGTGCCGCCGCTCAGCTCGTCCGGCGTGATCTTGTTGCGCCGGGTCCGGTCGGCCACGTCGGCGATCTTGCGGGCCAGGCCCGCGATGTTCAGATCGCCCGCGTCGTGGATGACCGGGACCATCAGGCCCTTCTCGGTGTCCACCGCGATCACCAGGTGCTCGGCGCCGTGGTAGATGACCTCGTTGGCCTCGGCGTTGATCGAGGCGTTCAGCTTCGGGTGCTGCTTGAGCGCCTCGACGGCGGCCTTGGCGAAGAACGGCAGGAAGGAGAGCTTCACGCCTTCCCGCGCCTCGAAGGTGCCCTTGGCCCGCGCCCGCAGCCGGGCGATCTTGGTGACGTCCACCTCGACCACCGTGGTCAGCTGCGCGGAGGTCTGCAGCGACTCGACCATCCGGCGCGCGATGACCTGGCGGGGCCTGGTCATCTTCACCGTCTTGCCACGCAGTTCCGCTTCCGGCGTGGAGGCCGGGGCGGCGGCGCGCGGCGCGCCGGCGGCGGCCGGAGCCGACGGGGCGGCGGCGGGCTTGGCCGCGGCGGCCGCGGCTGCTGCCTTGGCCTCCTCGACCGCGGCGAGCACATCCTGCTTGCGGATGCGGCCGCCGACACCGGAGCCCTTGAGCGCGTTCAGGTCGACCTTGTGCTCCGCGGCGAGCTTGCGGACCAGCGGCGTCACGTAGGGCGCGTCGCCGTTGTCCTCAGCCGAGGCCGCGGCGGGCGCCTGCGGGGCGGGCGCGGCGGCCGGAGCCGGTGCGGCCTGCTGCGGCGCGGGGGCCGGAGCAGGGGCGGGCGCCGGTGCCGGGGCGGCGGCCGGAGCGGGCGCGGGAGCCGGGGCAGGCGCCGGAGCGGCCTGCGCGGCGGGTGCGCCACTGCCGATCACCGCGAGCTGGGCGCCCACGTCGACCGTCTCGTCCTCGCCGACGTTGATCTCCAGCACGGTCCCGGCCACCGGGGACGGGATCTCGGTGTCGACCTTGTCGGTGGAGACCTCCAGCAGCGGCTCGTCCACCTCGACGGTGTCGCCGACCTGCTTGAGCCACCTGGTCACGGTGCCTTCGGTGACGGACTCGCCGAGGGCGGGCATCGGCACCGGGGTGCCCTGCGCCGCGCCACCACCGGCCGGGGCCGCTGCCGGCTCCGGCGCGGGGGCCGGTTCGGCCTGCTGGACGGGCTCGGGTGCGGGGGCGGGCGCTGCCGCGGGGGCCGGGGCCGGCTGCTCGGCGGCGGGCGCCGGGGCGGAGTCGCCACCGTCGCCGTCCCCGATGACCGCCAGTTCGGCGCCCACGTCCACGGTCTCGTCCTCGTTCACGACGATGCGCTGCAACACGCCCGCCGCGGGTGAGGGGATCTCGGTGTCCACCTTGTCGGTGGAGACCTCAAGCAAGGGCTCGTCGACCGCAACGGTGTCGCCGACCTGCTTGAGCCACCGGGTGACAGTGCCCTCCGTGACGCTCTCGCCGAGCGCCGGCATCTGGACGGAGAAGGCCATCTTTCGCTAGCTCCTCGTGCTTGTGCTCACTGGGTTTGCCTCGCGCCGAGCGATCAGCCGTGCGCGTGCAGCGGCTTGCCGGCCAGGGCGAGGTGTGCCTCGCCGAGGGCTTCGTTCTGGGTGGGGTGCGCGTGCACCAGGGGGGCCACGTCGTCAGCGTATGCCTCCCAGTTGTAGATGAGCTGAGCCTCGCCGATCAGCTCGCCGACACGGGAGCCGACCATGTGCAGTCCGACCACGGGGCCGTCGGTGGCCTTCACCAGCTTGATGGCGCCCTTGGTCTTGAGGATCTGGCTCTTGCCGTTGCCTGCCAGGTCGTAGGTGACGGTCTCGACGGAACCGTACTTGTCCTTGGCCTGCGCCTCGGTGAGGCCGACCGAGGCGACCTCGGGCTCGCAGTAGGTGACCCGAGGGATGCCGGCCTCGTCGATCGGCTTCGGGTTGAGCCCGGCGATCTGCTCGGCGATCAGGATGCCCTGCTGGAAGCCGCGGTGCGCCAGCTGCAGGCCCGGCACCAGGTCGCCGACCGCGTAGACGTTCGGCAGGTTGGTGCGCAGGTACTCGTCGGTGAGCACGAAGCCGCGGTCCATCTTGACCCCGGCCTCCTCGTAGCCGTGGCCCGCGCTGTTCGGGCCGCGGCCGACCGCGACCAGCAGGATGTCGGCGTCGAGCTGCTCACCGGACTCCAGGGTGATCGACACCGCGGAGTCGGTCTGGGTGGCGCCGGTGAACCGGACGCCGGTCTTGAACTTGATGCCGCGGCGGCGGAAGGCGCGTTCCACCTGCTTGGAGCAGAACTCGTCCTCGGCGGGCACCAGGCGGGGCAGGGCCTCCACGATGGTGACCTCGGCGCCGAAGGAGCGCCACACGCTGGCGAACTCCACGCCGATCACGCCGCCGCCGAGCACGACGACCTTCTCCGGCACGAAGTCCAGGTTGAGGGCCTGGTCACTGGTCAGGACCCGGCCGCCGATCTCGAGGCCGGGCAGCGAGCGGGCGTAGGAGCCGGTGGCGAGCACGACGTTCTTGCCGGTGTAGCGCTGGCCGTCGACGACCACGGTGTTCGGGCCGACGAAGGTGCCTGCGCCCTCCACCACGGTCACGCCCTTGCGCGACTTGAACATCCCGGCCAGCCCCTTGTACAGGTTGCCGACCACGGTGTCCTTGTAGGTGTTGACCCCGGCGATGTCGATGCCGTCCAGGCTGGCCTTGACGCCGAACTGGTCGCTCTCCCTGGCGGTGTCGGCCACCTCAGCCGCGTGCAGCAGCGCCTTGGTCGGAATGCAGCCGCGGTGCAGGCAGGTGCCACCGAGCTTGTCCTTCTCGACCAGGATCACGGACAGGCCGAGCTGGCTCGCGCGCAGAGCGCATGCGTAGCCGCCCGAGCCGCCGCCAAGGATCACGAGGTCGGCGGAGGTGTCGGTCACTTCGATCTCCTCATGGAGGCATCGTTTGCTGGCGTTCTCTTGGTGCCGACAACGCCGGTTCAGCGCGACGGGCATCCGCCATCTTGTCACCATGTCAGGGGTCCTCGCGACGCGGGATGGCTACGTCTCAGTACGCATGTCCTGGGTCACGCTGGGTCGATCACCGTGGCGGAGTTTCGCCCGGAATGTGACGTCCGCCTGACAACCGGCCTGGCAAGATCGGGGGTTGGAGCGAAGGAGGTGCGCGGTGGGCCTGTTCGACCGTTTCCGCCGCAAGGAGCGCCCGGGGCAGTTGCGTTCGGCCTCGAACGCGGACACCGCCCATCTCGAGGCGTGGGCGGCGGCCCGGCACGGGGTCGAGTCGTACCTGGAGCCGAAGACCACGGTGACCGAGGCCACTGTCGTGTTCATCGCACACGACGGCGAGTGGACCCGGCGCCGGATCGGCGGCTTCGACGCGGCGCAGAAACTTGCCCGGAAATTGAAGATTCCGATGTACGAGGCCAACAAGGTCGGCTATCCACAGAGGATGCGCGACTACACCGCACGACAGCGCGCGCAGCAGCGCCGCGACGGGAAGGCGTCCAGCTAGGTGTCCACTTTTCTCGACCGACTCGCCGGAGTGGCCCAGGAGCCGTTGTTCCTGGACCCGGCTGACCGCGAACGCGAGCAGCGCGAGAACACCTGGTGGCTGACCACGGACGAGGCCGAACACGCGCACCTGGACGTCACCACCCTGGCCGCGGTGCTCGCCGAACTGGCCGGTCGGCTCGCCGAACGCGCGGTGGCCCAGCTCGCCGCGGCTCCGGTCACCTTCTACGCCTGGTACGAGGAGCTGGCCCGCCAGCTCCGCTGCTCCACGGGTTCCTGCGCGCCCTCGGAACTGCCGTTCCCGTCCAGGGTGGTCCCGGTGACCGCGGAGACCGTCGCGGCGGCCTTCTTCGGCGAGAAGAAGCCAAGGCAACGCGAGCAGGCGGTAGCCGCCTGGGTCGTCCCACTCATCTGAGCGCCCACAACAGCCAACCCGACGTACAAGAACGGCCAACACCCCGTACAAGAACGGCCAACACGCGGTACAAGACCGGCCAACACGCGCGGTGGGTGAAAACCCTCCGCGCGTGTTGGCCGTTGTCGTACGGGGTGTTGGCCGTTGTGGGACGGCCGCCGGAGCGGGCGGGCCGTTGCGGGCCCTTGGACCGTCCGCCCCTTGTTGCGAAACAGGCGTGGCGCGCCAGCGACACGGCGGGCCCTTCGCCCTCAGTGCGGTTGTGTTTTCGCGTTGCCTTGCCGCGTGCCCGACCCATCCGAAGCTTGCTTCGCGTGGGGCGGGTACGCGGCGAGGCGACTAAGAGCGAAAACACCTGCGTGCGGAGCACGCCAATGTGTCAGCCCTGGTCGGCGATGTCGGCCAGGACGGCGGCCAGGGTGCGGACCGGGACGCCGGTGCCGCCCTTGGAGGTGTAGCCGTAGGGGCTGTTGGAGTTGTAGGCCGGGCCCGCGATGTCCAGGTGGGCCCACTGCACGTTCTCCGGCACGAACTCGCGCAGGAAGATGCCCGCGGCGAGCATGCCGCCCCAGCGGTGGCCGGAGACGTTGGCCAGGTCGGCCAGGCGGGAGTCCAGGTCGGCGCGGAGTTCCTCCGGCAGCGGCATGGCCCAGCCGCCCTCGCCGGTGGCGCGGGCGATGGTGGCCACCCGGTCGCGGAACTCGTCGCTGCCCATGATGCCCGCGGTGTGCTTGCCGAGCGCCACGACCTGGGCGCCGGTCAGGGTGGAGGTCTCGATCAGGTAGTCCGGGTTGTCCTCACCGGCGCGCACGATGGCGTCGGCCAGGATGAGCCTGCCCTCGGCGTCGGTGTTGAGCACCTCGACGGTCTTGCCGCCGTACATGGTCAGCACGTCGCCGGGGCGGTAGGCGGTGCCGGAGGGCATGTTCTCCGCCATCGGCACGGTCGCGATGATCTCCAGCGGGTACTTCAGCTTGGCCGCCAGCACCACGGTGGCCACCACGGCCGCCGCGCCGCCCATGTCCATGGTCATCTCGTCCATGCCGGGCGCGGGCTTGATCGAGATGCCGCCGGTGTCGAAGGTGATGCCCTTGCCGACCAGGGCGACCTTCTTCTTCGGCTTGGGGCCGGTGTAGCTGAGCCGGACCAGCCGGGGCTGCCGGGAGGAGCCGCCGCCGACGCCGAGCACGCCGCCGTAGCCGCCCTTGCGCAGCGCCTTCTCGTCCAGCACCTCCACGGTCAGGCCGACGGCCTCGCCGAGCTTGACCGCGCGCTCGGCGAAGGAGGCCGGGAACAGGTCGTTGGGCGGGGTGTTGACGAAGTCGCGGGCGGTGGCCACCGCCTCGGCGATCGCGGTGTTGGCCTTGAGCACGTTCTTGGCGTGCTTGTCCTTGGCGTCGGCGACCACCAGGTCGGCCTTGGCCAGCGGGGCCTTGCCCTGGTCGGACTTGTAGCCGGTGAAGGTGTAGGCGCCGAGCACCAGACCCTCCACGGTGGCACCCAGGTCCACTGTGGACAGTGTCACAGTCGCCTTGGTCACCCCGGCCAGCGCGCGGGCGGCCACCCCGGCGGCGCGGCGGACCTGCTCGCTGCCGGGCCCGTCCTGGCCCGCGGCGGTCTTGCCGAGGCCGACGGCGAGCACCAGCGGGGCGGTCAGCGCGCCGCGCGCGGGCAGCTTGACCAGCTCATCGGCCTTGCCGGTGGCGCCGAGGGTGCTCAGCAGGGCGGTCAGCTCACCGTCGAAGGCGGCGTCCACCTGCTCGGCGCCCGGCGCGAGCAGCACGCCGTCGGATCCCTGGATGGTGCCGATGACCACCGCGTCGGTCGCGACGGACTTGGGATCGCTGTCGGTCAGCGCAAGCTTGGGCGCGGTCACGTGTGCTCCTTAATCCCGTCCCGCCCGAGCTGCGCGCGCGTGTCGAGGCTGGCGACGGCGTGTGGTTCGTTGTTGTCGCGGCAAGCGGTTTCTTCGCCGCAAGCCCGGTCTTCTTCCCAGGTCCAGTGTTGCGGAAGGCTAATCCGAGTGGGCTATCCGCCCCCACGGCGGCTATCGCTCTTTAATACAGTCCGAATACTGTGTGTCGGTGGCATTGGACGTTCCGCGAGCATCAAGCGCCGAATCCTCGCGCGCGGTCGGCGTACCCGACCTGGTGGTGCTCGGTCTGGGCGGCATGCTCGGCGCGGGCGCCTTCATCGGGCTCGCGCCCGCCGCCGAGGCGGCCGGCCGCTGGCTGCTGGTCGGGGTGGTGCTCGCGGCGCTGGCGGCATTGTGCACAGCCTTCTCCACTTCTGACCAGTCCGCCGCCTATGTCGGCTACGGCAGCGGCTATGCCTGCACGAAGGAGCACCTTGGCCGCTGGCCGGGCAGGCTGGCCGGGACCGGGTTGCTGGTCGGCAAGCTCGCCTCGCTGGCCGCGGTGGCGGGCGCGTTCGGCGCGTACCTGATGCCGGCGCGGCCCTGGGTGGCCGCGGTGACGGTGATCGTGGTGGCCGCGGCGATCGGCGCGGCCGACCTGGCCACCCCGCGCTGGGTGAGCTGGGCGGTGGCCGCCTTCGTGCTCATGGTGCTGACCGTGGTCATCATCGCCTGCTTCGCCGTGCCACCACCCGAACAGGTGATACCGGTGGCCGGTCAGCCGGGCGCGGACAACCCGCGGATGCTGCTCACCGCGGGCTCGGTGATGTTCTTCGGCCTGGTCGGCTTCGAGCGGATCACCTCGCCAGCCGACGGCCGGGCCTACTCCGGGCGCAACGTGCGCCGGGCGATCCCGTTCGTCATCGGCCTCGGCCTGCTGCTCTACCTGCTGCTGGGCTGGGCGGCGCTGCGCCAGCTCGGCCCGGCCCGGCTCGCGCTGTCCCCGTCCCCGCTGCGGGACGCGCTGGTCGCCGCGGACGGCGCGGTGCTGTTGCCGCTGGTCAGCGCGGGGGCCGCGGTGGCACTGGGGGCGATGGCGCTGATCGTGAGCGTGGACCTGCGGCGGGCGCTGTTCTCCCTGGCCAGGGACCGGGACCTGCCGCTGGGACTGAGCCGCTCGCCGTGGCGGGCCCAGCTGCTGGCCGCGGCGGGCGCGAGCGGGCTGGTGCTGCTGCTCACCCCGGAGATCGCGCTGCAGTTCGCCGCCTGCTGCCTGCTCACCTACTACGCCTTCACCAACGCCGCGGCCCGGTTGCTGCTGATCGAGGACCGCACCTGGCCGATGCGCACCGCCTGCCTCGGCCTCGGCCTCTCGGTGGTGCTGCTGATGAGCCTGCCGCCGGTGATGCTGCTCGCGACCCTGGTCACGGTCGTGACTGGATCCTGCGTCGCCGCGCTGCTCACCCGCCAATGGCGGTAACTTGCCCCCTTGTGACTGACACTCCGTTGCGCACCAGCCCCCTGCACGAGTCACACCGTGCCCTCGGCGCCAGCTTCGCGCCCTTCGGCGGCTGGGAGATGCCGATCCAGTACACCGGCGGCGGCGTGGTCGCCGAGCACACCGCGGTGCGCGAGTCGGTTGGCGTCTTCGACGTCTCGCACCTGGGCAAGGCGCTCGTCGCCGGTCCGGGCGCGGCCGAGTTCGTCAACGCCTGCCTGTCCAACGACCTGAACCGGATCGCGCCCGGCAAGGCCCAGTACACCCTCTGCTGCACCGAGACCGGCGGCGTGGTCGACGACCTGATCGCCTACCTGGTCTCCCCCGAGGAGGTGTTCCTGGTCCCGAACGCGTCCAACACCGCCAAGGTGGTGGAGCTGCTGGTCGCGGCCGCGCCCGAGGGCGTCACGGTGACCGGGCAGCACGACGGCTTCGCGGTGCTCGCGGTGCAGGGCCCGAAGTCGGCCGAGGTGCTGGCCGAGCTGGGCCTGCCAACCGACATGGACTACATGGCCTTCGCCGACGCGCCCTGGAACGGCACCACGGTGCGGATCTGCCGCACCGGCTACACCGGCGAACACGGCTATGAGCTGGTCCCGGCCTGGGACGACGCGCCCGCGCTGTGGGCCAGGCTGCTCGAGGTCGCGGCCACCCACGGCGGCCGGGCCTGTGGCCTGGGTGCTCGGGACACCCTGCGCACCGAGATGGGCTACCCGCTGCACGGCCAGGACCTGTCCCTGGACATCAGTCCGGTGCAGGCCGGTTCCGGCTGGGCGGTCGGCTGGAAGAAGGCGGCGTTCTGGGGCCGGGAGGCGCTCAGCGCCGAACGCGCCGCGGGCCCGGCCCGCAAGCTCTTCGGCCTGCGCGCGCTGGAGCGTGGCGTGCCCAGGGCCGGGATGGTCGTGCTCAGCGCGGGGGAGAAGGTCGGCGAGACCACCTCCGGCACCTTCTCCCCGACCCTGCAGACCGGCATCGCGCTGGCCCTGCTGGACACCGCGGCCGGCCTGGCGCCGGGCGCGGAGGTCACCCTGGACGTCCGGGGCCGCTCGCTGCGCTGCGAGATCGTGAAGCCCCCGTTCGTGGACACCCACGTCCGGTGACCCGCACCCAGCCCCCACCCGAGTCGGTGACCATGCCCTGGCAACCCGGCGACGAGGTCCTCTACCGCTTCCGCCGCCTGGACGGCAGCCTGGGTTCGGTGACCCCGGCCCGGGTGCTGCGTGATGACGGCGCCCAGCTGGTGTGCTGGATCCCGGACGGCACCAGGGTCCGCGCGACCCGGCTGGCCGACGGCCGCCACCAGCGCGACGCCCCGCTGTCCGAACGGTTCCGGATCCCGCGCATCCCGGTGCTCTCCAGCTGGCACGGGCACTCCAACCTGCGCCTGGTGGACGAGCACGAGTGGTCCAGCGTGTGGTGGTTCTTCAACCCCGACGGCAGCTTCCGGCACTGGTACGTCAACCTCGAGCTGCCGATGGGCCGCGGCGAGGGCTACGTGGACCGGGTGGACGGGGTGCTCGACGTGGTGGTCGAGCCGGACCTGACCTGGTGCTGGAAGGACGAGGACGAGGCCGCCGAGGCGGTGGACGCCGGGCTGTTCACCGTGGCCCAGATGGGCAGGCTGCGGGCCGAGGGCGAGCGGATGATCGCCCTGGCCGAGCAGGGCGCGTTCCCCTTCGACGGCAGCTGGTGCGATTTCACCCCTGAGGCCGGCTGGCCGGCTCCGCTGCTGCCCGCGGAGATCGCGGACGGGCTGCCGGTGGTGTGACGTTGTGCGGTCTCCCCGGCCGAGATGGCCGGGGAGACTGAACAGTAGGACGTCCGATCGTTGGGATGACGATGGTCGGGGGCAACACGAAGTACTACGCTGCTGCCATGACGTCAACGGTGTCGTTCACCCGTAGCCTGAACCCCCAGCCCACGACTGGGGAGCGGCGGGCCGAGATCCTGGCCAAGCCCGGTTTCGGCCAGTACTTCACCGACCACATGGTCACCATCCGCTGGAACCCGGAGCAGGGCTGGCACGACGCCGCGGTGGTGCCCTACGGCGCGATCCCGTTCGACCCGGCGGCCATGGTGCTGCACTACGGGCAGTCGATCTTCGAGGGGCTCAAGGCGTACCGGCAGCCGGATGGCTCGATCGCCTCGTTCCGGCCGGAGGCGAACGCGGAGCGGCTGCGGGCCTCGGCGCGGCGGATGGCCATGCCGGAGCTGCCGGACGAGCTGTTCCTGGGTTCGGTGCGCGAGCTGCTCGACGTCGACAAGGACTGGGTGCCCACCGCCGCGGACGAGTCGCTGTACCTGCGGCCGTTCATGTTCGCCACCGAGGCGGGGCTGGGCGTGCGCCCGGCCAAGGAGTACCTGTACGTGCTGATCGCCTCCCCGGCGGGCGCCTACTTCGCCGGTGGGGTCAAGCCGGTGAGCGTGTGGCTGTGCACCGAGTACGTGCGCGCCTCGCCCGGCGGCACCGGCGCGGCCAAGTTCGCCGGCAACTACGCCGCCTCGCTGCTCGCCCAGGCCCAGGCCGCGGAGCAGGGCTGTGACCAGGTGGTGTGGCTGGACGCGGTGGAGCGCCGGTGGGTGGAGGAGATGGGCGGGATGAACCTGTTCTTCGTCCTCGGCGAGGGCGAGAACGCCCGCGTGGTCACCCCGGAACTGAGCGGCGCGCTGCTGCCCGGCATCACCCGCAACTCGCTGCTGAGGCTGGCCACCGACCTGGGTTACCCGGTGGAGGAGCGGCGGATCTCCACCGAGGAGTGGGAGAAGAAGGTCGACTCCGGCGAGCTGACCGAGGTCTTCGCCTGCGGCACCGCCGCGGTGATCACGCCGGTCGGCCGGGTCAAGCACGCGGGCGGGGAGTTCCTGATCAACGGGGGCGAGTCCGGCGAGCTGACCATGAAGCTGCGGGCCGCGCTGACCAACGTGCAGACCGGCGGGGCCGACCCGCACGGCTGGATGACCACGCTGGCCTGATCAGCTCCGGACGATTTCCCTGGTGAGCGCCAGGAACTCGGTGAGTCGCGGGTGGCGGTGCCCGGCAGGCCAGGCCAGGTAGACCGTCACCGGCGGCACCCCGGACAGCGGCACGTAGGCCACGCCCGCGTGCATGTGGTGGTGCCGGGTGCCGTCCGCGGTGACGCCGACGGCCCGGCCCGCCGCGATCACGGTGAGCCACTCGTCCACGTTGTGCACGCGCACGGTCTCTCCCGGCGGCGCGTCCGTGGGCCACAGCTCCGGCGTGGTGGTGCCGGAGAGTTCGTTGCGCGCGATGGGCAGTCCGCCCAGGTCGCGCAGGGTCAGTTCGGGCCGCTCGGCCAGTGGGTGGTCGGCGGCCAGTGCGGCGTAGCGGCGTTCGAGGTAGAGCGCGCAGCTGTGCAGGCGGGGGTCGGTGACCTCGGTGCGCAGCAGGGCCACGTCCACCTCGCCGCGGCCCAGGCCGGCGGTCCGCTCGTCGAAGCGCCGGATCTCCAGGGGCACCTCGGGGCGTCGTTCCCGCCAGGCCCGCAGGATCGCGGTGGTGTGCGGTCCGGCCGCGGCCCAGGCGTAACCCACCCGCAGCGGTGGTTCGGGGCCGGGGTCCAGGGCGGCGGCCACCGCGGCGAGCACCGCGCGGGCCCGGTCCGCGAAGGCCTCCCCGTCGGCGGTCAGCCGCAGGTGCCGGGTGGACCGGTCGACGAGGCGCCGCCCGAGTCGCTGTTCCAGCTGGCCGAGGGTGCGCGAGACCGCGGGCTGGGTGAGGTGCAGCCGCGCGGCGGCCGCGGTCACCGAGCCCTCCTCGGCGATGGCCAGGAAGCACCGGAAGTGCCGTAGCTCGACATCCATTACCGCCAAGCATAACCGCTGCGTGGGAAGCATTTCCGGGTTGACGGCAGGCTACTTAGGCTGAGGCCGTGACCGCGACCCTCGCCCCGGCCGAGCAGCTCGGCAACCGCCTGCACGGGGTCGCGCTGATCCTGGTCGGGATGAGTTCGGTGCAGTTCTCCGCCGCGCTGGCGGTGAGCCTGTACCCGGTGCTGGGCCCGCTGGGCGTGGTCACCCTGCGCCTGGTCGGCGCGGCCGTGCTGCTGCTGGCCTTCGCCCGCCCCCGGCTGGGTGGCCGCTCCCGCCGCGACTGGCTGACCATCGGGCTGTTCGGTGTGGTGATGGCCGCGATGAACGTCTGCGTGTACCTGTCCATCCAGCGCCTGCCACTGGGCGCGGCGATCACCTTCGAGTTCCTCGGCCCGCTGACCCTGGCCATCGTGCTGTCCCGGCGCAGGCTGGACCTGGTGTGGGCGGCGCTGGCCGGGGCCGGGGTGCTGTTGCTGGGCAGCGGACTGGGCGGGGTGGACGCGGTGGGCGTGCTCTTCGCACTCGCCGCGGCGGCCTGCTGGGCCGGCTACATCCTGCTGACCCGGCGGCTGGGGCAGGCATTCAGCGGGATGGAGGGGCTGGCGCTGGGGGCCGCGGTGGGCGCGATCGCGGTGCTGCCACTGGGGATCGGGGCCGCCGGAGCCGAGCTGGTGCGGCCGGAGTACCTGGCGCTGGGGTTGCTGGTGGGGCTGCTGGCCTCGGCGGTGCCGTACTCGATGGACCTGCTGGCGCTGAAGCGGCTGCCTGCGGGCGCGTTCGGGATCATGATGAGCCTGAACCCGGCGCTGGCCGCGCTGGCCGGGTTCCTGGTGCTGGGGCAGGAGCTGAGCTGGGCGCAGCTGCTGGCGATCGGGCTGGTCGTGCTGGCCAGCGCTGGCGCCACCGCGGGCGCCGGTGTCAGCGGAAAGAGGTCACCGCGAGCACGATCAGCACGGTGATCTCCGCGGCCGCGCCCAGCACGTCGCCGGTGACGCCGCCGAAGCGTTTCCGCACATGCCGGATCAGCAGCAGCACCACGCCAAGGGCCAGCAGCACGCCGATCGGGCCGAGCCAGGGGCGGTCGGGGGTGGCGGCGGCCGCGGCGATGGTCAGCAGCACCGTCCAGGCCACCGGGACCAGGGTCGGCTGGGTGCCCGCGACCAGCGTGCCGAGGCCCTCGGGGCGGGCGGCGGGCACGCCATGGCGGCAGCACCAGGCGAAGGCGGTGCGACCGGCGGCCAGCGCGACGACCACCGCGGCCCAGCGGCCGGCGTCGGCCAGCGCGGACAGGCTCACCGCCTGGGCGCCGAGCACGATGATCAGGGTGACCACGGCGAACGGGCCTGCCGAGCCGTCCCGCATGACCCGCAGGGCGCGCTCCGGCGGGCCGTAGCAGCCCAGGCCGTCGGCGGTGTCGGCCAGGCCGTCCAGGTGCATGCCGCGGGTGGCCAGCGCGAGCAGGCCGATGACCAGCAGGCCCGCGAGCAGGCCGGGGGCGCCGAGCCAGGTCAGCGCGAACAGGACCGCGGTGGCCGCGGCGCCCAGCAGCAGGCCGACGAACGGGGCCAGCGCGATGGCGGTGCGGGCCACCGCGGTGTCGACCTGGCCGGTGCGCACCGGCAGCACGGTCAGCCAGGACAGGGCCAGGCGGAGGCCGGACATCAGAGGTCGGTCGGCGGGGCCACGGTGATGGTCGGGGCGGCCGGCGGCGGGGCGGGGTAGGAGGTGTCGGCCGGGTTGTCGCGGGGCTCGTCCGGCTGGGTGGCGGTGTGGCCGTGGCCGTAGCCGTACGTGGTGTCGGGGTGCGTGGTGGTGTGGCCGGGGTAGGTCGGGGCGTGGCTGGTGGCGGTCGCGGCCGGGGTCTGGCTGGTGGGGATGGCGGTGTCCAGCTCGGGGCTGGGGGCGTGGCTGGTGGCCTCGGCCAGGACCGTGGCGGCCAGGCCGGTGGCGGTGGTGGCCAGGGCGTCCAGCGGGGTGGTCTCGCCCGGCACGGCGATGCCTGCCTCGGCGAAGGTGGCCATCTCGGCCAGGATCCGCCCGGCCATGCTCAGCAGCGGCAGTGCGGCGACCGCGCCGGAGCCCTCGCCCAGCCGCAGGCTGAACTCCAGCAGCGGGGTCAGGTCCAGGTGTTCCAGCACGATGGAGTGCGCGGGCTCGACCGAGCGGTGCCCGGCCTGCCACCACTCGCGGGCGCCGGGGGCCAGTTCCTCGGCGACCATCGCGGCCGCGCCGACCACCACGCCGTCGAGCAGCACCGGGGTCTGCCGGATCGCGGCCTGGGCCAGGAAACCGGCCATCGCGGCGATGTCCGCGCCCGCGCTGGTGCGCAGCAGGCCGACCGGGTCGGCGCTGACCGGGCGGGCCCGGCGCAGGGCGTCCCGGATGGCGGCGGTCTTGCGCATCCAGCCGTGGTCGTCGATGCCGGTGCCGCGGCCGACCACGGCCACCGGCTCGCTGCCGGTGAGCGCGGCGATCAGCACCGCGGACGGGGTGGTGTTGCCGATGCCCATGTCGCCTGCGATGAGCAGGTCGGCGCCGCCGTCGACCTCCTCGTCGGCGATGGCCCGCCCGGCCGCGAGGGCGGCGAGCACCTCGGCCTGGGTGAGCGCGTCCTCGCGGTCGATCACGCCGGAGGAGCGGCGGACCTTGTGGCCGGAGACCGAGTCCGCGGTGTCGGCGTCCACGGCCATGTCCACCACCCGCACGGTCGCGCCCGCGGCTTCGGCCAGCACGTTCACCGCGGCGGTGCCGGCCAGGAAGCCCTGCACCATCTGCCCGGTGACCTCGCTCGGGTAGGCCGAGACGCCGTGCCGGGCGATGCCGTGGTCCCCGGCGAAGACGACCACCCGGGGGCGGGTCAGCGGCCGGGGCGGGCACACGCCCTGGCAGGCCGAGAGCCACACGCCGAGCTGCTCCAGCCTGCCCAGCGATCCGGCGGGCTTGGTCAGCTGGGCCTGGCGCGCCTCGGCGTCGCCGCGGACCTGGGCGTCGGGCGGCGCCACCGGCGGGAACCGGACAGCCTCGTCCGAGACACTCTCGTCCACTGGGGAACCTCCGTCAGCGCAGCTTCAGCGGGACACCGGCGACCAGCAGCACAACCTGGTCGCACACCTCGGCGAGCCGGGCGTTCAGCCCGCCCAGCTCGTCACGGAAGAGCCTGCCAGAACGGGTCGCGGGGACCACGCCGAGGCCGACCTCCGCGGAGACCAGCACCACCGGCGCGGGGCAGTCCGCGACCGCCGCGCGCAGGGCCGCACCCCGCTCCCGCACCGGGACGAGCGTGTCCGGACCGCCCTCCCAGGCACCGGCGTCGTCGAGCAGACCGGTCAGCCAGGTGGCCAGGTCGTCCACCAGGATCGGCGGATCCCCTTGTGCCGCTTGGGAAAGCAGTTCGGGCAGGTTCACGCCGCACTCCACGGTGCGCCAGCCCGGCGGGCGGCGGCGGACGTGTTCGGCGATGCGGGCTTCCCAGTCCGCGTCGGCGGGATCGCGGCGGGCGGTGGCGAAGTAGGTGGCGGCCTCGGCCGGCAGCAGGCCCTCGGCGTGCGCGGATTTGCCGGAGCGCGCGCCGCCCAGCACCAGCGTGCGTCGCGTCACTGCTCGCTCCTCCTGCTCCTGGCCTGGTGATCACGTTACCGTTGCCGCATGGCGTACCGGTGGCGATACGAGGACTCCGGCGGCGGCGAGCTGTCCGGCCCCGCGGTGGAGTTCGAGGACCAGGACGAGGCCGAGGCGTGGTTCAGCGCCCAGTGGGATCAGCTCTCCACCACCGGGATCGAGCAGGTCACGCTGCTCGACGGCGATGACGAGGTCTACGGCCCGATGAGCCTGCGCCCGGCCGAGTAGCAGGACGCAGGCCCGGCGGACTCAGGCGACGACGGTCTTGCGCGGGTCGGTCTCGACGAACCCGTCCAGCACCGCGTCGATCTTCTCCAGCAGCTCGGGCTCCAGCACGACCCCGGCGGCCTTGACGTTGTCGTGCACCTGCTCGGGCCGGGAGGCGCCGACGATCGCGGAGGCCACGTTCGGGTTCTGCAGCACCCAGGCCACCGCGAGCTGGGCCATGGTCAGTCCGGCCTCCTCGGCCAGCGGCTTGAGGTTCTGCACCGCGGCGAGCAGGTCATCGCGCAGGAACCGGCCGACGAAACCGCTGCCGCGCTCGTCGGTGGCCCGCGAACCGGCGGGCGGGGCCGCGCCGGGCAGGTACTTGCCGGAGAGCACGCCCTGCGCGATCGGCGACCAGACGATCTGGCTGACGCCCTCGCGCTCGGAGGTCGGCACCACCTGGGACTCGATCACCCGCCACAGCATCGAGTACTGCGGCTGGTTGGAGATGAACGGCACCTTCAGCTCGCGGGCCAGCGCCGCGCCCCGGCTGATCTGCTCGGCGTTCCACTCCGAGACGCCGATGTAGAGCACCTTGCCCTGCCGCACCAGGTCGGCGAAGGCCAGCATGGTCTCCTCCAGTGGCACCGTGCGGTCGTACCGGTGCGCCTGGTAGAGGTCCAGGTAGTCGGTGCCCAGCCGCTGCAGCGAGCCGTGCGCGGCCTCCATGATGTGCTTGCGGCCGAGGCCCTTGTCGTTGGGCCCGCCGGGGCCGGTCGGCCAGAAGACCTTGGTGAAGATCTCCAGGCCCTCCCGCCGCTGCCCGGCCAGCGCCCGCCCCAGCACCGACTCGGCCGCGGTGTTCGCGTAGACGTCGGCGGTGTCGAAGGTGGTGATGCCCGCGTCGAGGGCGGCCCGCACGCACGCGTGCGCCTGCTCTTCCTCGACCTGCGAACCGTGGGTGATCCAGTTGCCGTACGAGATCTCACTGACCGAGAGGCCGCTACGACCCAGACGTCGAAACTCCATGCAAACGATCCTAGAGGCAGATCGTTCGCGCCGCTAACGAGTTGGCTGACTGTTCAGCCGGTCAGCCCCGCAACGGCCAACCAGGCGTACGAGAACGGCCAACACCCCGTACGAGAACGGCCAACACTCTGGGGGAGGGGTTAGACGGCGGTGCCTGCTTTGACGCGGGGCTTGGGCATGCGGAGTTTGCGGATCTGGGTGGCGCGGGTGAAGGCGTACCAGCCCAGTGCGAAGCCGCGGGTGGTGTTGTCGGGGAAGCGCTCGCGGACCTTCCTGGTGACCAGGCGGCCCAGCACGATGCCTTCGATGATCATCGACAGCAGCATGAACATGCAGAACAGGCTGGCGTACTGCTTGATCATCGGCGACGGCGTGAGGATGGAGACGAAGACGATGATCGCCAGGGGCATGAACAGCCCCATCAGGTTGCGCCGGGAGTCGACCAGGTCGCGCACGTAGGCACGGGCCGGGCCGCGGTCCCGCGGCATCAGGTAGGCGTCGTCGCCGGCGTTCATCCGCTCGCGGCGGATCACCGCGGCCTTGCGCCGCTCGTCCTTGTTGCCCCTGGCCCTGCGCAGCGCCTCGCGCTGGGTCCGCGGCGGCGGGGGCACCGGTCCGCGCTTGCGCACCTCGGCCTCGCGGCGCTTCGGGGTCGCCCTGCCCTTGGCCGGCGTGCGCCCCTTGTCGCCCTCGAGGGGCTCGGCGAGTTCGGCCGACGACACCCCCTCTTCGGGGTCCGTGGTCGACTCGGTGCTGTTGCGACGGAGAAACCTCACGCAAACAGGGTAGGGCAGGGGCAAAACGGCCCGAGTACCGTCCGGCCTATGACGGACATTTCGGGGCGGCTGGTGCTCATCGCCCCTGACTGTTTCGGTGGCACCTTGACGGCGTTGGAAGCCGCCGAGGCCATCGCGCGGGGGTGGCGGCTGGGTTCACCGGCCGACCGGCTCCTGCTTCGTCCGCTCGCCGACGGCGGCCCCGGTTTCGTGGACGTGCTGCACACCGCCCTGGGTGGCGAAGTGCACACGGTCGAGGTCACCGGACCGCTCGGCGAACCAGTCACCGCGGTGTGGCTGGCCCATGACGGCACCGCCTATATCGAATCCGCGCAGGCCGCGGGACTGCACCTGGTCCCCAAGGCGGATCGGGCGGCCGGTCTGACCACCACCCGTGGGGTGGGGGAACTGCTCCTGGACGCCGTGCGCGCCGGGATGCGTACCGCGGTGGTCGGGCTCGGCGGCTCGGCCACCACCGACGGTGGCGCGGGCCTGTTCGCCGCGCTGGGCGCCGGGCCGGTGGACGCCCTGGGCGCGCCGCTGCCCGAGGGTGGCGCGGCACTGGTGCACTGCGCGGGGCTGGCCGGTCGGCCGGACCTGGGCGCACTGCGGCTGATCGCCGCCTCCGACGTGGACAACCCGCTGCTCGGCCCGACCGGCGCGGCGCACGTGTTCGGCCCGCAGAAGGGCGCGGACCCCGGCCAGGTCGAGCAGCTGGACCTGGCGCTGACCCGCTGGTCCGAGGTGCTGCTGGAAGAGCTGGGCGCCGACGTGGCCGGTCTGGCCGCCGCGGGCGCGGCCGGTGGACTGGGCGCGGCGCTGCTGGCGCTGGGCGCGACCGTGGACTCCGGCGCCGACCTGGTCCGCCGGCTCAGCGCGCTGGACGAGGCACTGGATCAGGCCGGGCTGGTGCTCACCGGCGAGGGCAGCTTCGACTGGCAGTCCCTGCGCGGCAAGCTGGTCAGCCGGGTGGCCGCGGGCGCGGCCGAACGCGGGGTGCCCTGCCTGGTGCTCGCCGGTCAGGTGAGCGTTGGCCGCCGCGAGGCCGGTGCGGCCGGGGTCGAGGACTCGTACTCGGTGGCCGACCACGTGGGGTCGGTGGCCAGGGCGATCGCCGAACCCGCAGGTGGGCTCAGTGGTTTGGCCGAACGGGTGGCCCGTCAGTGGCGGAGCCCACAGAACTAACGCCGGGATATTGCTGTGCGACCATAGGAATACGGGAACATCCCGGCTCAGGGCTGCGTTGCAGCTACGGTACGGGCCCGAGCGCCGACCTCGTAGGGAGAACCATGACCGCCGAGAACACCACGGCGACCGAAGCGCAGACGCACGGCGTCACGCTCACCGACGTCGCTGCCAGCAAGGCGAAGTCGCTGCTCGACCAAGAGGGTCGGGACGACATGCACCTGCGCATCGCCGTGCAGCCCGGTGGCTGTGCCGGCCTGCGTTACCAGCTGTTCTTCGACGAGCGCACCCTCGACGGGGACGTCTTCCGTGACTTCGGCGGCCTCAAGGTCGCGGTGGACCGGATGAGCGTGCCCTACGTGGAAGGCGCGGTCATCGACTTCGTCGACACGATCGAGAAGCAGGGCTTCACCATCGACAACCCGAACGCCGGTGGCTCCTGCGCCTGTGGTGATTCTTTCCACTAGTTCTGCTGGTAGACCCAGAGCACGAAAACGGGACCGCGGTGTGCACCGCGGTCCTTTTTCGTGCCGCGCGCTCAGGCGCCGTAGTCGTCCATTTCCTTGACCTGGGCCGAGCACACCTCGTTGACCTGCCACGATGCCTCGCGCCGCGGCAGCGGCAGCAGGTGCTCGGACGGGCGGAGGACAGGGGGGATCTCGGCGCAGTCCTCGATCAGCTCAGCCAGGGTGCTGGCATCCGGAATCGTCACATCGAGGACGTTAGAACCGTGGATTGATGTGCGACAGCCTTACCACCAAGTAGTCTTCGCTCCCGGCTGTCTGCGACCGGAACGGGTGACGATGGCCTACCAGCAGTCGTCTCATAGGGAGCGCAGTACGTGCCTGTCGCTGTGACTGGAAGCATCGCCACCGACCACCTGATGCACTTCCCGGGCCGGTTCACCGACCAACTGGTCGCCGACCGCCTGGACCGGGTGTCGCTGAGCTTCCTGGTGGATGACCTCATCGTGCGCCGGGGCGGCATCGCCGCCAACATCGCCTTCGGCATGGGCGTGCTCGGCTACTCGCCGGTGCTGATCGGCGCGGTTGGCGCCGACTTCGCCGACTACCGCTCCTGGCTGGAGCGCCACGGCGTCGACTGCTCGGGCGTGCACACCTCGGAGGTGAAGCACACCGCCCGGTTCGTCTGCACCACCGACGACGACATGAACCAGATCGCCTCCTTCTACGCGGGCGCGATGGCCGAGGCCCGCAACATCGAGCTGGCCCCGATCATGGACAAGGTCGGCGGCCTGGAGCTGGTGCTGGTCAGCCCGAACGACCCCGAGGCCATGCTGCGGCACTCCGAGGAGTCGCGGCAGCGGGGCATCCCGTTCGCCGCCGACCCCTCCCAGCAGCTGGCCCGGATGGACGGTGACCAGGCCAAGCAGCTCGTCGAGGGCGCGAAGTACCTGTTCACCAACGACTACGAGCTGCAGCTGCTGCTGCAGAAGACCGGCTGGTCCGAGGAGGAGATCCTGGACCACGTCGACCTGCGGATCACCACCCTTGGCGAGAAGGGCGTTGAGCTGGTCGGCAAGGGCCTGGCCGCGCCGCTGCACGTGCCAGCGGTGCCGGAGACGCACAAGGCCGACCCGACCGGCATCGGCGACGGCTTCCGCGCCGGTTTCCTCTCCGGCATCGCCGCCGGCCTGCCGCTGGAGCGCGCCGCCCAGCTCGGCTCGCTGATCGCGGTGCTGGTGCTGGAGGTCGACGGCCCGCAGGAGTGGGTGCTGGACCGCGAGGTCGCGCTCACCCGCCTGGCCGAGGCCTACGGCGCCGAGGCGTCCGCGGAGATCGCCAAGGCGCTCAAGAACTAGCCAGCACCACCTCCCGCATCTCGGCCAGCCGAGGGAGGAACGCTTCGGTCCGGCCGATCTGCCTGCGCAGGTCGGCCGGACCTGTTTGACCGAGATCGGCCATCAACTCCGTGAATGCGGGGTCGTCGTCCCTGCCGAGCGCGATGAGGCAGCGGGCGTAGGTGGCGACCAGCCAGAACATCGCCTCCCGGTGCTCGCCGGCGGCCAGCAGCTCGTGCGCGCCGTCGATGGCCACCGGCCTGGCCTGCGGGCTGAGATCGCCCGCGAAGAAGTCCGGGCTGGTCGCGGCGGCCGGTCCGGCCTCGTCGAAGATCGCGGTGAGCGCCGCCAGGTGCCCGCGGACCTGGTCCGGGCTGAGGTGCGCGCAGCCCAGCACGGCCAGCAGTTCCTCCTGCCAGTCCGGCTGACCCAGCTCGGTGAGCAGGGCCTTGGTCGCGGCGTAGCGGCGGCGCACGGTCGGGTTGCGCTGGGCCGCGACCAGCAGCACGTGCGTGCTGACGCCGGTGGCGAACAGCCAGCGGGTGACCTGCCATGGCCATGGCTGTGGGGTCTGCGCGGCCATCAGCCCGGTGCGGATGCGGGTCTCGGCGTGCGCGCAGCGGCGGCGGATCCACCGCGGCGCGCTGAAATCCCTGGCCACCGCCTCCTGCAGCGCGGTGAGCCTGCCGGTGGGATCGGCCAGGATGGTGTTGGTGCGCAGCCCGCCGGCCAGGTGGTAGTCCGACAGCACCGCCTTCGGCGAGGACAGCTCGGCCCAGCTCAGGTAGGTGGGTTCGAGCAGCAGGCCGTCCCGGCGGAACTTGCCGGGTCTGGCCGGGGCCGGACTGGCGGCGGTGACCAGCATGATGTCCAGGTCCGAGGTCGCGGGCAGCACGGCCTCGGCGCCCAGCCAGGCGGCCGAGCCCGCGAGGTAGGCGCCGCCGAAGCCGGGGTCACCGGTGGCGTGCTCGGCGACCCAGCCCGCGGCGGTGGCCCTGGCGGCGGCGACGGTGACCGGCATCAGCCGCCCGCCACCGAGGGGATGACCTGGATCTCCGCGCCCGAGGGCAGCTGGGTGTCCGGGCCGCCCAGCCGACGGCATTCCTCGCCGTTGACGTAGAAGTTCACGTACCGGCGCAGCGTGCCCTGCTCGGTGCGCAGCCTGCGGTCCAGCGCCGGGTGGTCGGCGGCCAGCAGGTCCAGCGCGGCACCGAGGGTCGCGCCGGCCGGCAGGTCGAGGTCCAGCCGGGACGCGCCGCCCGCGGCGGGCCGCAGCACGCCCGGCAGCAGCACGGTGACCCGCACCGGGCTCACCGCCTGATCACCGCCGCGCGCACGCTGAGCACGTCCGGCAGGTGCTCGATGATCCGCTGCCAGCTGGCGCCCTCGTCCCGGCTGGCGTAGACCTCGCCGGAGCGGGAGCCGAAGTAGACCCCCGGCACGCTCGCGTCGTCCACGCACAGCGCGTCCCGCAGCACCGTGGTCCAGAAGTTCTCCTGCGGCAGGCCCTTGGTCAGCGCGGTCCAGTGCGCGCCGGAGTCCTCGCTGCGGAAGACCCGGCAGGCCCCCTCCGGCGGGAACCGGTTGCTGTCGGCGGTGAGCGGGAAGCCGTAGACCACCTCGGGCCGGTGCGGGTGCACCGCGATCGGGAAGCCGAAATCGCTGGGCAGGCCCTCGGCGATGGAGATCCAGTGCGCGCCGCCGTCCTCGCTGCGGTACACGCCGTGGTGGTTCTGCAGGAACATCCGGTCCGGGTCGGCCGGGTTCTGCGCGATCTTGTGCACGCACTGGCCGAACTCGGGGTCAGGGTCGGGCAGGAAGTATGCCTTGATGCCGGAGTTGCTGGGCGCCCAGTTCGTGCCGCCGTCCTCGGTGCGGTAGACCCCGCCGGTGGACATGGCCACGGTGACCCGTTCCCGGTCGGTGGGGTGCGGCAGGATCGTGTGCACCGCCTGCCCGCCGTAGCCCGCTCCCCACTGCTCCCGGTGCGGGTGGTCCCACAGCCCGCGCACCATGTCGTAGGTGCGCCCGCCGTCGGTGGAACGGAACAACGCCGAGGGCTGGGTGCCCGCGTAGACCACCTCGGGCTGATCGGCCGGTCCGGCGGCGAGCTGCCAGACCCGCTGCAGCTCCGCGCCGGTGTCGGCGGGGAAGGCCACCGGGGCGTGGTCCGGCTCCTGCCAGCTCGCGCCCAGGTCGTCGCTGGTGGCCACGCTCGGGCCGAAGTGCTCGCTGGCCACACCGGCCAGCAGCCGGGGTGTCCCGCGCCGGGTGTCCACGGCCACCGCGTAGACCTCGGTCATCGCGTGGTGCGGCCCGGACCAGGTCCAGTCCGCCCGGTCGTGTTCGCTGGTGGCCAGCCACAGACCCTTGCGAGTCCCCACGGCCAGCAGCACCTGTTCCTCAGGCACGGCGTCCTCCGAGTGATGTGGGTCACTTGACGGATCGCAGGCTACGCGGGGTCCCCGACATTTTCCCGTTCGAACAGCCGTCCGGGCAGGTCGACGGCGGTGCCGCTGCCCGAGGTGGGGCCGGAGTTGAACTATGTGCAAGTGGCTGACGGGTGTCCTATCGTGAGCCCATGCCGCGGGACACGCTGACCAGGGAACAGATCGTCAAGGCCGCGGTCGGGCTGCTGGACGCGGACGGGCTCGAGGGCTTCAACATGCGTGCGCTCGGCAAGTGGCTCGGCTCGGCGGCCACCGCGATGTACTGGCACGTGGGCAGCAAGGAGAACCTGATCGCGCTGGCCGGGGACGAGATCTGGCAGGAGATCGCACTGCCCGATCCGGACCGGACCGGCTGGCGGGCGGCCGCGGAACAGCTGGCCACCGGCCTGTACGCGATGCTCGGCAGGCATCCCTGGCTGGTGCAGGCATTCGGCGCGCACCTGATGCACGGGCCGGGCAAGGCCCGCTACGACGAGTGCGGCCTGACCGTCTACGAGACCGCCGGGTTCACCGGCGCGCTGGCCGACCAGGCCGCCGCCGCGGTCTTCACCTACGTGCTGGGCAACGCACTCGGCCCGGCCGCCACCGCCTCGCTGACCAGGAAGCTCAGCCGGGACGGCGGTGACGCCGAGGAGCAGTTGCGGGAGGTCATGGCCAGGGCGCACGAGGCCGCGGCGCCGTTCCCCCGGCTGCGGGCCCGGCTGGGGGTGGCCGCCACGGACTACGCGGCGGCCCCCGAGCACACCTTCGAGTTCGGCCTCCAGGCCGTGCTGGACGGCCTGGAGGCGCGGCTCAGAGCTTGACCGGGTAGTGCGGCTCCGGCACGTGCACCGCGATCCGGCGCTCCACGAAGATCCCGTGCCAGAGCATGAACACCAGCAGCGCCCAGATCCGGCGGCTGTGGTCCAGCAGGCCGGAGCGGTGCTCCTCCAGGATGCGCAGCACCGCGTTCTTGTTGATCAGGTCGTCGGTGAGCGACTGGTGCACGATGTCGCGGGCCCAGTCGTGCATCTCGTCCTTGAGCCAGTGCCGCACCGGGACCGGGAAGCCCAGCTTGCGCCGGTTGAGCACGTGCGCCGGGACGATCCCGCGCATGGCCTGGCGCAGCGCGTACTTGGTGGTCTCCTTGGTGATCTTCTGGTCCTGCGGGATGCGCGCGGCCACCCGGAAGACCTCCGGGTCCAGGAACGGCACCCGCAGTTCCAGCGAGTTGGCCATGGTCATCTTGTCCGCCTTGACCAGGATGTCCCCACGCAGCCAGGTGAACAGGTCGATGTGCTGCATCCGGGTCACCGGGTCCCAGGCCAGCGAGTCCCGGTACCAGCGCGCGGTCACGTCGGTGTGCGAGATGCGCGGGTCGTGCGTGCGCAGCACCTGCTGGATCTGGTCGTCCCGGAAGATCCGCGCGTTGCCGTAGTAGCGCTCCTCCAGGGTCAGCGCGCCGCGGCGGAGCAGGTCCTTGCCGCGCACGCCCTCCGGGATCCGGCTGGAGACCTTGCCCATGACCGAGCGCAGCGCGCCGGGCACCTTCTCGAACGGGGCCAGCGAGAGCGGTTCGCGGTAGATCGTGTACCCGCCGAACAGCTCGTCCGCGCCCTCGCCGGAGAGCACCACCTTCACGTGCTGGCGGGCCTCGCGGGCGATGAACCACAGCGGCACCAGCGCCGGGTCGGCCACCGGATCGTCCAGGTACCAGGTGATCAGCGGCAGGGCCTGCATCATCTCCTGCGCGGTGACCGTGCGGACCACGTGCTTGACCCCGATCGCGGCCGCGGACTCCGCGGCCACGTCCACCTCGGAGTAGCCGGTGCGCTCGAACCCGGTGGTGAAGGTGATCAGGTCCGGGTTGTGCTCCTTGGCCAGCGCGGCGATCGCGGTGGAGTCGATGCCGCCGGAGAGGAAGGCGCCGACGGTCACGTCGGCGCGCATGTGCTTGGCCACCGAATCGCGCATGACCCCGGCGATGTCCCGGTAGAGCTGGCCGGCCTCGGTGCTGGTGGTGATCGGCCGCGGGGCGAAGGTCGGCTGGAAGTACCGCTCGGTGACCACCTGGCCGCCGGGGGAGACGGTGAAGGAGGTGCCGGACTCGATCCGCCGGATCGTGGTGTGCAGCGTCTCCGGCTCCGGCACGTACTGCAGGATCAGGTAGTGCTGCAGCGCGGCCTGGTCCAGCTTGGGCGAAAGGCCCAGCGTGGGCGCCAGGTCGAGCAGGCTCTTCTTCTCACTGGCGAAGGCCACCCCGCCCGGACCGGCGGCGTAGAACAGCGGCTTGATGCCGAACGGGTCCCTGGCGCCGAAGATCACCCGCTTCTCCGCGTCCCAGATCAGGAAGGCGAACATGCCGCGCAGCTTGCCGACCATGGACGGGCCGAGGTGGTGGTAGGCGGCCACGATGGCCTCGGTGTCGCCGTCGGTGGCGAACTCCGCGCCGTAGCTGTCGCGCAGTTCGGCGCGCAGTTCGAGGTAGTTGTAGATCTCGCCGTTGAACAGGATCGTGTAGCGGCCCTGCGCGTAGTGCAGCGGCTGGTGGGAACGCTCCACGTCGATGATCGACAGCCGGTTGAAGCCGAAGACCACGTCGTTGTTGTGCCAGGTGTCACTCTCGTCGGGACCGCGGTGGCGCTGGCACTGCAGCGCCCTCGCGACGCTGCCGACCGCCGTGCCGATGTTCGCGTTGTTGTTCTGGGCGGAACACACCAGTCCAAGCAGGCCGCACACGTGTCTCGGACACCTTCCATCTCGACGACGTCGGCGCCCAGTATGCCCGCCGACACGCGCCCCTCCGGTTCACCCCGAACGGGTAGCCAGGCTAGTGCTGGGCTAGAGTCCCGAACTGATTGCGACGGCAGGTCGATCGCGCTGGTGCGCGGGTGGGCCGTGACCGTTTTCCAGCCTGTCACGAGGAGGCAGCGAGCAGTGGGCCGCAAGGAGGGCAACCGGGCAGCGCGGCTGGCCAAGGTCACCGGCCTGGTCAGCCTGGTGGGCGTCGCGGCCAGTGGCTGCTCCGTCGACGAGGTGCTGCGTTTTGGCTGGCCGCAGGGGGTAACCCCGCAGGCGGAGGCCATGCGTCAGTTGTGGACGTGGTCTGTGATCGCCGCGCTGGTCGTCGGCGTGATCGTGTGGGCGCTGATCTTCTGGTCGATCATCTTCCACCGGAAGAAGTCCGAGGAGTTCCCGCGCCAGTTCCAGTACAACGGGCCGCTGGAGTTCGTGCTCATCGGGCTTCCGATGATCATCATCGTGGTGTTGTTCGTCTTCTCCACCCAGGCCCAGAACGTGGTCACGGCCAAGGACAAGACGCCGGATGTGAACGTCAAGGTCTGGGCCTTCCAGTGGAACTGGGAGTTCGAGTACCAGGACTTCAAGACCCCGGACGGCACCACCGTGCGCACCACCGGCTCGAGTACCGAGATCCCGTTGCTGGTGCTGCCGGCGAACAAGGAGATCCGCTACACGATCGAGTCCAAGGACGTCATCCACTCGTTCTTCGTCCCGGCGTTCCACTTCAAGCGGGACACCATCCCGTACCCGGAGAAGAACAGCCAGGACAACGTCTTCCAGAACTCCATCGACCGGGAAGGCGCCTTCGTCGGCCGGTGCGCCGAGCTGTGCGGCACCTACCACGCGGTGATGAACTTCGAGGTGCGGGCGCTCCAGCCGCAGGTCTTCGACCGGTACATGCAGCTGCGGGTGAAGCTGAACCCGAGCACCGGCAAGACCTACACCGCCGCCGAGGCCCTCACCGAGCTGAAGTGCGGCGAGATGTGCGCCCCGCAGGCGGTCACCACCAAGCCGTTCGACACCAGCCGTACCTCCCGCAAGCCCTCCGGCGGGGACCGGTGAGGAGCCTGGTGAGCAGCGCAGAACTGGAGTTGAGGTAATCATGAAGGTCGAAGCGCGGATCTTCGAGTTCATCACGGCCTTCTGCTTCGTGGCCGCGATCGTCTACGGGTTCTGGGCCAGGGAGCCGGTCGGCACGGTGGGGCTGGTCCTCTCCGGTGGCCTGACCCTGCTCTGCGGCACCTACTTCCGGTTCATCGCCCGCCGGATCGACCCGCGGCCCGAGGACGAGGACGACGCCGAGATCGCCGACGGCGCCGGTGAGCTGGGCTTCTTCAGCCCTGGCAGCTACTGGCCGGTCGGCATGGCCGCCGCGGCCGCCTTCACCGGTGTGGCACTGGCCTTCTTCCACATCTGGCTGATCGCACTCGGCCTGCTGGCCGTGCTGATCATGGTGGGTGGGCTGCTGTTCGAGTACCACACCGCGGCGCCCAGCCACGACTGAGGTTTTCCGCATCGCCGACGGCGGGCGTTCCCTTCCCGGGGACGCCCGCCGTTGTCGTTGATCAGGCGGCGAGCAGCTCGGTGAGGCGGGGGACCGCGAAGTCCACCAGGGCCCGCGCGGGCAGCAGGCGGCACTCGGCGGCGCCCACCCGGAACGGGTGAACGCCGTGCCGGTGCTCGAACTCCGCGCCCAGCGTGGGGAAGAACCGGCCGTTGTCGTCGGCCACGTCCATGGCCTCGCCCCACACCCGCTCACCCTCGACGAGCAGCGGGAACCGGCGCAGTTTGAGCCGCGGCGCGGGGGTGCGGGTCTCCACGTGGTGCAGGAAGCTGTCGCGGTCGTGCCCGACGCCGATGAGCAGGATGCGCGCGTCCAGGTCGTAGAGCCTGCCGAAGGGCGAGTCGGCCGACAGCGCGAAGGACAGCGGCTGGTGCGCCACGATGTCCGCCGCGTGCGCGCCGACCGCGGCCACCGACGCCTGGGGATGACTGCTGCGCAGCGCGCCGGGGCTGGTGCGGATGGCCTCGGCCAGCGCGCCCATCGGCGAGGGCAGATCGGGGTGGAACAGCGGCACCGCGGCGCGTTCGGCACGCACCCGCTCGTCCGGGACACCCGCTCCCGGGGCCGGATCGGCCACCTGGGGCGTGAACGCGGGTCCGGCCAGGGTTCCGGTGCCGCCGAGGGCCTGGCGCAGGGAGGCGAGCACGGTGGCCGCGCCGCCGGGCACCTGGCCGAGGCTGGACAGCGCGGCGTGCGCGATCACCGTCATGCCCTCGGCGATCCCGGCCCGCCGCCAGGCGGCGAGCAGGCCGGGTCCGTCGATCAGGACAGCTCCGCTTTGAGCTTCCGGGTCAGGGTGACCCAGCGGGCCAGCAGGTCCGCCGCCGCGCCGGAGTCGATCGCCGCGGTCACCACGCCCAGTGCGTCCCGCAGGTCGGCGAGCAGGTCGCCGCTGGGGCCGCGATGGGCCACCACCGCGCCCGCGGCGTTGAGCAGCACCGCGTCCCGGATCGCGCCCTGGTCACCGGCCAGCAGCCTGCGGACGGCCTCGGCGTTGACCGCGGCGTCGCCGCCGAGCAGCGCGGCCGGGTCGCTGACCGGGATGCCCAGCTCGGTCGGGTCCAGGGTCTGGCGGTCCACCTCGCCCTCGTGCACCAGCCAGACCGTGCTGGTCGTGGTGGTGGTCAGCTCGTCGAGACCGTCGTCGCCGCGGACCACCAGCACCGAGGAGCCTCGGCCCGCGAAGACCTGGGCCATCAGCGGGGCGGCCTTGGGGTCGGCGCAGCCGATCAGCGCGGCCGGCGGCTGGGCCGGGTTGGTCAGCGGGCCCAGCAGGTTGAACGTGGTCGGGATGCCGATCTCGCGGCGGGCCGGGGCGGCGTGCCGCATGGCCGGGTGGAACACCGGGGCGAAGCAGAAGCCGATGCCGGCCTCGGCCACGCTGCGCCGCACGCCCTCCGGCGGCAGGTCGATGACCACGCCCAGGGCCTCCAGCACGTCGGCGGTGCCGCACTTGGAGGAGGCGGCCCGGTTGCCGTGCTTGACCACCGGCACCCCGGCGGCCGCGGTGACCAGGGAGGCCATCGTGGAGATGTTCACCGTGCCGGAGCGGTCGCCGCCGGTGCCCACGATGTCCACCGCGGGCACCTCGATCTCCACCCGGCGGGCGTAGGCCAGCATGCCCTCGGCCATGCCGGCCACCTCGGCGGCGGTCTCGCCCTTGGCGCGCAGCGCGACCACCAGGGCCACCGTCTGCGCGACGGTGGCCGCGCCGGACATCACCTGGCCCATCGCCCAGGCCAGGTCCGCGGTGTCGCAGTCGATCCGGTTGACCAGGCGGCCCAGCAGGTCCGGCCAGGTCGGCTCGACGGGAGTGCTCGGGTCAGGCGTCGCGTCGCTCATCGATCGCACCGCCCGTCCCGCTCAGCCCTGGGCCGCGGGCAGCCGCTGGGAACGCAGCACCTCGGCCACGGTCTCGGCGGCGGCCAGCGGGTCCAGCGGGTGCACGATCACCGCGTCCGCCTGGGACCAGGTGGCCAGCCACCGGTCGTCCTTGCGCCGCACCGCGACCACGATCGGCGGGCAGTGCGTGATCTCGTTCTTGAGCTGCCTGGACAGCCCCATGCCACCGGTGGGCTGGGCCTCGCCGTCCAGGATGGCCAGGTCGACGCCGCCGGAGTCGGCCTCCACCAGCACCTCGGCGATGGTGCCCGCCTCGACGTAGCGCAGCTTGGGCAGATCAGGCGCTGGCTTGCGGCCGACCGCGCTGATGATCGCCTCGCGCACCTCGTCGCGGTGGCTGAACACCAGGACGGTCAGGGTCTCGTTGCTCATCACGGGTCCTCTTCGGCAGGTCGTTCGGGCAGTTGGATGCTATAGCCCGGCCCGGCGAGCGCGGCCTTCACCCTGTCGGCGGATCCTCGCGCGCGGTGCGCGCGGGGGTGTGGGACAGGACACGATCGGGAACTCGGCCGGACCCGGCCCAGCGAGCGTTGGAGCCGCAGGACATAATGCGTCGCGTGACAACTGCTGCGCCCTCCATCGGCCAACGGGTGCACTCGCTGAACCGCCCGAACATGGTCAGCGTGGGCACCATCGTCTGGCTGTCCAGCGAGCTGATGTTCTTCGCTGGTCTCTTCGCCATGTTCTTCACGGTGAAGGCCCAGAACACGGGGAAGTGGCCACCGGATCCGACCGAGCTGAACCTGCCGTACGCCCTGGTCTTCACGACCATCCTGGTGGCGTCCTCGTTCACCTGTCAGATGGGTGTCTTCGCCGCCGAGCGCGGTGACGTGTTCGGTCTCCGACGGTGGTACACGCTCACCCTGATCATGGGGACGATCTTCGTCGGCGGTCAGATCGGCGAGTACTACACGCTGGTCACCGGGCACCACACCACCATCGCGTCCTCGGCCTACGGCACGGTCTTCTACCTGACCACCGGGTTCCACGGTCTGCACGTGGTCGGCGGCCTGATCGCCTTCGTGTTCCTGATCTGGCGTACCAAGCTCAGCAAGTTCACGCCGGCCCAGGCCACCGCGGCGATCGTCGTGTCGTACTACTGGCACTTCGTCGACATCGTCTGGATCGGGCTGTTCGCCGTCATCTACCTCGTTCCCTGACGAGACGACTTCTTCCCGAAGCTCCCACCCAAGGCGTACGCCCGAATTCGACTGCAAGGGTTGCCGCACTGATGACCACCAACAACGATCGGGCCAGGAAGCGGGCCAAGTTCAGGCGCCGCCTGTCCGGCCTGCTCGCCCTCGGCATCGCGCTTGTCGGCGCGGGTGCGCTCTACGCCGGGTTCCTGCCCGAGCCGCAGACCGCGCAGGCCCAGTCGGATCCCACCAAGATCCGGCAGGGCGAGCAGCTCTACAACACCGCCTGCATCACCTGCCACGGTGCGAACCTGCAGGGTGAGCAGGACCGCGGGCCCAGCCTGATCGGTGTCGGCGAGGCCGCGGTGTACTTCCAGGTCTCCTCCGGCCGGATGCCGATGGCCCGCCAGGAGGCGCAGGCCGCGCGCAAGCCCGCCAAGTTCAACTCCGAGGAGATCGACGCCCTCGGCGCGTTCATCCAGTCCAAGGGCGGCGGCCCGACCCTGCCGCAGGAGTCCGGCAAGGAGCTGCGCGGGGAGAACTCCGCCCGCGGCGGTGAGCTGTTCCGGCTCAACTGCGCCTCCTGCCACAACTTCACCGGCCGTGGCGGCGCGCTGTCCTCCGGCAAGTTCGCGCCCGCGCTGGACGGGGTGTCCGAGGAGCAGATCTACGCCGCGATGCTCACCGGCCCGCAGAACATGCCGAAGTTCTCCGACCGGCAGCTCTCGCCGCAGGAGAAGAAGGACATCGTGGCCTACGTCAAGTCGGTCACCGACGGCAACAACAACCCGGGCGGCCACCCGCTGGGCGGATTCGGCCCGGCCACCGAGGGCCTGGTCGCCTGGATCATCGGTCTCGCCGCGCTGATCGGTGTGACCGTGTGGATCGGGAGCAGGGCATGAGCGACTCGCACGAGAAGAAGACACCCAGCGACGCCGAACTGGCCGAGCTGAGCCGCGACGAGCTGGTCACCCTCGGCCTGGCCGCCGACGGGGTCGTGCTCAAGCACCGGGACCCGCACTTCCCGGTGCCGGGCACCAGGGCCGAGCGCCGCACCGAGCGCGCGGTGGCCTCCTGGTTCGGCCTCGGCGCGCTGGCCGGTCTCGCCTTCCTCGGCGTGTACATCTTCTGGCCCTCGCACTACATCGCGCCGGATCAGCCGGGCAGCTTCTGGTACGACCTCTACACCCCGATGGTTGGCCTGACCCTGGGTCTGTCCATCCTCGGCATCGGCGTTGGCGTCATCGCCTACGCCAAGCGGCTGCTGCCGCACGAGGTCGCGGTGCAGGACCGGCACGACGGCGGGTCGAGTGAGTTCGACAAGGAGACCACGGTCGCGCTGCTGGCCGACTCCGGCGCCAAGGCCGAGATCGGCCGCCGGTCGCTGATCCGGCGCAGCCTGCTCGGCGCGGGCACCGTGTTCGGCCTTGGCGTCGGCGTCTTCGCCATCGGCGGCCTGGTCCGCAACCCGAAGGCCTACGACGAGGACGGCGCGCTGGCCACCAGCGGCTGGAAGAAGAAGGACGCCAAGGAGAAGGTCTTCCTGCGGCGCGACACCGGCAACCCGCACGATGTCGTGCTGGTCCGCCCGGAGGACGTCGAGGCCGGTGGCTTCGAGACCGTCTTCCCGTTCCGCGAGTCCGAGCGCGGCGACAACCACGCGCTGCTCAAGGCACTGCGCCGGTCGGACAACCCGGTCATGCTGATCCGGCTGCGCCCCGGCCAGCCGGTGACCAAGCGCAAGGGCCAGGCGGACTTCAACTTCGGCGACCTGTACGCCTACTCGAAGGTCTGCACCCACCTGGGCTGCCCGACCTCGCTGTTCGAGCAGCAGACCGGCCGCCTGCTCTGCCCGTGCCACCAGTCGCAGTTCGACGTCTTCACCTACGCCAAGCCGATCTTCGGCCCAGCGACCCGCTCGCTGCCGCAGCTGCCCATCACGGTGGACCCGGAGACGGGTTTCCTGGTGGCCCGCGGTGACTTCATCGAGCCGGTGGGCCCGGCCTACTGGGAGCGTAAGTCATGAGTTCGATCACCACGCCGACCAAGCAGGCGAACCCGGCGGCCAGGGCGGCCGGCGGCGCGGCCAAGTGGGCCGACGACCGCTACCACGTCGCGGGCGGGCTGCGCAGGCAGATCAACAAGGTCTTCCCGACGCACTGGTCGTTCATGCTCGGTGAGATCGCGCTGTACAGCTTCATCGTGTTGCTGCTCTCCGGTGTCTACCTCGCGCTGTTCTTCGACCCCTCGATGGAGGAGGTCCAGTACGCCGGGGTGTTCACCAACCTCAAGGACGTGTGGATGTCGCGGGCCTTCGAGTCCGCGCTGAACATCTCCTTCGAGGTGCGCGGCGGCCTGTTCGCCCGGCAGGTGCACCACTGGGCGGCGCTGCTGTTCATGGCCTCGATCGTGGCGCACATGTTCCGGGTGTTCTTCACCGGCGCGTTCCGCCGCCCGCGCGAGGTCAACTGGATCATCGGCATCCTGCTGTTCGTGCTGGGCATGTTCGAGGGCTTCACCGGCTACTCGCTGCCTGACGACCTGCTCTCCGGTGTCGGCCTGCGGATCGCCTCCGCGCTGATCCTGACCATCCCGGTGCTGGGCACCTGGGTGCACTGGGCGCTCTTCGGCGGGGAGTTCCCCGGCACGGACATCATCCCCAGGCTCTACACGGTGCACATCCTGCTGCTGCCGGGCATCATCCTCGGCCTGGTCGCGGTGCACCTGGCGCTGGTCTGGTACCAGAAGCACACCCAGTTCCCCGGTGTCGGCCGCACCGAGAGCAACGTGGTCGGCGTCCGGATCATGCCGGTGTTCGCGGCCAAGGGCGGCGGCTTCTTCGCCGTCACCGTGGGCGTCATCGCGCTGATGGGCGGGCTCCTGCAGATCAACCCGATCTGGAACTTCGGGCCGTACAACGCCGCGCAGGTCTCCGCCGGCAGCCAGCCCGACTGGTACATGGCCTGGACGGACGGCCTGGTCCGGTTGTGGCCTGCCTGGGAGATCTACATCTTCGGGCACACCATCCCGGCCTCGTTCTTCCCGTTCATGGGCAGTATCGGGTTCTGCGTCACCCTGGCGATCCTCTACCCGTGGATCGAGCGCAAGATGACCAAGGACGACGCGCACCACAACCTGCTGCAGCGGCCGAGGGACGTGCCGGTCCGCACCAGCCTCGGCGCGATGGCCATCACCTTCTTCATGGTGATGATGCTGTCCGGCTTCAACGACATCATCGCGTGGCAGTTCACCATCTCGCTGAACGCGATGACCTGGGCAGGCCGGATCGGGCTGATCATCCTGCCGCCGATCGCCTACATCCTCACCTACCGGCTTTGCCTCGGCGCCCAGCGGCACGACCGCGAGGTGCTGGAGCACGGGGTGGAGACCGGCATCATCAAGCGGCTGCCGCACGGTGAGTTCATCGAGATCCACCAGCCGCTCGGCCCGGTGGACGACCACGGCCACCCGGTGCCCCTGGCCTACCAGGGCGCCTCGGTGCCGAAGAAGATGAACGCGCTGGGCGCGGCAGGCGAGCCGGTGGCCGGCAGCCTGCTCAGCCCGGACCCGGTGGAGGAGACCGTCGCACTCAAGCGCGCCAAGCACGAGGGCGAGCTGCGCGGCGGCGACAACACCAGGGAGCTGACCGCGGGCAAGCCCGCGGAGCCCAAGGAGTAAGCGAGAAACACGAAGGCGCGGCCCGCGAGCACTGTTCGCGGGCCGCGCCTTTTTCTTGTCCTAATTCTCGTGTGCTGACGGCGAACTAGGACCTCCCCTGTCCTCTTAGCCCAATACCGTCCCGTTCATGACGACCGAGCGCACCCAGACCCTGGCCATGCTGGCCGAAGCCCGCGAATCCCTGCTGATCACCCTGCGCGACCTGACCGACGAGCAGGCGGGCACCCGGACCACGGTGAGCGAGCTGACCCTCGGCGGCGTGCTCCGCCACCTGAGCACGGCCGAGCGCGTGCTCACCCGGATCCTGCTGACCGCGGACGGCGTAGAGCCCGAGGGCATGTACGACATGGACCAGTACAAGATGCCGACCGACCGGACCCTGGATGAGCTGCGCGCGGAGTACCTGGCCGCCGCCAAGATCACCGACACGGCCTTCGCCACCGTCGACCTGGACAGCATGGTCCTGCTCCCGCAGAACCCGTGGTCCCCGCCGGAACCCCAGTACTGGTCGGCCCGCCAGATCCTGTTGCACCTGTTCCGCGAGACCGCGCAGCACGCGGGTCACGCCGACATCATCCGCGAGTCCCTGGACGGGGCCAGCACCACTGAGCAGCTGGGCGCGGCGGCGCAGGCCCAGCCGAGCGGCGACTAGTCGACGCCGATGTTGAACGCGGCCTCGGTGTCGGCCTTGGAGTAGGAGCGGAACGCGATGTGCGTGTCCGTGTTGAGCACCCCGGCCACCTTGCCGATCCGGCCGGGCACCAGCTCCGCCAGATCCTCGTGCCGGGACACCTGGACCACCGCGATCAGGTCCACGTCACCGGCACAGGAGTAGACCTCCAGCACACCCTCGAAGTCGGCGATGGTCTGCGCGGCCTCCGGGATGCTCGCGGCGTCGGACTGGATCAGCACGATGGCCTTGATCACGGTGTGCTCCTTGGGCGCTGAGGTGGTGGACCGATCGTAGCCAGCGGGTTTTCCACCGCGCGGGGTGGCCGGACCCGATCGGGTGGCGGGGACTGGGTTGACCCTGTGGCAAGGGGGAAACTGGGGAAGGGCGGGGAGGCCGGGGGAGGGCCGGTGGGACAGGCGGCAGTGGGGTGGGCGGCAGTGGGACGGGCAGGGGAGCGGGCGATGAGGCTGGGACCGGGGCATCCGGACTGGGTGGATGTGGCCAAGACGGGGCCTGCGGTGTGGGCGGCGCTGGACGGCGAGGCCCGTTCCAGGTTCGAGGAGCTGTTCCGCGCGGCACTGGCCCAGGCCGCCGAGGATTTTGACCTCGCCCCGGTGCAGGAGGTCGTGCACGCCTGGTGGCCGATGGCCATCCTCGGGGTCAACCCGGACCCGGAGGTGGAAGCGGAGATCAAGCGGTTCCGGGACAGCGGCGAGGACTTCTCCCTGTTGCCGCCGCCGATCCGCGATGAGGACGAGGCCCGGCCGTGAGGTACGAGGTCATCCTGGCCGAGGTCGCGCAGCGCACCTTCGACAGCATGCCGTCGTCCGGGCAGCAGGCGTTCACCGCGAAGCGTCGTCGGCTGGCGGTCGCGCCGGAGCAGGAAGGCACCTGGAGTCCCAAGACCCATCGGTGGACCACACACATGGGGCCGCACGGGGTGATCGAGTACACCGTGCACGGCTCGGTGGTCCGGGTGGTGGTCTGGCGGATCCAGTTCTACGGCTAATCCGCCCCCGCGTACCCCTGCCGCCCAGCCTCCGCCCGCTCCAGCCACTCCCGCCACCGGGCCGCCCCCCTGGCAGGCGAGCGCCACGGCTCCGCCACCCGCACCAGCCGCGTCCCCGGTTGCTCCACCCAGCGCAGGATCACCCTGACCTCCTCCGCGGGCGCCCCGAACAGCGGGCCCGCCCCCAGCAGCACCGTCTCCGCGCCCAGTACCAGCGCCTCCACCACCGGCATCGGCGCCACCCCGCGCCGGGCGCCGCCCGCGGAGGCCAGGCGTCCGTGCCGCACGATCGCGAACTGCCAGCCGCCGCTGCCGTCCGGGCGGGCCGCGATGAACTCCGGGATCGCCGCCAACGCCGTCAGCCGCTGGCCGCGGTCCAGGCCCTTGAGCAGGCCCGCGATCCGGTCTCGGTGCAGGCCTGCCTGCTCGAAGCGTTCGGTGGTGGCGAAGGTGCCGAGTTGGTCCAGGAGCAGGCGGACGGGGTTGTCGTCGTGGCCGGCGACCAGGGCGCGCAGGGCCTCGACGGCGGGGGCGTAGTCGGCGGGGGACTGGTGGCCCGCGCAGGGGGCGGCGCAGCGGTCGAGGTCGGCCAGGACGCAGGGGCGGCCCTGGGGGTTGCGGGCGGGGATGCGCTGGTTGCACTGGCGCAGCGGGATGGCCTCGTGGATGGCCTCCACGGCGAGGGTGGCGGTGTTTCGGCTGGTGAAGGGGCCTAGGGCACCTTCCCTCGGGGTGGTGACCACGGAGAGGCGGGGGAAGGGTTCGTCGGTGAGGGTGATCCACCAGGCGCGGTGCGGCTGGGTGGAGCGACGGTTGTACCGGGGGCGGTGCGCGGCGAGCAGGCGCAGTTCGCGGACCGCGGCTTCCAGCGGGTGGGCGCATTCGACGTGGTCGACGCGGACGGCGAAGGCGACCATGTCCCTGACCCTGGCCCTGGTCTCACCGGCGGTGAAGTACTGGCCGACGCGGCGGCGCAGGTTGGTGGCGGTGCCGACGTAGAGCACCTCCTCGCTGGGCCCGCGGAACAGGTACACGCCCGGCCGTTCGGGCAGGCCGCCGGCCAGGCCGCGTTTGCCGCGCTGGGCCGCGGTCACCTCGGGCAGGTAGCCGAGCAGTTCCTCCAGTGAGTGCACGCCAAGCGGGCCGACCCGCTCCAGCAGCGCGTGCAGCACGTCCACGGTGGCCTTGGCATCGTCGAGGGCCCGGTGGTTGGGGGTGACCGCGGCGCCGAAGAGGGCGGCCAGCGCGGAGAGCCGGCAACTGGGGGCCTCCTCGCGGGAGAGCACCCGGCGGGCCAGCCGGACCGTGCACAGCACCTGCAGCTTCGGCCACTCGTAGCCGAGCTGCGCGCTGGCCGCTTTGAGGAAGCCGATGTCGAAGGGCGCGTTGTGCGCCACCAGCACCGTCTTGGCGTCCCCGGTGGCGAACTCCAGGAAGGCGGGCAGCACCTCGGCCAGCTTGGGCGCGTCACGCACCATGGCCTCGGTGATGCCGGTCAGCGCGACCACCTCCGGCGGGATGCCGCGCTCCGGGTCGACCAGGGTGCCGAACTCGCCGAGCAGCTGCCCGCCGCGGATCTTCACCGCGCCGAACTCGGTGATCGTGTCCGTGCCGGGCCGCCCGCCGGTGGTCTCCAGGTCCAGCACGACGAAGGTCACCTCGTGCAGTGGGGTGCCCAACTGCTCGAGGCTGAGCTGCACTGGGATGGCCCTCGGGCGGTCCTGATTCATCGTCTTGAAGGTAGGTCAGGGCACCGACAGTTCCGGCGGCAGAAACGGTGTCGGGGTCAACTTCTCTGCCTGGTGCCTGCTCAAGATCCATTGTTATGTTCCGGCACATTGGCCGTGGTGGGATGATCCGGAGGTCTGGGTAGTGGGCAGGCGCGACGAGCAGACACTGGCGCGGATAGGCCGCACCCTGGCCGCGGGTGAACGACCTGACAGCTGGCAGGACAACCGCGTCTCCTACGCCGAGAACCTGCGCGCCGAGATGGAGATCCTGGACAAGACCGCGGGCGCCTACTGGCACACCATCGGCTGCACCCCGGCCGAGGCCAGGCTGGTCGAGCCACTGGTGCTGCACTTCCACTCCCTGGTCTTCCAGGGCGAGCGCGGCTACGCGGCGGCCAGGGCCGAGGGGTCCAGCCGGATCACCGACCACAGCTGGAAGATCCGCCTGCAGGACCTGCTCAAGAACCACAACGTCTATGACAGCCGCATCCAGGCCACGCTGGACGACCTTGAGCGCTACCACGTGCTGGAAGGCCAGGTCCTGCTCGGCGAGCTGCCGCTGACCGAGGCCGTCCTGGAGGAGATCGCGTTCCTGCGCTCCTCGGACCTGCACGTGATGGTCCGGGTGATCGACCGGCTCAAGGGCCGCACCCCGGACGAGGAGTTCTACCAGCTGGTCAAGACCTCAACGGCGTTGTTCGACCTCGACCAGGACCTCGACTCCCACCAGCGGGGCAGTGCCGGGGACAGCCACAAGACCCTGCGCCTCTACCTCCGGCTGCACGGCGCCGAGCAGGCAGGCCGGCAGCTCCGGGAGCTGCGCAACCGGATCGCGGCCAAGGGCCTGGCGCAGTTCGGCAAGGCCGGCAAGCCCGCGCTGGTGCGCTACCTGACCAGCACCCCGCTGGTGAACCTGAACCTGCCGGTGCTGCCGGAGCTGCTCGGCCTGCTGCCGCACCGGGTGCTGGCCACGGTGGCCACCTCGGTCTTCAGGTTCGAGGGATTCGGCGCGCGGGAGATCTCCAAGCCGATCGCGCAGCCGATCGCTGAACTGGACCAGCGGAAGGAAGACCGTGTCCTCTCGTCGTGAGCGGCAGTCCCTGGAGCGCATCCGGGCGACGATCTACAACCAGCCCAAACACGCCACCTGGCGTCAGTCCGGCGTGCCGTACGCGGCCACCCTCAAGGGCACCTCGGTGCTGAAGTTCAAGGGCGGGGACATCTACCGCCGCCTGCTGGGGTGCAGCCGGGCCGAGTACGACCTGCTGCAGCCGCTGGTCGTGCAGTGGCTCGCGCTGGTCTACCAGGGCGATGAGATCTACGAGGACGCCCAGGCCAGCGGCCAGTCCAGCGCCGAAGGCGGCTGGAAGCAGCGGATGCGCGACGTCGCCGAGGGCCACGGCCTCTACGAGCCCGCCATCGGCAAGGAGATCGAGGAGCTGGAGCGCTACTACGTCCTGGAAGGGCAGATCCTGCTCGGCGAGGTAGAGCTGACCGATGAGGTGCTCGCCGACGTCCTGCGGATCCGCTCCAGCGACTTCTTCGGCCTGCTGCATGTGGTGTTCCGGGCCCGCGGCGAGCGCTGCACGCCGGACTACGAGGCGCTGCTGCGTTCGCTGTGGCTGCTCGGTGAGATCAACGACGACCTCACCTCCTACGCCGAGGACGTGGCAGGCAACAGCTTCAACACCCTGCGCCTGATGGTGTGGCGGCACGGGGCGGGCGGCGCGATCGCCGGGCTGCGCGCGTTGCAGAACAAGGCGATCGCCGACCTGCTCGGCGGCCTCCGCACCGCGGGCCGGGACGCGCTGGTGCGGATGGTCAGCGGCAGTGAGGTGCTGCCGCTGGAGCACGCCGCCGGGGTGCTGCGCCTGCTGCCCACCGGGGTGCTGCGCGCGCTGGCCGGCACGCTGCTGAAGATCGAGATGGACATGATCCGCAAGATTCCGGTGCCAGCCCCGATCGCGGAGTCCGGGCCGCTGGTCGCCGCCACCTCCTGACCCGGCGGCGCCGAGGGCACCAGCACACACCTGAGAACGGGGAGAACGATCGTGACCGAGGCGGCGGTGCAGCGGCTCAAGGCGCGGATGGTTCCGGCGGAGCCGCCTGCGGCCTGGCAGGGACTGGACATCAGCTACCGGGACAGCCTGCGGGCCAACCGCGCGCTGCGGTGGGACAACTGGGGCGCGCGGTACGCGCTCGGCTTCACCAGGGCCGAGTTCGACGTCATCCGCCCGTTCGTCCGGCACTACATCGCACTGGCCTACCAGGCCGAGGCCGACCCGTCGCTGGTCGGCGAGCTGTCCGCGCTGGCCGACAGCTACGGCCTGCTCGACGAGCAGGTCAGGGCCGGGCTGGCCGATCTCGGCCATGCCCTGCTGACCAGGGACCGGATCCGGCGTGGCGAGCTGGCGGTGGACGAGCAGGTCGTCACCGAGCTGACCAGGGACCGGATCGCCGACCACCGGGTGCTCAACCGGCTGCTCTACCTGCTGCGGGACCAGCCGGTCGACGAGGAGCACCTGGCCCTGCTGGATCCGTGGCTGCGCCTGCAGGACCTGCGTGCCGACCTGGCGAACTACGCGGAGGACATCGCCTGGGACCGGTTCAACCTGCTCCGGCTCTTCGTCCAGGGCCACGGGCACAGCCAGGCCACGCACAAGCTGCGCGCCTACCGGTCCGCGCTGCTGCGCCAGGCGCTGGGCAGGCTGCCGGGCGCGAGCACCCCGGCGTTGCGCAAGCTGCTCCTGGCCGGCCTGCCCGACCTGGGCCTGGAACTGACCGCGGCGGTGGTGTCGAAGCTGCCGAGGGCGGTGCTGCTGCCGCTGCTGACCTCGCTCGGGCGCACCGGGGAGCTGGCCACCGCGCCGGTACCCGCACCGTTGCCCGAAAGTGCCAATTCTCGATAGAAATAGCCGAAGACCCCGGCAGTTCTGCGGTTACCGGGATGCCAACAGTTTCCTCAGGTTCCGCTGACTGCCGGGCCAGCAGCCGCCCTTGCTGCTAGCTTCGCCCCCAGTCCGTGTGGCGAGGAGGAGTCGTTGTCCAGGTGGGGAAACAAACCGCTGACGAATGTCCGGGATAATGTGTACGGGCGTTCGGCGCCGGAGTTCTGGGAACAGAGCAGTGTCAGCTACCGGGACAAGGTGACCTCGACCGCCCGGCTCTTCTCCTGTGGCGGGCTGCGGTACTGGGAACTGCTGGGGGCTTCCAGGGCGGAGATCCGGCTCATCCAGCCGCTGGCCTATCACTACCTCGCGCTGTGCGCCCAGGCCCGCCGCCTGGAAACCGCGGACGGCTCCTGGAAGAAGGAGATCGAGACCTTCTTCAAGAGCTACGGGGTCTATGACACCGATGTGCAGAAGGGCCTCTACGACCTCGAGCACGCGCACACGCTGACCGCCTCGCTGCGGGCCGGCCTGGTCGAGCCGACCGAGTCCCTGCTGACCGAGCTGGCCCGGCTGCGCGCCGGTGAGCTGCTGGCCCTGGTCAAGGTCATCAGCACCCTGTGCGGCAGGCCGCTGTCCACCTTCGCCCTCGGCGCCTACGAGGCCGCGGTGCGGCTGGCCCAGCTCGACGGCGACCTCGCCGACTACGCCAAGGACGTGGCGGCGGGCCGGTACAACCACTACCACGCGCTGCTGGCCATCGCGGGCGCCCAGCAGGTCGGGGCCAGGGTGCGTGAGCAGCGCCAGGATCTGCTCACCGAGGCGGAGAACCGGTTGCGCGGCGGGCGGATCCGCCTGCGCGGGCACCGCGAGCTGCGTACCTGGCTGGCCCGCAGGCAGGAACTGCCCGCGCTGCCGCAGCCGATCATCGCGGTCGTCCCCGCCTGACCCCGTTGTCGGGGCAAGCGTTTACCTACCTATCGACCCACGACTGACCTGGGGTATTCGTCATGGTGCAATCGACAGCCACCGCTGAGGAGTTGCGCGAGCGCATCCTCGGCCCCGACGGTCCCGAGACGTGGACCTCGAGCCGGGTCTCCTACCTGGAATCGCTCAAGGCCAGCCGGGTGATGTTCCTCGAGGGCTACGACTCGATGCTGCGCATGATCGGCGTCAACGAGGACACCGCCAAGGTGTTCGAGCCACTGGTGATCCACTTCCTGGCCCTGGTCTACCAGGCCGACCTCGCCTACGAGGAGGCGCAGCTCAACGGCGACTTCGAGGTCGATCTGAGCTGGCGGCGGGACATGGAGGAGCTGCTGGAGAGCTATGGCCTGCTCGATGAGCGGGGCCGGGAACGCCTTGACGACCTGCAGCGCTACTTCGAGCTGGAGGGCCAGCTGCTGCTGGGCGAGGTCGAGGTCACCGAGGAGTCGGTCTACGAGGTGCTCTCCATCCGCTCCTCCGACATCGCGCTGGTCACCCCGCTGATGCTCAACCTGCTCGGCACCGATCCCCGGGTGGTCGAGGAGATGGTCCAGGTCTGCAAGCCGCTGTACATGCTGTGGGAGATCGCCGACGACGTGCCCTCCTACGCCAAGGACATCGCCGCGGGCAGCTACAGCACGATCCGGATGTACGCGCGCATCTTCGGCGCCGAGCGGGGCCGGGTGAAGCTGGAGGAGTTCCGCTCCCGGCTGGTCGAGCGGGCCTGTGTGGAGATCGATCGGATCAGCGTGACCACGATGCTGATGGTGCTCGCCTCCGCGGTCCCGGACTGGCTGCTGCCGGTGCTGCGCAGGCTGCCGCGCCCGGTGCTGGCGCGGATCCTCAAGACCGTGGCCCGCCAGGACAAGCAGGGCAGGCCGGAACTGCCGGTTCTCATTGACGAGAAATGACATTTCGCTGTAATTCGATGTTTCCGCAAGCACTTCTGCTGGCATTTATGTGAATTCGCCGACGTGGCCGAGGTGAGATTTTCGAATTCTATCCTGGATTCGCATTGGAAGGCGAACTCGGGAGGAATCGGACATGTCGGATTACTGGCAGGAACATCACATCAGCTACCAGATGAACGCGCGGGCGCACAGGTTCCTGGACTACCTCAACGGCTTCAACCTCAGGTTCGGCCACTACACCGCCGCCGAGGCGGCCAGGGTGCGGCCGTTGATGGTCCAGTACTACGGCCTGATGTACAAGGGTGACTTCTTGTACGAACAGGCCCAGCGGATGGGCAGCTCGACCATCACCGACCACTCGTGGAAGCACGAGATGATCGAGCTGATCAAGGGTTATGACGCCTGGGACGGCGGAGTGGCGCACGTGGTGGACGAGCTGGAGCGGTACTACGTCCTGGAAGGCCGGATCATGCTCGGCGAGGTCGAGCTGACCCAGGAGGTCTTCGCCGAGGTCTGCGACATCCGGTCGCTGGTGGTCAACGGGTTGACCAGGGTGCTCAACAACATCAAGGGCGTGCCGACCGACGACGGGCTGTTCCACGTGCTGCGCCCGCTGGCCGCCTTCCTGGACATGATCGACGACTTCGAGTCCTATGCCGAGGACGTGGCCGAGGACTGCTTCAGCTCGCTGCGGTTGCTGGTCCGGATGCACGGGGTGGACCAGGCCAGGGTCAAGGCCCGGGAATACCTGTCGGGGCAGCTGGCCGAGGCCGTGGCGCGGATCCGCCGGGCGCCCCGGCACACCGTGCTCGGCGTCTACCAGGTGCTGCTGCTGGACAAGGAGAACGTGGCGCCGGTGCGCGCGGTTCTGCGGGCACTGCCGACCAGGGTGCTGGCCGCGCTGGCGGAGAAGCTGGTGCGCCTGTACTTCGCCATGCCCGCCGAGATCCCGGCCCCGGTGGCCGAGCGGACCCCGGTCCCGGCCCTGGCGTGATCAGCTTGTTGTGCAAGCGTCGCCGAGCGTGACGGTGGCTGCGCGCCAGGGGCGCTGACGACGGCTAACCTTATCCGGGTGTTCCCGTTGCCCGCGCAGACCAGCCACGACCGGCCGGAACCCGATCCGGGTCCGTCCGCTGTGGACGGTGCGCCGCCGCCGGAGCCCGAGGTGGAGTTCGACGCTCTGCCCGAGGCCGTCCGCGCGCGACTCGCCGAGTTGTCCGCCGAGGCGCTGGGCACCATGCCCCAGCTCGACATCCCGCAGCCACTGCGGCCGGTGGCCCGGTTCGCCCCGGCCAAGCGGGCGAAGCTGGGCACCGGTCCGCTGCTGGCCGCGCTGCGGGATTCGGCGGTCTTCCGCAACGCGGTGGTGCAGTGGTGCCGGGAGCACCGGCCCAGCACCCTGGAGCTGGCCCCCGGTGATCCGGTGGCCACCGCGGCCGCGGCCGTGCTGCTGGCCGATCCGGCCGCGCCACTGCACGTGGAGCTGGTCGCCCGGCGCTCGGTGGACGCCCAGCTGCGCTCCGAACGCGACGCCGGCGTGTCCCGGATCGAGCGCCTGGAGGCCGAACTGGCCAGGATGCGCGCCGAACTGGACGAGGCCAGGGGCGCGGCCGAGCGGGTCCGGCAGGAGGGCGAGGCCGAACTGGACCGGCTGCGCAAACGCCTCCGCGAGCAGGGCGTGAAACTGCGTCAGGCCAAGGACGAGGCCGAGGCGGCCAGGACCGCGCTGACCAAGGGACACGGCGAGACCGAGGCGGTGGTCGCCGCGATCACCGCCGAACGGGACAAGGAACGCGAACGCGCCGACACCGAGCGGGTCAAGGCCGGTCGCGCGCTGGCCGAGGCCGAGGTGGCCAGGCAGTCCGCCAGGGAGGCCCGCCAGGCCGACGAGGTCCGGCTCGGCCTGCTGGTGGACACCCTGGCCGGCGCGGTCACCGGCCTGCGCCGGGAACTCGCCCTCGGCGGCAGTGGGCCGCGGCCGGCCGACACCGTGCGCGGGGCCACCCCGGCCACCGGCGCGGTCGGCCGGGTGGAGGATCCGGCCGCACTGGACCGGCTGCTGGCGCTGCCCACCGTGCACCTGGTGGTGGACGGCTACAACGTCACCAAGACCGGCTACCCCGAGCTGACCCTCTCCGAGCAGCGGGACCGGCTGGTGCACCAGCTCGCGGTGCTGGCCGCGCGCACCGGGGCCGAGGTCACGCTGGTCTTCGACGGCGCCGGCGTGGTCGCGGTGCCCACCTCGGCGCCGCGCGGGGTGCGGGTGCTCTTCAGCGATCCCGGCGTGCTCGCCGACGACGTGATCAGGGCCCTGGTCACCGCCGAGCCGGAGGGTCGCCCGGTGGTCGTGGTGACCTCCGACCGCGCGGTGGCCGATTCCATCCGCCGCCGGGGCGCGCACCCGGTGCCCTCGGCGGTGTTGCTGGCCAGGTTGGGCCGGGTGTGAGCGCGCACATACGCGGTTGGCGTGTGGCGCTCGTCACTTTTCTCGGGTGAACCGGGTTGCAACCAGGAACGGACCGTGTCGGTGGGTATTGACAGTTGATCTCTAGGGAACGGCAACACCGCAGGTCGCGCTGAATATGGTGAGTGATTACACAGCGCTGTTGTGTCGCTGGGTAACTAGTCCGATCGGGCGGCCGGGTCACGGCCGAACATCGGCCGCCCCGCGGCGGTGGACTGGGGGCCTCACTACTCGTAACCTGTCCGAGATCTCGCGGCGGACCGTCGTCCAACCGAGGGCGACACCGCGAGACACCGCCGAATCGGCTTGTCGGGGGCCGAACCGGGGACCCAGGCAGTTGGGGTGAATCGGGCGGGCCTGTACCTGGGCGCCGCGCGTAGGGCGACTTCGGGCCCGAACCCGTCAGCTAACCCGGTAAGCGGTAGCGAGCACGAAGGAGTAGTACGCCACGTGGCGTCGCATCGACTCAAGCGCACGATGCGCGGGGCCCTCGCGGCCTCCGCAGTTGTGGTCGCCGTCGGCCTCGCGCCGACGACCCCCGCGCTGGCCGACCCGGAACTGCCCGCCAACGCCTCCGAGGCGATGAAGCAGCTCCAGGAAATGTCCAAGGAAACCGAGAAGATCGCGGAATCCCTGCACGAGGCCAAGGACGACCTCAACAAGAAGAACGCCGACCTGGAGAAGGCCAACAAGGAGGCCGAGGAAGCCAGCAAGCTCGGCGCCCTGGCCCGCGAGCAGGAACGGCAGCTCCGCGGGGACGTCGACAAGATGGCCTCCGCCGACTTCGAGGGCGCGCGGCTGAACCAGCTCAGCGCGCTGCTGATGTCGCGTTCGCCGAATGAGTTCCTGGACAAGATGGCGTTGCTGGACATGCTCGCTGGCGACAACAAGGACGCCATCGACAAGCTGCACGCCACCATCAAGCAGGCCGAGGACGCCGGCAAGCGCGCGGTGGACGCCAAGGACCGCGCGCAGAAGGCCACTGACGAGGCCAAGCGCATCACCACCGAGCTGGACAAGCGCCGGGCCGAGCTGGAGACCCGCCGGTCCAAGGTGAAGGCGCAGTACGACAAGCTCACCCAGGACGAGCGGAACAAGCTCAAGGGGCCCGAGGACAACTCGGTCATCAACATCCCCGGCAACAGCGGGATCGCGGGCGCGGCGCTGGAGAAGGCGCTGAGCAAGCGTGGCTCGAAGTACGTCTACGGCGACGAGGGTCCCAACACCTTCGACTGCTCCGGCCTGATCTACTGGGCCTACCGGCAGGTCGGCATGGAGCTGCCGCGATCCAGTTCGCAGCAGGCCCGGATCGGCACCGCGGTGCCGATCAGCGCCATCCAGCCGGGCGACCTGGTCGCCTACAAGGGCCACATCGGCATCTCGGTCGGCAACGGCAAGATGGTGCACGCGCCCACCACCGGCGACGTGGTCAAGATCGCCCCGCTGCAGAGCGGCATCGTCGCGGTCCGCCGGGTCGGGGTCGGCTCCTGAGCCACTCGTCCAGGTAAGTCCGTTTTTTCCGCGGGGCCGTCACCGATCGGGTGTCGGCCCCGCGGCCTGTCCGGCCCTAGGATGCAGCTGTGTCCGGGGTTGGCCGGTACAGGAGCTGGCTGGTCGCCGCGGTGGCCGCCGTGCTGCTTGCTGGGCTCGCCGTGGTCGCCACCCCGCAGGCCCGCGATGTGGTCGACCCGCAGCCCCAGGTCACCACGCTGGACGCGGCGGGCCGCCCGGTCCCGCCGGAGGCCCCGGCCACCACCGCGGAGGCCCCGCGCGCCGCGGCCGTGTCCGAGCTGATGCGCCGCCGGGCCGAGGCGATCCTGCGCCGGGACGAGACCACCTTCCTGGCCACCCTGGACCCCAACGCCGACTCGGCCTTCGCCACCGCGCAGCGCAACCTGTTCGTCAACCTGGCCGGCGTGCCGCTGAGCAGCTGGCGCTACCACCTCGAACCGGCCGAGGCCCTCGGCACTTCCGGGCTCACCTCCTACGCCCCCGACGCCGAGGAGCTGTTCGCGCCCAGGGTGGAGCTGAGCTACGCCCTGGGCGGCGGCGACGCGGTGGCCACCACCCGGCCGATGGGCTACCTGTTCGCCCGCTACGGCGACAGCTGGTACCTGACCTCCGACTCCGCGCTGGAGGCCCAGGGCAGGCGCACCTGGCGCGGCCCGTGGGACTTCGGCCCCTGCCTGGTGCTGACCACCAACTCCGGCATCGTGCTGGGCCACCGGGCCAACCAGGCACTGGCCCAGCGGGTGGCCAAGGAGCTGGACGCGGCGGTGCGCGCGGTCAGCGAGGTGTGGGGCCGGGAGTGGTCGCAGCGGGTGGTCGTGGTGCTGCCGGAGACCACCAGGGAACTGCAGGCCATGGTCGGCTCGGAGTTCGCGGTGGACTCCATCGCCGCGGTCGCCCTGGCCGACCGGGTGGACCACGAGCAGCAGCTGGTCGAGGGCGCCCGGATCGTGTTCAACCCCAAGACCGCCACCCGCCTCTCGGCCAGCGCGCTGCGGGTGGTGCTGCGGCACGAGATCACCCACGTGGCCGCCAGGGCCGCCACCGTGGACGGCGCGCCGATGTGGCTGCTGGAGGGCTTCGCCGACTACGTGGGCTACCGCGGGTCGGGCATCGCGCCCACCGAGGCCGCCCCCGACCTGACCCGCCGGGTCCGCGCCGAGAACGGCCAGCTGGACCTGCCAGCCGACGCCGACTTCCGCTCCGGCGGCCAGAAACTGGACGTGGCCTACCAGTCGTCCTGGTCGCTGACCACGCACATCGCCGAACGCCACGGCGAGGCCACGCTGGTGGAGCTGTACCGGCGGCTGGCCAGGGCCGGGCAGACCGACACCGCGGGCCAGGACCGGATGCTGCGCGAGGTGCTGGGCGTGGACCGGGCCAGACTCGTCGCGGGCTGGCGGGAGTTCCTGCGCAAGACCTACGGCTAAGGTTCGCCTCGTGCGCCGCACCCTGTTGGTCACGAACGACTTCCCGCCACGTCCCGGTGGCATCCAGGCGTACCTGCACTCACTGGCCACCGCGTTGCCGGCGGACCGGCTGGTGGTCTACGCACCCGGCTGGGACGGCCCGCCCGCCTCGGCCGCGGAGTTCGACGCCGCCCAGCCGTTCCCGGTGGTGCGGCACGCCTCGCCGGTGCTGCTGCCCGAACCGGAGGTGGTGGCCAGGGCCGCGGACATCCTGCGGGCCGAGGGCTGCACCTCGGTGTGGTTCGGCGCGGCCGCCCCGCTGGGGCTGCTGGCCGCGCGGTTGCGCTCGGCCGGGGCGCGCCGGGTGGTGGCCTGCAGCCACGGGCACGAGGTCGGCTGGTCGATGTTCCCCGGCGCGCGCTGGGCACTGCGCCGGATCGGCGCCGCGGCCGACGTGGTCACCTGCGTGAGCCGCTACACCAGGGCCGCCATCGCCTCCGCCTTCGGCCCGCTGGCCGCCCTGGAACACCTGCCCGCCGGCGTGGACGCCACCTACTACCGGCCGGATTCCGTTGCCCGCCAGGAGATCCGCCGCAGGCACAACCTCGGCAGCGCGCCGGTGGTGCTGTGCCTGTCCCGGCTGGCCCCGCGCAAGGGCCAGGACACCCTGATCCACGCGCTGCCCCGGATCAGGGCCAGGGTGCCCGGCGCCAAACTGCTGCTGGTCGGCGCCGGCCCGTACCGCAAACGCCTGCGTGCCCTCGCCCAACAGTCCACAGTGGACGAACACGTGATCTTCGCGGGCCACATCCCGCCCAGCGAGACCCCCGCCTACTACGCCGCGGCCGACGTCTTCGCCCTGCCCTGCCGCAACCGCGGCTTCGGCCTGGACGTGGAGGGCCTGGGCCTGGTGTTCCTGGAGGCCGCGGCCAGCGGTTTGCCGGTGGTGGCCGGTGATTCCGGCGGTGCGCCGGAGACGGTGCGGGACGGGGTGACCGGGCATGTGGTCAACCCGCGTTCGGTGCGCGCGGTGGCGGAGTCGGTGACCCGGTTGCTGCTGGACCCGGAGCTGGCGGCCGCGATGGGGCGGGCCGGGCGGGAGTGGATGCGGCGGGCCTGGCGCTGGGACGCGGCTGGGGCGCGGCTGGCGGGTTATCTGGACGGGTGAGCGGCGGCCGCTGGGGGCTGCCCCGAGGGCTGGGCCGCGCCGAGTTCGGCGAGCAGGGCGAGGGTCTCCGCCTCGCCGCGTTCGTGCCCCATGTGCTGGAAGGCGGACAACGCTTCCGCCGCGTGCCCGGTCGCCACGTCGAACGCCCCCAGCCGGATCTCGGTCCTGGCCAGCACCAGCAGCGCCCTGGCCGCGAAGCCCTCCTGCTGGGTGCGCCGGGCCAGCGCGACCGCCTCGGTGCTGTGCCGCCTGGCCTCGGCGGGTTCGGCCAGGTCCAGGTGGGCCAGGGCGAGTCCGGTCAGCGCGCGGACCTGCTCGTTGTGTTGCCGCAGCGGCACCGCGAGGTCGAAGGCGGCGGTGAGGTGCTCGATGGCCAACCGGGACCGGCCCTGCCGGTACTCCGCGAGGCCCTCGGCGTACCGGGCGTAGGGCAGGTTCATCCGGTGGCTGGCCGGGTCTGGGTCGGCGTGCATCAGATCGAGCTGGTGGCGGACGTTCGGGTAGTCGCCGAGTTCGGCGTAGGCCTCGGCGAGCATGCCGGCGCCGAGGGTCTCCTGCGCGGCGAACCCGAGTTCCCGGCGTAGCTCCTGGGCCCGCCGCAGACTCCGCACGGCCAGTGCCGGCTGCCCCTCGTGCAGTTCCCGGTCGCCGACGTCGTTGAGGTAGAGCGACTGCACGCCGATCGCCCCGATCTCCGTCGACAGCTTGTGCGCGGCGGACATCGCCGCCGCGGCCTCGGCGAGCCGCCCCTGCCGCAGGCCGACCGCGCCGAGATGGGCCAGCGCGTTGGCCTCGGCCAGCCGCGAGCCCGCCCGGATCGCCGCCAGGCGCGCCCGCTCGAGGTACTCGCCGGAGACCGAGAGCTGGCCTGCCAGGCCGCGGGCGTGGCCGATCCGGGTCAGCGCGATGCTCTCGCCGACGAGCAGGCCGAGCGCGGCGTAGTGCGTCCTGGCCATCGCGGCCCGCCGCACGCTGGCGCGGTAGTCGCTCTGCCAGAGCAGTGCCTCGCTCCAGGCGGCCAGCGCGTCGGCCAGCGCCCTGCGGTTCCCGGCCGCCTCCGCCGCCTGGGCGGTCAGTTCGGCGATCGGGGCGCGCTCGTCCTGCCGGAAGTGCACGTAGAGCTGGCTGAGCATGGCGATGCCGAGCAGCGCGGCCCCCGCCGGGTCGGTCCTGGCCGCCCTGGCGTGCATCGCCAGCAGGGTCGCGAACTCGGTCTCGAACCAGGCGACGCCCTCGGCCGGGGTACCCAGGGTGAGCCGGGCGGGTGGGGGTGCCCAGTCGTCGAGCGCGGTCTCGGTCGCCGGGCCGTAGAGGAAGTGCTGCAGCTGGACGAGCACGCCCAGGCAGTGCGCCAGCAATCGTCGCCGCGCCGCGGCCCGCTCCGCCGGGCTGTCCTCGGCCTGGTGCTGTTCGGTGGCGAAGAGCCGGAGCAGGTCGTGGCTGCGGTAGCGGCCGGGCCGGTACTCATCGAGCAGGTGCGCGTCGGCCAGTTCGCGCAGCAGCGGCGCCGCGGGTGCCTCGGCCAGCGCGCTCGCCTCCGGCTCGGCGAGGTCGGCGCCCGGCGCCACGCTGAGCAGCCGGAACATCCGCCGCGCCGCGGTGGACAGGGTCCGGTAGGACAGCTCGAAGGCGCGGCGGACCGCGGTGTCCTGGTCGTCCTCGATGGCCAGTTCGCCGAGGCGGTCGGGCTCGTGCAGCCGGTGCAGGTACTCGGCCAGGTCGGGGACCGGCAGGACGGCGATGTTGGCCGCGGCCACCCGCAGGGCCAGCGGGAGGCGGGCGCAGAGGTCGGCCAGGCGGGTGGCCGCGGCGGGCTGGGCCTGGACCAGGTCCCGGCCAAGGGTGCGGGTGAGCAGGGTGGTGGCCTCGGCGGGGCTGAGCACGTCCAGGGTGATGCGCCGGCATTCGGGCAGGCCGGGGATGACGCCGCGGCTGGTGATCAGGGTGCGGCAGTGCGGGCCGGTGGGGACCAGGGGGGCGACGGTGGCGGCGTCGGCGGCGTTGTCCAGCAGGACCAGGAAGCGGCGCTCGGCGAGCAGGGACTGGTAGAGCCGGGCCCGGCCGGGTTCGGTCGGCGGGATCTCGGACTCGGCCAGGCCGAAGGCACGCAGGAAACGGGCCAGCACGGCGAAGGGGGTGGGTTTCTCGCCGGGGGAGTAGCCGCGCAGGTCGACGTAGAGCTGGCCGTCGGGGTAGCGGTCCTTGAGCAGGTGTCCGATGTGGACGGCCAGCGCGGTCTTGCCGACGCCGGGCTGGCCGTAGACCACCGTGGTGCCCGCTGGTGCGCCGGTGATGGCCTCGACCAGGTCCGCGCGGCCGACGAAATCGTTGATGTCCAACGGAAGCTGGTGGATGGGCAGGCCGCGGCGGGGTGGCGGGCCGGGCGGCGGGACCGCCTCGGTGAGGATGGCCTGGTGCAGGGCGCGCAGTTCGGCGCCGGGGCGGACGGCGAGCAGGTCGGCCAGCACGCCGGTGGCGGCCTGGTAGGTCTGCAGCGCCTCGGCCTGGCGGCCCGCCCTGGTCAGGGCGAGCATGAGCTGGGCCCAGTGGCGTTCGCGCAGTGGGTCCTGGGTGGTGAGCCGGCGTAGTTCGGCGATCAGGCCGGTGTCCTCGCCGAGTTCCAGGTCCAGGTCGATCCGGCGTTCCAGCGCGCGCTGGTGTTCGGCCTCCACCCCGGCCACGGCCTGGCGCAGGGCGGGGGAGAAGACGTCGGAGAGCGCGGGGCCGCGCCAGAGCGCGAGCGCGGTGCGCAGGGTGTCCCGTTCGGCCCTCGGCTCCCCGCCCGCCTTGGCCAGCAGGGCGCGGAAACGGTGCAGGTCAACGGAATCGGCTGGCACGTCGGCCTGGTAGCCGGTGCCGGTGGTGCGCAGCACCGGTTCGGGCAGGGCGGCGCGCAGGCGGCGGATGTAGGTCTGCAGCGCGTTCTTCGGGTTGCGCGGCGGCTCCTCCCACACCTGCGCGGTCAGCTCGGCGATACTCACCGGACGGCCTGGGCGCAGCAGCAGCGCGGCCAGCACGGTGCGGTGTTTTCCGGCCAGGGTGGGCAATGGCGTGCCGTCCTGCCGGACCTCGGTGGGGCCGAGCAGGCGGAACTCCAGTGTCACGGCGCGGCTCCCTGCGCGGCCAGCCGGGCGGGCAGCCCGGTGCGGTCGACCATGCCCAGCTCACGGTAGAGCGCCAGTGCCTCGGTCCACAGTGGACACGCGGCGGCCGGCCCTGCCAGCACCGATCGGGCGTTGCCCAGCACCTCCAGCGCGGTCGCGGTGGCCGGGCGGCGGCCGGTGTAGCGGTGCACCGCCAGCGCGGCCCCGGCCAGCTCGGCCGCGGTGTCGGCCTCGCCGAGGGCCAGCCGGACCTCGGCCAGTTCGGTGAGCGCGTCGCCGAGCACGGTGCGCAGCCCGCCCGCGCGGGCGATGTGCTCGGCGGCCACCGCGTACGGCAGTGCCTCGGCAGGCTCGTGCAGCCCGCGGTGCACGGCGGAGAGGCCGACCGAGATCAGCACCGGGAAGGCAGGGTGCCCGGCGGCGTTGGCCAGTTCGCGGGCGGCCAGGTAGTGGTGGTGCGCGCGGGCCCATTCCCGGTGCCCGCGGTGGATGTCGGCGATCAGCGTGCGGGTGCCGGGGGCCAGCCGGTCCCTGGAGTTGTCCACCGCCACGGCCAGCGCCCGGTCCAGGTGCGCGCGGGCGCCGGGCAGGTCGGCGCGGGCCAGCTGCAGCCGGGCGCGGGCCTCGGCCACCATCCGCTCCTGCAACCCGCCCAGCCGCCTGGCCAGCGCCGCCGCCTCGGCCAGCCGCTGCCCGGCCTCGGCGAACTCGCCCAGCGCGGCCAGCGTGTCGGCCAGCTGCACCAGGCACTGCGCCTCGGACTCGTGCGCGTGGTGCCTGCGCATGATCTTGCAGGCGTGCTCGATCCGCACCTTGGCCTCGGCCAGCCTGCCGACCGCGACGTAGGCGGAGTGCAGGCCCTGGCTGGCGAATGCCTCACCCGCCGGGTAGCGCGCCTCCCGGCTGAGCCGGATCGCCTTGGTGTAGCGGGCGATCGCCCTGGGGAAGCGGCAGGCCACCTCGTAGGCCATCGCGATGTTGGCCAGCACCAGCCCTTCCCCGCCGAGCGCGCCGACCTCCCGGTAGCGCAGCACGGACAGCGTGCCGTGCCGCACCGCGTCGGCCACCCGCCCGTAGAGCGAGAGCACCCCGCTGAGCCCGTTGTGCATGTCGGCCTGGCCGAAGACGTAGCCGCGCCGGATGGCCGCGCGCAGCCCGGTCTCGCAGATGAGCACCTGCTCCTCGAAGTGCCCGTTGGTCCAGAAGTGGTTGGTCAGCGCGGTCGCGAGGTCCACGCACAGCTCGTCCGGCCGGTCCTCGGTGGCCAGCACGGCGGCGATCAGGGTGGCGCGTTCCTCGTCCAGCCAGTGCTTGGCCGCCACCGGCTCGTCGAAGGGGGCGAGTTTGCCGACCACGGCCCGGTTGCGCGGGGCCTCGGCGTAGAGCAGCACGGTGGCGTAGTTGGCGCAGTCCAGCAGGTAGTCGAAGAGTCGCTGCCCGGCCGCGGCGACCTCGTCCTGGCTGTCCTCCAGATCGCGTTGCTGGCCGGTGTAGAGCCGGAGCAGGTCGTGGAACTGGTAGCGGCCCTCGCGGTGTTCCTGGACCAGGTGCGCGGTGGCCAGCTGGCGCATCAGCTCCTCGGCCCGGTCCAGCTCGAACCCGGTGAGCGCGGCGGCGTGCGCGGCGGTGAAGTCCGGGCCGGGCACCAGTCCGATCAGCCGGAAAAGTCGTTGCGCGGCAACGGAGAGCGTGCCGTAGGACAGGTCGAAGGCGCGGTGCACGGCCGCGTCGTCGTCGCCGTCGATGGCCAGTGCGGCCAGCCGGTTGCCGGTGGCCAGCTCGTGCACGTAGCCGGGCAGGTCGGGTTCGCCGCGGATGGTCAGGTTGGCCGCGGCGATCCGCAGCGCCAGTGGCAGCCGGGCGCACAGTCCGGCCAGTTCGGCGGCCGCGACCGGGTGCGCCGCCAGGTGTTCGGCGCCCAGGATCGCGCCGATGAGGGCGAGGGAGTCCTGTTCCCCCAACGGGTCCAGCCGCACCCGTGGAGTGTCCACAGTGGACAGTATATTGCGGCTGGTGGCCAGGGCGGCGCTGCCGGGGGAGTCCGGCAGCAGCGGCAGCAGTTGTTCGGCCGAGCCCGCGTTGTCCAGCAGCACCAGCACCCGCCGCCCGGACAGCAGTGCCCGGTACTTGCTGATCCGGTCCGCCGTGCCGTAGGGCACCTGGTCGGCCGGCACGCCGAGGGCCCGCAGGAACTGGCCGAGCACCTGCGCCGGGTCCAGCCGTTCGCCTGGGCAGTAGCCACGCAGGTTGACGTAGAGCTGCCCGTCCGGGAAGGCCGGGCGCAGCAGGTGTCCGGCCCGGACGGCCAGCGCGGTCTTGCCGATGCCGGGCTGCCCGCAGACCAGCACCCGCCGCGCCTGCTGACGCACCAGCAGTCCGGTGAGCGCGCGCAGTTCCTCGCGGCGGCCGGTGAAATCGCCGATGTCGGAGGGCAGCTGGCAGGCCGGTCGCCAGAGCACGGCCGGGGCCGACGGCGGGGCGAGTTCGGGTGCGTTGGTGAGCACGGCCTCGTGCATCCAGCGCAGCCGCGGTCCCGGCTGCACCTGGAGTTCGGCGTGCAGGGTGGCCGCGGCGCTGGCGTATGCCTGCACCGCCTCGGCCGGGCGCTGGGCGCGGTAGAGGGCGAGCATGAGCTGGCTCCAGAACACCTCGTGCACCGGGTGCTGGCGGGTGAGCAGCTGGAGTTCGCCGATCACCGCGTTGTGCTCGCCGCGGTCGAGGTCGAGCTGGATCCGCCTGGACAGCGCGGTCAGCCGGAGCCCGGCCCAGCGGGCGGTCTCGGGGGTGGCGAACTCCGGCGCGGGCACGTCCGCGAACGCCTCGCCGCGCCACTGGGCCAGCGCCGCGGTCAGTTCGGCGTGTTCGGCCGCGGTGTCCTGGGCCTCGTCGGCCCGCCGCAGGTGCGCGGCGAAGCGGTGCAGGTCGACGGCTTCGGCCGGCACGTCGAGCAGGTAGCCGCCCTCGACGGTGCGGATGGCCTCGGCGCCGAGCAACCCGCGCAACCGCTGCACGTAGGTGTGCACCGCGCCGCGCGGGTTGCGCGGTCTGCCGTTGACCGGCCACAGGTGCCCGGCGATGCGCTCGGACTCCACCGGCCTGCGCGGGTTCAGCAGCAGGCAGGCCAGCAGGATCCGGTGCTGGGCCGCGCCGATCCGCAGCGGCTGGCCGTCCTTGGTCACCTGCAGTGGGCCGAGGACCCGGAAATCCAGCTCGGTCACGCCTACCACCCCCTCTCCGCTGACCTGTCTACTCGACCCCAGCGGGTTCCCGGTGCCTTCCCCACAACTCGGCGTACAGCGCGGCCGCGCGCTGCCGGTGGGACTGGGCCGCCACGCTGTCCGCGCCGAGGGCCAGCCCGTCGGCGATGAGCACCAGCGTGCGTGCCTCGCCGAGCCGGTGCCCGGTGTCGGTGTGCAGCTCCAGGGCCGCTCGCGCGGTGGCCAGGGCCACCCCGGCGGCACCGCCGGCCAGCGCGGCCGCGGCCAGCGCGGTCAGCGCCTGGCCGATCTTGACCCGCCTGCCTGCCGCGCGGGCCACCCGTTCGGCCTCCCGGCCGCAGTGCAGCGCCTCCTCGGCGGCGCCCGCGGCGGTGTGCGCCTGGGTGAGCACGATCAGCGCGTCGATCTCGGTGCCGGCGTGCGCGATGTCGCGGGCCAGGCCGAGTGAGCCGGTGGCGGCCCGCAGCGCGGCGGTGTGCTCGCCGGCGGCCAGGTGCAGCGCGGCCTGGGTGCACAGCGCGTCGCATTCGGTGCGCCGGTCGTCCACCGCGCGGGCGTTGGCCAGCGCGGCCTCGGCGTGCCGGGCGGCTTCGGCGTGCTCGCCCAGGTCCAGGTGCACCCTGGCGAGGGCCTCCTGGGTGTTGGCCTGGTCGTAGCGGGAGCCGTGGTCGGCGTAGAAGGCCAGCGCCTCGCGCAGGTGCGCGGCGGCGGTGCGCAGCCTGCCCAGGTCGGCCAGCACGATGGAGAGGTTGACCAGGGTGCTGTGCGCCAACGCTTCCGCGCCGAGTTCGCGGTGCAGGGTGACCGCGCGCAGCAGGTGGTCGGCGGCCTCGGTGAGCCTGCCGAAGACCGCGTGTGCGATGCCCAGGTTGTTCAGCGTGGTGGCGGTGGCCTTGGCGGTGGCCACCGTGCGCGGCCGGTCCGCGCGCAGGCTCAGCGCGCGCTGGAAGTGGTCGACGGCCTGCTGGTAGTCGCCGCCGTTGCTGTGCGCGGTGCCGATGTTGTGGTGCATGGTCGCGGCGGCCTCGACCTCGCCGTGTTGCTGGGCGGCGCGCAGCGCGGCGTGCCCGGCGGCCAGCCATTCCGCGGTGTGCCGGTGCGAGTAGAAGTACAGCCGCAGCGAGTCGATGAGGTGCCAGGCGGTCTCCGGCGGCCCGTGGTCGGCGGCGTGGTGCACCGCGGCGAGCAGGTTGGGGCGTTCGGTGTCCAGCCAGGCCAGTGCGGCCGGACCGCTGTCGAACTCCGGCGCCGGCACCTCCTCGGTGTCCCTCGGCAGCAGCAGCGCGTCGGGGTAGAGCCGCCGGATCGCCTGGTCCGCACCGGCCAGGTAGGCCGCGAACAGCCGCCGCCTGCCCGCGGCCAGTTCCGCCGCGCTGTCCTCCTCCTCGCCCAGGTCCAGGGCGTAGCGGCGGAGCAGGTCGTGGAAGTGGAAGCGGCCGGTGCGCGGGGCCGGGTCGGAGAGGTGGCCGACCAGGTTGGCCGCGGCCAACCGGTCCAGCAGCCGGTCGGCCTCGGCCAGGCCGATCCCGGCCAGCGCGGCGGCGGCCTGGGCGGTGAAGTCGGGGCCCGGCACCAGGCCGAGGTGCCGGAACAGGTGGCGGGCGTCGGCGGGCAGCGCGGTGTAGGACAGGTCGAAGGCGGCGTGCACCGCGGTCTGGTCGTCGCCGTCGATGCTGAGCGCGGCGATGGTGCCGGCGCGCAGTTCGTCCCGGTAGCCGCCGAGGGTGTGCCGGGGGTTGCTGACCAGGTTGGCCGCGGCGATCCGCAGCGCCAGCGGCAGCCGGGCGCACAGCTCGGCCAGCGCGTCCGCGGCCAGCGGTTCGGCGGCCACCCGCTCCGGCCCCAGGATGGCGGCCAGCAGCCCGCGGGCCTCCGGCCGGTCCAGCACCTCCAGGGTGAGCCTGCGCGCGCCCTGCAACGCGGTGAGTCCGCGCAGGTCGTCCCGGCTGGTCACCAGCACTCCGCAGCGCGCCTCGGCGGGCAGCAGCGGGCGGACCTGGTCGGCGGCGGCCGCGTTGTCCAGCACCACCAGCATCCGGCGGCCGGTGAGCAGCGAGCGGTACAGCGCGGCCTGCTCCTCGATCTCGGCCGGGATCTGCTTCTGCGCCACCCCGAGCACCCGCAGGAAGTGCGCGAGCGCCTCGGCCACGGTCATCGGCCTGCTGGTGGCGTAGCCGCGCAGGTTGATGTGCAGCTGCCCGTCCGGGAAGCGCTCACCGAGCCGGTGCGCGGCCCGCACGGCCAGCGCGGTCTTGCCGATGCCCGGCGGTCCGGAGAGCACCACGATCGGCGCCGCGGTGCCCGGCGGGGCCCCGGCCAGCAGCTCGCCGATCTGGGTCAGTTCCGGCTCGCGGCCCACGAAGTCGGCCAGGTCGGGCGGGAGCTGGCGGGGCACCCCGGCCCGCGGCTGCCCCGCGGTGGGGACGCCGGGTTCGACCGGGCAGGGCGCGGCCAGCGCCGGGTCGTTGACCAGGATCGCCCGGTGCAGCTGGCGCAGTGCCTCGCCGGGGTCGATGCCCAGTTCCTCGGCCAGGGTGTCGCTGACCTGGTGGAAGGTGCGCAGGGCCTCGGCCTGCCGGTCGCAGCGGTAGAGGGCGAGCATGAGCTGGTGCCAGAACCGCTCGCGCAGCGGGTGTTCGGCGGTGAGCCGCTGCAGCTCGCCCGCCAGTTCGGTGTGCCTGCCCAGTTGCAGGTCCACCTCGATCCGCCGTTCCAGGGCCTGCAGCCGTTCCTCGGCCAGCCGGGGCGCCTCGTCCCGGCGCAGCGCGTCCGATGGCACCCCGGTGAGTGCCTCGCCGCGCCAGAGCGCCAGCGCGGCCCGCAGCCGGTCGGCCTCCCCGGCCGGATCGCCGTTGGCGGCCAGTGCCCGGCCCTGTTCGAGCAGCTCGCGGAAGGCGAACAGGTCGAGCTGGGCGGGGGTGAGCCGGATCAGGTAGCCCTCTGGCCGGGTATGTACGAGCTGGTCAGGGCCTGGTTCGTCGCCAAGGGCCTGGCGCAGCCGCATCACGTAGGTCTGCAGGGTGCCGCGGGCGCGGGCGGGCGGGTGGTCGCCCCAGATCCGGTCGGTCAGCTCCTCCAGCGGCACCACCTGGTTGGCCCGCAGCAACAGGGTGGCCAGCAGCGCCCGGTGTTTTCCGGCTCGTACCTCGATCGGCAGCCCGCCTCGGCGGACCTCGACCGGCCCGAGAATCCGGAAAACCACCTCCTTGGGCGCTGATTCCATCAAATCCTTCCCCCTGTGCCCTGGTAGCGGGCACCATGAAACCCGGGTGCAGCGTGCCCCGAACACTGTAGAACGCCGCGTTAGCCACACGTCAGCGAGACGACAGCGCCGTCCGGCAATCTTCTTGCCAGGGGGGCCGGGTGGCCCGCGCTACAGGGGGACGAAGCGCGGGTCACCCGATATTTATTTCTGGCTGTACATGCCGGTGATCTCGGTCGAGTAGGTCTCGTTCACCACGTTCCGGCGCAGCTTCAGACTCGGCGTCAGCTCGCCACCGGCCTCGGTGAAGTCCACCGGCAGGATCCGGAACTTCTTGATCGCCTCCGCGTTGGACACCGCCAGGTTGGCCTCGGCCACCGCGGCCTCGATCTCCCCGCGCAGGTCGGCGTCATCGCTCAGCTCGGCCACGGTGGCGGCGTCCGGCTTGCCGTGCTGCTTCTTCCAGGCCGGGAAGAACTCCGGGTCCACGGTGATCAGCGCGGCGATGAACGGCTGCCGGTCGCCGACCACCATGCACTGGCTGATCAGCGGGTGCGCCCGGAGCCGGTCCTCCAGCACCGCGGGGGCGACGTTCTTGCCGCCCGCGGTCACGATGATCTCCTTCTTGCGACCGGTGATGCTGAGGAAGCCCTCGTCGTCGAGTTCGCCCAGGTCACCGGTGTGGAACCACTCGTCCCGGATGGCCTCGGCGCTGGCCGCCTCGTTCTTCCAGTAGCGCTGGAAGACGATCGGGCCCTTGATCAGCACCTCGCCGTCCTCGTCGATGCGCACCGAGGTGCCCGCCACCGGGCGGCCGACCGAGCCGATCCGGATCGCGTCCTGGGTGTTCACGCAGGCCGCGGCGCTGGTCTCGGTGAGGCCGTAGCCCTCGTAGACGGTGACGCCGACGCCGCGGAAGAAGTGCGCCAGCCGGGTGCCCAGCGGCGCGCCGCCGGAGACCGCGGCCTGGCAGCGGCCGCCGAGGGCGTTGCGCAGCTTGACGTAGACCAGCTTGTCGAAGATCGCGTGCTTGATCTTGAGCCCGAGCCCGGCGCCGCCGTGGTCCTGCGCCTCGCTGTAGGCGACCGCGGTGGCCTCGGCCAGGTCGAAGATCTTGCCCTTGCCGTCGCCGTGCGCCTTCTGCTTGGCGCCGTTGTAGACCTTCTCGAAGACTCGCGGCACCGAGACGACCACCGTCGGCCGGAACGTGCCGAGGTCGGCGACCAGGTTCTTCACATCGGCGGTGTGCCCGACCGTGGTGCGGGTGTAGACCGCGCACACCGCCAGCACCCTGGCCAGCACGTGTGCCAGCGGCAGGAAGGCCAGCAGCGAGTTCCCGGCCTGCAGCAGGGTGGGGAAGGCGGAGATGGCGGCCCGGATCTCCGAGAGCAGGTTGCGGTGGGTCAGCTCGCAGCCCTTGGGGCGCCCGGTGGTGCCGGAGGTGTAGATGAGGGTGGCCAGGTCGTCGGCCTTGATCGCCGCGCGCCGGGCGTGCACCTCGGCGTCGGGGATGTCCTTGCCTGCCTCGACCAGGGCGGCCACCGCGCCGCCGTCGATCTGCCACACATGCGCCAGCTCGGGCAGGTTGCCGCGCACCCCGTCCAGGGTGCTGCGGTGCGCCGCGGTCTCCACGACCACCGCGCGCGCTCCCGAGTCGGACAGGTTCCACTCGACCTGGGCGGCCGCCGAGGTCTCGTAGATCGGCACGCTGACCGCGCCGGCGAACCAGATCGCGTAGTCGAAGAGGGTCCACTCATAGCGGGTCTTGGACAGCAGACCGATCCGGTCGCCCTGCTGGATGCCCGCGGCGATGAAGCCCTTGGCCACCGCGACGACCTCGGCCGCGAACTCCTTGGCGGTCACATCCAGCCAGGTGCCATCCACCCGTCTGCGGAAACTCACCGCTGTGGCGAACCGCTCGGCGTTGGCCTGCACCATGTCGGTGAGGTTCTCCTCATCGGCCACGGTGGCGGTGGCCGGGACGCTGAACTCTCGCACGTCAACCTCGCTAACGGGGGGACGGTGTTACTGACGGGTTAACCTAGCTCTTTGTGACGCTGTGACAATAGGGCGTAATCCACCTGTGGCCGTTATGGCACGCTTCGTCCCATGTCCTCGGTAGACGTGGTCGACGAACTCTTCATCACGGTCCCGCCGTCCACCCTGGCTCCCAGCCTCGCCGATCCGGCCGCCTGGCGCGAGTACTGGCCGGACCTGGAACTGTCGGTCTACGCCGATCGCGGGGCCGAGGGCCTGCGCTGGACGGTGGCAGGCGCGCTCACCGGCACGATGGAGCTGTGGCTGGAGGCCGTGCTGGACGGCACGGTGGTGCACTACTTCCTGCGCGCCGAACGCCCCGGTGCGGTCCCGTTCACCCCGCGCGAGGCCCAGCGCGAGACCGTGCGCCGCCAGCGAGCGCAGAAAAAGGTCGCGTTCACCTGGAAGGACCAGTTCGAGGCCGGGCGCCCTGTCGGGGTAGCGCCCTAGCCTGCCCCCATGCAGAGCAGCGCGAACACCGTCGAGGAGTACCTGGCCGAACTGCCGCCGGACCGCCGCGAGATCGTCGCCGCCGTCCGCGAGGTGGTGCTGGCGAACCTGCCGGAGGGCTACGCCGAGGGCATGGACTTCGGGATGATCTGCTGGCACATCCCACTGAGCCGCTACCCCAAGACCTACAACGGCCACCCGCTCGGCTACGTCGCGCTGGCCTCGCAGAAGCAGTACCTGTCGCTGTACCTGATGGGCATCTACGGCGAGGCGGACCGGGCCGAGGAGTTCCGGGAGCGGTTCGAGGCGACCGGGCGCAAGCTCGACATGGGCAAGTCCTGCGTGCGCTTCAAGAAGCTGGCCGATCTGCCGCTGGAGCTGATCGGCGAGGTGGTGGCGCAGGTGCCGGTGGAGCGCTACATCGAGATCTACGAGAAGAGCCGTGGCGCGCGGTGAACCTCGAACGATCGGCGCTCGCCCGCGCCGCTTTCGGGCGCTTGCTGACCATCGCCGAGTACCAGGCCCTGGGTGAGATCGAGTTCGGCTACAGCGAACTCCAGGAAGGCCGGGTGCTGATGTCGCCGAACCAGGACATCAGGCATGCCCTGGCCGCGCAACGGTTCGCGGACCAGCTCGCCCGGCAGCTTCCGGCGGGTGTCGAACTCATCGCCAGGGTCGACATCGACCTGGAACTGGCCCCGGCGGACCAGCCGGGATCGTCCCGGCGGCCGGATCTGATGGTTGTCGACCAAGCGTGCCTGCCCCGGGTACAAGCCGAGGGCGGCATGATCCGCGCAAGCGAGGTGGTGATGGCCATCGAGGTCGCGGCACGTGGGTCCCGGCGAACCGACCACGTGCTCAAACGCCATGACTACGCCGACGCGGGTATCCCGCACTACTGGATTCTCGACATCGACAAGCCCATCTCGCTGTTCCCGTGCCGCCTGACCGAGCGCTTTGGCTATCAGGACCAGTCTCGGGCCACCGGTGCCTTCTCCACCAGCACACCGTTCCCGGTCACGGTCGATCTGAGCCGCCTCGACTAGCGCCGGTCCGTCCGGGCAGCCGCCCGGTCAACGCCGACCGCACCGTAGGTCCCCTTTGCCTGGCCGCCATCGATCCTGACCGCGGAATCCAGTACCAAATGGGCATGAGAACTCTCCAGCGGTTCGCCACTGTCGCCGCGGCCCTGCTGGCCACCACGGTGATCACGCCCGCCGCCGCCGCGCCGTCCGCCTGCCCGTCGGTCAACGCCAACTGGACCGCCCCCGGCCCCTTCGCCGTCACCAGCGCCTCGACCGGCAACGGCCACACCCTCTTCCGCCCCACCACCCTCGGCTCCCTCGGCTGTGCCAGGCACCCCGTCCTGCTGTGGGCCAACGGCGCGCTGGGCACGGTCGCGGACTACACCCCGCTGCTCACCCACTTCGCCTCACACGGCTTCATCGTGGCCGCCGGCGAGGGCCAGTCCGGCTCCGGCCGGCCGCTGCTCGCCGGACTCGACCACCTCACCGCCGAGAACGCCAGGCCCGGCAGCGTCTACGCGGGCAAGGTCGACCTGGACCGGGTCGGCGCCACCGGGCACTCCCTCGGTGGCGGGGCCGCGATCGGCGCTGGCGCGGACGCGCGGGTGGACACGGTGGCGCCGCTGTTCGGCGGGCCGTTCAACAACCCCGGCAACCTGCGTGGGCCCGCGTTCTTCACCGCGGGGCAGAACGATCTCGTGGTCGGCTCGCCGGTGGTGTGGAGCCAGTACGCGCGGGCCGGACAGGTGCCAGCGGTCTTCGGGGAACTGCGTGGGGCCGGGCACCTGGCCAGCTTCGAGCTGCGTGGGCCGGTGACGGCCTGGTTCCGCTGGCAGCTCATGGCGGACGGGCAGGCGCGCGGGCTGTTCTCCGGGCAGGACTGCGGGTACTGCGGGGCGGGCGCGGGGACGCCGTGGTCGAAGTTCGAGCGCAACGCGAAGGCGGAAGCCGCCCGCACGCGGTGACCTAAAGTCGTTGTGTGCGAGTTCATGTGGTCTCCGACGTCCATGGCAACGCCGACGCGCTGGCCAGGGCGGGGGAGGGGGCGGACGCGCTGGTCGTGCTCGGCGACCTGCTGGACTTCGTCGACTACCACCAGCACGAGCGCGGGATCTTCGGCGCGATCTTCGGCGCGGAGAAGGTGCGCCAGTTCGCCGAGCTGCGCAAGGGCGGGCGGCGGGGTGAGGCCGGGGCGTTCGTGCGCTCGCTGTGGGCCGGGCTGGCCGATGCCGGCGCGGTGATCGAGGAGGCGGCGCGGGAGCAGTACGCGGCGCTGTTCGGCGCGATGAGCGCGCCCACCTACGCCACCCCGGGCAACGTCGACCTGCCCTACCTGTGGAAGGAGTTCGCCGGGCCCGATCTCCAGGTCCTCGACGGCGATGTGGCCGAGATCGGCGGGCTGCGGTTCGGCTTCGTCGGCGGCGCGCTGCTGGCCCCCGGCACCACCCTGCCCAAGCAGGCGCCTTGGCTGCCCTACCTGCGTTCGGAGCAGGAGTACGCCGAGGCTGTGCTCGATCTCACCGCGGTCGACGTGCTCTGCACGCATATTCCTCCGGCACGCGCCGAACTGACCTACGACGTCGTCGCGCGGCGGGCCGAGTTCGGTTCCAGGGCCATCCTGGAGGTCATTGACCGGGATCAGCCGCGCTGGTCGGTGTTCGGGCACGTGCACCAGCCGCTGGCCCGGCGGAGCCGGATCGGGCGGACCGAATGCGTCAACGTGGGTCATTTCCAGCGCCGGGAGCTGCCCTACGTGCTGCGGTGGTGACCCCCGAACGCGGTAACCTCCCCGACATGGCCGACCAGTCCACCCAGTCCATCGTCATCGACGCCTCGCCCGAGGAGATCATGGCGGTGATCTCCGACTTCGTCAGCTACCCCGACTGGGCCGACCAGTTCAAGGCCGTCGAGGTGCTGGAGACCGACGACGCGGACCGCCCGAGCCAGGTCAGGTTCAAGGTGGACGCCGGCGCGTTCAAGGACGAGTACGTGCTCGCCTACGAGTACAGCGAGGACGACCGCTCGCTGGGCTGGAACCTGGTCAAGGGCACCATGCAGAAGGCCCAGAACGGCCGCTACCAGCTGGCCGCCGAGGGTTCCGGCACCAAGGTCACCTACTCGCTCACCGTCGAGCTGGCCATCCCGATGATCGGGCTGTTCAAGCGCAAGGCGGAGAAGATGATCATGGACATCGCGCTGAAGAACCTCAAGCGCCGGGTCGAGAGCACCGGCTGAACCCGCGTCACGGAGAATCGTTCCTCGTGCGTGTCCTGCTGTTCACCGGTAAGGGCGGGGTGGGCAAGACAACCCTCGCCGCCGCGACGGCCGCCCGTCTCGCGGCGGACGGCCACAAGGCGCTGGTCGTCTCCACCGACCCCGCGCACTCCCTGGCCGACGCGCTCGGCGCGCCACTGACCTCCGCCCCGGCCGAGGTCGAGGGCGCGAGCGGGCTGTACGCGGCGCAGATCGACGCCAGAGGGCTGGTCGACGGGGCCTGGCAGGAGCTGCGCGGGCACCTGCACACCGTGCTGGCCGGGGCCGGGGTCGACGAGCTGGACGCCGAGGAGCTGACCGTGCTGCCCGGCGTCGAGGAGCTGCTCGCCCTCGCCGAGGTCGAACGCGCCGCCCGCCTCGGCCCGTGGGAGACCGTGGTCGTGGACTGCGGACCCACCGCCGAGACGCTGCGCCTGCTCGCCCTGCCCGAGGCATTCGCGAGCTACCTGGAAAGGCTCTTCCCCACGCATCGCCGGGTGGTCCGCGGGCTGCTGGCCGGGGTCGCCGGCAGTGCCACCGTGGAGAAGTGGGACGCCGCCGCCGAGGCCCTCGGCCGACTCGCGATCCGCCTCGAGGCCCTGCGCGACCTGCTGGTCAGCCCCGAGCACACCAGCGTCCGGCTGGTGCTGACGCCGGAACGGGTGGTCACCGCCGAGACCCGGCGCACGCTGACCGCGCTCGCGCTGCAGGGCATCCGGGTGGACGGACTCGTGGCCAACCGGGTGCTGCCCGACTTCGGCGTGGCCGGTCGCGGACCCGCCGCGCAGTGGCTGCGCACCCGGCGCGGCGAACAGGACACCGTGCTGGCCGAACTGCACGAGGCCACCGAGGTGCCGGTGCGCACCGTCGAGCATCGCGCCGAGGAACCGGTCGGCGTGCCCGCGCTGCTGGAACTGGCCGCCGAGCTGTACGGCCAGGGCGATCCCCTGGCCGGCGCCGCCCGGCCGCCACTGGTCTCGGTCAGCGGCACCGGCCGCGGCCTGGAGGCCAGGTACGAGCTGCACCTGGCGTTGCCGCTGCTCGCCGAGTCCACTGTGGACCTGGCCAGGGTGGACGATGATCTGGTGGTCACCGTGGACGGCAGGCGCAAACTGGTCGCGCTGCCCGCGGTGCTGCGGCGATGCGAGGTGACCGGGGCGGCGGCCGGGTCCGAGGGACTCACCGTGCGGTTCCAGCCCGACCCCCGGCTCTGGATGCGGTGAGGCGATGAACGAGCAGAACAACCCCGGCGACGGACAGACCAGGCTGGCCGAGGAGGCCAGGCTGCTGCTGGACGCGGTGGCCGACCGCGCCGTGCCCTGGCTGCGCAAGATCGCCGCCGACGCGCCGGTGGACGGGCACAACCCGGCGAGCTGCGGCTGGTGCCCGCTGTGCGCGGCCGTCGCGGTGCTGCGCGGCGAACGGCCGGAACTGGCCGTGCGCGCCGCCGACCACCTGGCCGGCCTGCTCGGCACCCTGCGCTCGGCCATGGAGGAACGCGTCCCGGCGCCCCCGGCCGCCCCGCACGACCCCGCGGCCGAGCCGCCCCCGGCCGATCAGCCCGCACCGCCGCCGGGTGCGCCCCGGGTGCAGCGGATCACCGTGGAGCGGGAGTGCTGACTGTCGGCATCGATGTCGGCGGGACCACGGTGCGCGCGGGAGTCGTCGACAACCACGGATCCGTGCTGGACACCGCCCGCACCGCCACCCCGGCCGGGCAGGACGCGCTGGAGAACGCGATCAGCTCGGTGGTCACCCAGCTGACCCACCGGCACGAGGTGTCCGCGGTCGGCCTGGCCGTGGCCGGCTTCGTCACCGAGGACCGGCGCGGCGTGCGCTTCGCCCCGCACCTGGCCTGGCGGCAGTCCCCGGTCGCGGACCGGATGTCCCGCAAACTGCGGCTGCCCGTGGTGCTCGAACACGACGCCAACGCCGCGGCCATGGCCGAGTACCGCTTCGGCGCCGCCCGCGGCGCGCGGGTGTCGGTGATGGTCGCGCTGGGCACCGGCATCGGCGGCGCGCTGCTCATCGACGGCGAGGTCTTCCGCGGCGCCTACGGGGTGGCCCCCGAACTCGGCCACCTGCGGGTGGTGCCCGGCGGGCGTCCGTGCCCGTGCGGCAAGCGAGGTTGCTGGGAGCGCTACTGCTCGGGCACCGCGCTGGCCGCCACCACGGTCGAACTGCTGGCCACCGAACCCGGCCTGTCCACCGTGCTGGCCCGTGAGCCGGTCAGGGACGGCCGCACCGTCACCGGCCGGGCCGTGGCCGGCGCGGCCCGCGAGGGCGACCCGCTCGCGCTGCGCGCCTTCGCCGAACTGGCCCGCTGGCTCGGCGAGGGCCTGGCCCTGGTCGCCGACGTCTACGACCCGGAGGTCGTGGTGATCGGCGGCGGGGTGTCCGAATCCGCGCCGCTGTTCCTGGACGAGGCCCGCGAGCACTACGCCAAACAGGTCACCGGGGCGGGCCACCGGCCACTGGCCCGCATCCGCCCGGCCCAGCTCGGCGACGACGCGGGCATCGTCGGCGCGGCCGCCCTGGCCGCGGACCTGGTCGCCAGGGTCTGACCAGCCCCTTCGAAAAGACAACGGACCCGGCGCGAAGGCTCGGGTCCGGAAAGTGAGACGCCTGGCTGAACCGGCGACGCTGCCGGTCAGGCGCCGCTGGGTCAGCGGCCGCTACGGCGGAACAGGCGGCGGCGGAGGCCACCGGTGGTCTTGCGACGGTGCTGCTTCTGCTCACGCGCCCAGCTCGTCTCGGCGAGCGCCTTGGCGAGCCACATGGCCTGGAGCTGATCCATGGAGTCCGGACCTGCCTTCCGTTTCTGTATCGGTTCTGACGAGTCTCAGAATACGGCCCGGCTGAATCGGTACACAAACGGATAAGCCCAGTTCGTGGCGTAGTTCACCGTGTTACGGGTGCTGCTGTGAGCTGGCTCCCGCCAAACCCGGCGAGCAGCACCTCCACCGCCCGCGCGAACCGGTCCGCCTGGTCCAGGCCCGTGCCGGTGGCGACCACCTCGGCCAGGTTCGGGTACTCGGCCGGGTCCAGTTCGGGCAGGTCGGTCTCGGCGGTGTCCTCGTGTCCTGGCGGGCGGCCGACCTCGGCCAGGGTGTGGCCGATGACGAAGGTGCCGATCACGTTGAGCAGGTCCATCGCCTGCCCCGCGGTCAGCCCGGTGGCGCGCAGGCCGGCCAGGCTGGACTCCATGAACGGCAGCGAGTCGGCGGAGTGCAGCGGCCGGGTGGCGACCAGGGGCAACACGCCGGGGTGCCGGATCAGGGTGGCGCGCAGGGCGTGCGCGAAGGCGCGCAGCCGGTCGGCAGGCGGGTCCGCGGCCGCGGCGGCCGTTGGCCGGGAGAGTTCGGAGACCCGGTCCACCAGCGCGTCCAGCAGGGCGGCCTTGCTGGGCACGTAGTAGTAGAGGGTCATCGCCTCCACATCCAGTTCGGCGCCGAGTTTGCGCATGGACAGCGCGGCCAGGCCGTGCCGGTCGACGAACTCCAGCGCGGTGTCGAGCACTCGCGCCCGGCTGAGGTTCTTGGCCCAGCTCGCCTCGGAGCAGCCCCATGCGGCCGTTCAACGACCTGCGCTTCGAGAACCGGGCGGCCAACGGCAGGATGCAGGCGTTCCTGTTGCTGCTCACGGTGACCACGCTGCTGGGGCACCGGTTCGAGCTGGGAGTGGCGGTCGCGCTGTACGCGGTGATGCTGGTGGGTGCCCTACCTGACGGGGTGGCCGAAAGCGGTCATCGCGGCCAGCGTGCAGCGCGGCTGGACGCCGTTCCCGGTGAGCGGGGACTAGACCTGCGCGCCGTCGTCCCAGCCGGAGTCCGGCGGCGGGCCCTTGCGCATGTTGACCACCAGCCAGCCGATGCCGCCGCTGATCAGCAGCAGTCCCAGCGGGAACGCGGTGCTCCACAGCATCCCGAGCAGCCCGTGCACGAAGAACAGCAGCACGCCGAGCACGATCAGGGCCAGTGAGGCGACCGTGGTGCGGCGCAGCGGGGGCAGGGGTGGCGGTTCGGGGGGTTCGTAGTGGCCCTCGTCCTCTTCGGGCGGGGCCGCCGGCCGGGACGGCGGGGCGTCCTTCTCGACGGTGGCCGCGCGGTCGGGGCGCGGCGTGCGTTCTGCCTCGGTGGCCTCCGGGGACTCGGCGGCCTTGGCCGCGGCCTCCGGGCTCTCCGGCCATTCCGGAGCGCTGCCCTCACGGCGCAGACCCGCGACGATCGCCTCGAAGGCGGCGTCGACGTCCTCCGGGCCGTTGGTCTCCTCCGCGCGGTTGCTCATCATCCGCCATCGTCCCACGACCGGGGCGGCTCCGGCAGGCGTCCTGATAGCCCTACCGGCAGAACAAGATGGGTGTGTCTGGTCACCACTGCACGTCAACGGGTGCGTTGCCGTTGTGCGCAGTCGAACTCGCTCCGTAGTCTGGAGTACACCGGCCTGGTCTGGGCTTTGAGGGAGGCGCTTTCCGCGGTGTTGTGGTGGGTGATGAAGTGGGTCCTGCTCGGGCCGATCTTGCGTCTGTTCTTCCGTCCGTCCATCCAGGGCCTTGAGCACATCCCGGAGTCCGGTGGGGCCATCCTGGCCAGCAACCACCTGGCAGTGGCCGACTCGTTCTTCCTGCCGTTGATGGTGCCGCGGCGGGTGACCTTCCTGGCCAAGCGGGAGTACTTCACCGGCAAGGGCATCAAGGGCCGGTTCAAGCGCGCCTTCTTCGGCGGGCTCGGCCAGGTGCCCATCGACCGGTCCAGTGCGATGGCCGCGCAGGCCGCGCTGGACACCGGCGTCCGGCTGCTCAAGGAGGGCAAGCTGCTCGGGATCTACCCCGAGGGCACCCGCTCGCCCGACGGCAGGCTGTACAAGGGCAAGACGGGCGTGGCCCGGATGGCTCTCGAGGCCGGGGTGCCGGTGGTGCCGGTGATCATGATCGGCACGGACCGGGCGAACCCGATCGGCTCCCGGATGTGGCGGCCGCACAAGATCCGGATCGTGGTGCTGCCACCGCTGGACTTCTCCCGGTACGAGGGCCTCGGCGGGGACCGGTTCATCGAGCGGTCCATCACCGACGAGATCATGTACGCCCTGATGGAGACCTCCGGCCAGGAGTACGTGGACGTCTACGCGGCCAAGCTCAAGGATCCGCAGCCCGCCCCGGCCGCGGCCAAGCCCGCCCGCAAGGCGGCCTGAGCGCGGGAGCACCGCGGCGGCGACTAACCTTGGTCGGTGCGGTTCTTCTACGACTGTGAGTTCATCGAGGACGGTGTCACCATCGACCTCGTCTCCATCGGGGTGGTGAGCGAGGACGGCCGCGAGTACTACGCCGTGTCCACCGAGTTCGACCCTGACAAGGCCGGGCCGTGGGTGCGGCAGAACGTGCTCAACCAGCTGCCCCCGCCATCGGATCCGCACTGGCGCAGCCGCGGTCAGATCCGCCGCGAGCTGCTGGACTTCGTGACCGAGTCGGACAACCAGCCCGAGCTGTGGGCCTGGTTCGCCGCCTACGACCACGTGGCGCTGGCCCAGCTCTGGGGCGCCATGCCGGCGTTGCCGCAGGAACTGCCCCGGTTCACCAGGGACCTGCGGCAGCGCTGGGAGGACCTGGGCAAGCCAAGGCTGCCCGGACCGCCCGCGGACGCGCACGACGCGCTGGCCGACGCCCGGCACAACCATCAGCGCTGGCAGATCATGGAGCAGACCCGGCTGCGGAAGGGCTTCACCGTCCGCTGAGCGCACGGGCTTAGTTCCGCCGGTTTCGCGGAAGTTCCGCAGATGTTGCCGGTTCTAGCCACCCCGCTTGCTGCACCGATCCAGCTACCGGCACACTCGGCGGTGACGCGAGACGCCGGTCACATGATCGGCGTGACGAGGAGGCACTAGATGCGCATTGGTGTGCTCACGGGTGGCGGCGACTGCCCGGGGCTGAACGCGGTGATCCGGGCGGTTGTCCGCAAGGGGGTCGAGGTCTACGGCCACGACTTCATCGGCTTCCGCAACGGGTGGAAGGGTCCGATCGAGGGCAACACCAAGCCGCTCGGGCTGGACCAGGTCGAGGACATCCTGACTCGCGGCGGGACGATCCTCGGCAGCTCCCGGACCAACCCCTACAAGGTGGACGGCGGAGTCGAGGCGATCCGCAAGACGCTGGCCGAGCAGCAGGTCGACGCGCTGATCGCGATCGGCGGCGAGGACACACTCGGCGTGGCCAAGCGGCTGACCGACGACGGCATCGGCGTGGTCGGCGTGCCCAAGACCATCGACAACGACCTGGGCGCGACGGACTACACCTTCGGTTTCGACACCGCGGTGCACATCGCGACCGAGTCGATCGACCGGTTGCGGACCACCGCGGAGTCCCACCACCGGGCGCTGGTCGTCGAGGTGATGGGCAGGCACGCTGGCTGGATCGCGCTGCACTCCGGGCTGGCCGGCGGCGCCAACGTGATCCTGGTGCCGGAGAAGCCGTTCAGCGTGGACAAGGTCGTCGAGTGGGTGCAGCGGCGGTTCGAGCGCGAGTACGCGCCGATCATCGTGGTGGCCGAGGGCGCGGTGCCGGAGAACGGGGCCGAGGTCCTGCTCACCGGTGAGAAGGACGCGTTCGGGCACGTCCGGCTGGGTGGCATCGGCACCTGGCTGGCCGAGGAGATCGCGGCGCGCACCGGCAAGGAATCGCGGGCCGTGGTGCTGGGGCACACCCAGCGCGGTGGCACGCCGACCGCCTACGACCGGGTGCTGGCCACGCGGTTCGGGCTGCACGCGGTGGACGCGGTCAACGACGGCGACTTCGGCGTGATGGTGGCGCTCAAGGGCACCGACATCGTGCGGGTCAAGCTCTCCGAGGCGACCGCCGAGCTGAAGACCGTGCCGGAGGACCGGTACGCCGAGGCCGAGGTCTTCTTCGGCTGAGTACGACAGCGGCGCTCTCAATGGCGAGAGCGCCGCATTCGCTCAGTTCCCTCAGTGCACGGGCGCGGTGCGCAGCCCGGCGGAGATCGCGACCATCTCCTCGCGCGAGACGACCTTGATCCGCTCCCGGCCCGCGGCCAGGCCCAGCTTGAGTTCGTGCGTGTCCAGCCGGTTCCAGCCTTCGAGCGTGGTGAAGTCCACCCCGCGCTCGGTGAGCAGGTCGATCACCCGCTCCCGGGCGGGTTCGGGGGCCGAGGCCAGGTTGGGCAGGTCGGCCAGGATGCTGTTGACCGTCTCCAGCGCGTCGCCCTTGGTGTGGCCGATCAGGCCGACCGGGCCACGCTTGATCCAGCCGGTCACGTAGGCGCGGTCGAACTGCTCCGCCCCGTCCAGGATCCGGCCTGCCTCGTTCGGCACGACGCCCGCGGCGTGGTCGAAGGGCAGCTCGGCCAGGTGCGTGCTCAGGTAGCCGACCGCCCGGTAGACGGCCTGGACCGGCCAGTCCTGGAAGGCGCCGGTGCCGGTGACATCGCCGGTGCCGTCCAGTTCCATCCGCTCGGTGCGCAGGCCGGTGACCACGCCGTCGCCCAGGATGGCCACCGGGCGGTGCAGGAAGTGCAGGTGCAGGCGGCGCGGGCGGGTCCCAGGGTCGCGGATGGCCCAGTCCTGCAGGGTCTTGACCACCTGGCGGACCTGGTTGCTCTTCTCGATCGCGGCCATGCTGCCCTGGTCGAACTCGATGTCCTCGGGGTGCACGATGACCTCGACGCTCGGGGAGTGGTCGAGTTCGCGCAGTTCGAGCGGGGTGAACTTGGCCTGGGCCGGGCCGCGGCGGCCGAAGACGTGCACGTCGGTGACCGGGCTGGCCTTGAGGCCCTGGTAGACGTTGTCCGGGATCTCGGTGGTGAGCAGCTCGTCGGCGGACTTGGCCAGGATGCGGGCCACGTCCAGGGCCACGTTGCCCACGCCCAGCACGGCCACGCTGTTGGCGACCAGCGGCCACTCGCGCGGCACGTCGGGGTGGCCGTCGTACCAGCTGACGAAGTCGGCGGCGCCGTAGCTGCCGTCCAGGTCCACGCCGGGGATGTTCAGGCCGCGGTCCTTCTCGGCGCCGGTGGCGAAGATCGCCACGTCGTAGTGCCGGCGCAGGTCGTCCAGGGTGAGGTCGGTGCCGTAGCCGACGTTGCCGAGGAAGCGGATCTCCGGGCGTTCCAGCACGCGCTGCAGGGCGTGCACGATCTGCTTGATCCGCGGGTGGTCGGGGGCCACGCCGTAGCGGATGAGGCCGTAGGGGGCGGGCAGCTTGTCGAGCAGGTCGATGGACACCGGGGTGTCGGACTTGGCCAGGATGTCGGCCGCGTAGATGCCAGCCGGACCCGCACCGACGACCGCGACCCGAAGCGGGCGCTGCATGAACTCTCCCTCAGCTATGGATGACTCCCTCTATCTTAAGGTTAGCCTGACCTAACTGGATTGATTCCGTGAGGCTGCTCTCACGTTTCCGTTCCAGATATCGGGAGTCCTGTACCACCGGTCAGGAGCCAGGTAGCACCGCGTACTCTTTGGGCCGTGAACTGGACCGTGGACGTGCCGGTCGACACGCTGCCAGCGTTGCCGCCCCTACCGCCCGAATTGCGCACCCGCCTCGACGACGCCCTCGCCCGTCCCGCTGCCCAGCAGCCGGACTGGCCCGACCCCGAGCAGGTCCGCAACGTCCGCGCCGTGCTCGAGAGTGTTCCCCCGATCACGGTGCCGCCGGAGATCGAGCGCCTTCGCGACCGTCTGGCCCAGGTGGCCCGCGGTGAGGCGTTCCTGCTCCAGGGCGGCGACTGCGCGGAGACCTTCGCCGACAACACCGAGCCGCACATCCGGGGCAACATCCGGACGCTGCTCCAGATGGCGATCGTGCTGACCTACGGCGCTTCCATGCCGGTGGTCAAGGTGGGCCGGATCGCTGGGCAGTATGCCAAGCCCCGCTCCTCCGGCACGGACGCGCTGGGCCTGCCCACCTACCGGGGCGACATGGTCAACTCGCTGATCGCCACCCCGGAGGCGCGCGCGCACGACCCGTCCCGGCTGGTCCGCGCCTACGCCAACGCGGGCGCGGCGATGAACCTGGTCCGCGCGCTGACCAGCGCGGGCATGGCCGACCTGCACCGGGTGCACGACTGGAACAAGGACTTCGTGCGCTCCTCGCCCGCCGGTGAGCGTTACGAGGCGGTGGCCGCCGAGATCGACCGCGGGCTGCGCTTCATGCAGGCCTGTGGCGTCAACGACCACAACCTGGAGACCGTCGAGCTGTACGCCAGCCACGAGGCGCTCGTGCTGGACTACGAGCGCGCGATGCTGCGGATGGACGTCAGCGGGGACACCCCCAAGCTGTACGACCTGTCCGCGCACTTCCTGTGGATCGGCGAGCGCACCCGCCAGCTCGACGGCGCGCACATCGCCTTCGCCGAGCTGCTGTCCAACCCGATCGGCCTCAAGATCGGCCCGAGCACCACGCCGGAGATGGCCGTGGAGTACGTGCAGCGGCTCGACCCGCACAACGTGCCCGGCCGCCTGACGCTGATCTCGCGGATGGGCAACGGCAAGGTCCGCGAGGTGCTGCCGCCCATCGTGGAGAAGGTCACCGCCTCCGGCCACCAGGTCATCTGGCAGTGCGACCCGATGCACGGCAACACCATCGAGGCCAGCACCGGCTACAAGACCCGGCACTTCGACCGGATCGTGGACGAGGTGCAGGGCTTCTTCGAGGTGCACCGCAAGCTCGGCACCCACCCCGGTGGCATCCACATCGAGCTGACCGGTGAGGACGTCACCGAATGCCTCGGTGGGGCCCAGGAGATCTCCGACGACGACCTGGCCGGTCGTTACGAGACCGCCTGCGACCCGCGGCTGAACACCCAGCAGTCCCTGGAACTGGCCTTCCTGGTCGCGGAGATGCTCCGCAACTGACGGCTCGTCTCCCCGATGGCGGTCACCCGGCGGGTGGCCGCCATCGGCGTGTCCGGGGTCAGCGGAACCAGCGGGCCAGGACCTGGGCCATGCCGTCCTCGGCGTTGGTGGCGGTGCTGACCTCGTCGGCCAGCGCACGCAGGTCGGGGTGGGCGTTGGCCATGGCCACCCCGTGCCCGGCCCACTTGATCATGTCCAGGTCGTTGGGCATGTCGCCGAAGGCCAGCACGTCGGCCTGGTTGACGCCAAGGCGCTCGGCGACCCAGCGCAGGCCGGTGGCCTTGGAGATGCCGGGGGCGGAGAGTTCGATCATGGCGCCCGCACCGGAGTAGGTGATGTCGACCGCGCCGGCCAGCACCGCCTCGGCGGCCAGGCACAGCTCCGCGCTGGGCACGCCGGCCCGCTGGACCAGCAGTTTGACCGCGGGACGGCCCAGCACCTCGGCCCTGGGCGCGTGCGCAAGGCTGCCGCCGGGCAGCAGTGGTTCCGGCCAGCCGATCGGGTGCTCCAGTTCGGTGAGGAAGACGCCGTCGGGGAACTCGGGGGCGTGCTCGGGGCTGAGTTCCACCGCGAAGGAGCAGCCGGGGATGGCCTTGGTCAGCGCGGAGGCGGCGTCGGCGAGCAGCACCGGGTCCAGCGGCCAGCTCCGCACGGCGCGGCGTTCGCCCAGGTGGTGGATGAGGGCGCCGTTGGCGGTGACCGCGTAGCCGTCCAGGCCGAGCCGGTCGCTGATCGGGTGGGTCCAGCGCGGCGGGCGGGCGGTGGCGAGCACGAACGGGACCCCGGCCGCGGTGACCGCGGCAACCGCCGACCTGGTGCCTTCGCTGAGGTGGGCCAGTGGGCCGAGCAGGGTGCCGTCCAGGTCCGAGGCCACCAGCAATGGTTCTCGCATGCGGTTGATCCTGCCCGCCCGGCCGCCCGGCCGGGTTGCGCCGACCGGACGCCGGTGGCGGCCAACCCCCAGTGGTGGCCGCCGCCGGCGCCGCCGCGGCGACTCGGGGCCCTGCGTCAGCCACCGCGGCACCGGAAGAGCTTCGCGCCGGCAGGTACAGCGGTGGTCCAATCGGGATACAAGCCGTTCAGGCTGCCGTCCGCCTGCGGAACAACCGGCCGGTCAGCGGGGCCACGACCAGCAGGATCGCGCTCCACCACAGCACGGCCAGCCAGCCCTGCCCGGTGGTCGGCACGCCCAGCAGCAGTGGGCGCACGGTGTCCATCACCAGCGTCAGCGGCTGGTGCTCGACAAAGGCGCGCAGCCAGTCCGGCAGGGTGTGCGCCGGCACGAAGGCACTGCTGGCGTACGGCACGAACAGCAGGATCAGGCTCAGTCCGCTCGCCCCCTCCACGGTGCGCGCGAGCAGGCCGAACAGGGCCGCGATCCAGGCCATCGCCGCGGCCAGCAGCCACAGCAGCCCGAAGATCGCCAGCCAGTCCAGCGGGCTCGCCTGCGGCCGGAACCCGAGCAGCAGGCCGATCAGGATCATGGTCACCGTGGACACCGTGGTGCGCACCACGGTGGCTGCCACGTGCCCGATGATCACCGCCGAACTGAGCATCGGCATCGCGCGGAAGCGGTCCACGATCCCGTCGGCCATGTCCTGGCGCACGCCGACCGCGGTGGGCATCGAGTTGGTGCCCACGCTGATCACCAGGATGCCCGCGATCAGGTAGTTGACGTAGCTGGTGCCCTGGGTGGCCACCGCGCCGCCGAACATGTACCGGAAGATCACCAGCATGGCGGTCGGGATCAGCAGCATCACCGCCAGCTGCTCCGGGTTGCGCACGATGTGCCGGAGATTGCGGCCGATCATCACCTGGGCGTCGACCAGGTAGGACAGTGGTTTCACGCGGCGCCTCCGATGCGCTCGGACTCCGGGTGGGCGCCGGTGAGGGACAGGAACACGTCGTCGAGGGTCGGCCTGGTCAGGGCCAGGCCGGTGGGTTCCAGGCCCGCGGCCTCCAGGTGTCCGAGGAGCAGGCGCAGGTGCCGGGCGCCGTCCACGGCGAGGCTGAGCCGGGCCTGCTCGCCCTCGTGCCGCAGTGGTTCACCGGGTAGCGCGAGCAGGGCGCGGTCCAGCTCCGCGGCGGTGCCGAAGGTCAGTTCCAGGCGTTCCGCGCCGACCTTGGCCTTCAGCTCGGCCGGGGTGCCCTCGGCGATCACCCGCCCGTGGTCGAGCACCACCACCTGGTCGGCCAGCCGGTCCGCCTCCTCCAGGTACTGGGTGGTCAGCAGGATCGTGGTGCCCCCGGCCAGCAGCCGTTCGATGGCCGCCCACAGCGTGGTACGGCTGCGCGGGTCCAGGCCGGTGGTGGGCTCGTCCAGGAACAGCACCGGCGGCGTGGTGATCAGGCTGGCGGCCAGGTCCAGCCGCCGCTTCATCCCGCCGGAGTAGCCGCTGACCGCCCGGTCCGCCGCCTCGACCAGGTCGAACTCGGCCAGCAGCTCGGCCGCCCTCGCCTTGGCCGCGCGCCGGTCCAGCCGGTGCAGGCGGCCCAGCATGACCAGGTTCTCCCGGCCGGTGAGCAGCCCGTCCAGTGCGGTCTGCTGCCCGGTCAGGCCGATCATCCGGCGCACCCGGTCCGGCCGCCTGCCCACATCGGCCCCGTTGACCAGGGCCGTTCCCCCGTCGGCTGCCAGCAGGGTGCTCAGGATGCGCACCACCGTGGTCTTGCCCGCCCCGTTCTGCCCCAGCAGCGCGAGCATCCGCCCACGCCGCACGGTCAGGTCCACCCCGCGCAGCACCTCCACCGAACCGAAGGACTTGCGCAGGCCGGACACGCTGATCACGGCGTCCGTTTCCATCTGGCCCCCAAACTGTGTATCACGCACACTAGGTGTGTACTTGATACACAGTTCTAGGATGAGGGTCAAGCGAGTGGAGCCGCACAAGATCGGGGGGCGATGTCAGCCGAGCACGAGGCGATGGGCCGCAGCCTGGAGTTGCTCTGGGGTGAGCGGGCCCAGCCCAGCCGTGGCCCACGGCCGAAGATGTCGGTGGACAGGATCGTCGAGGCCGCGGTGGCGCTGGCCGACGCCGAGGGGCTGGGCGCGCTGTCCATGCAGCGGGTGGCGGCCGGACTGGGCTACACCACGATGTCGCTGTACCGCTACGTCCCGGCCAAGGAGCAACTGGTCGACCTGATGGTGGACCACGCCATCGGGCAGCCACCGGCCGGACTGGCCGGGGCGCCGGACTGGCGGGCCGCCCTGGAAGGCTGGACCCGGGCGTTCTGGCAGGTCTGCCACCGGCACCCGTGGCTGCTCAAGGTCCAGGTGGACCGGCCGCCGGTGGGGCCGAACCAGCTGTCCTGGCTGGAGGCCGGGCTCAAGGCGCTGGCCGGACTGGGCTTCGAGGGCTACGAGCGGGTCTCCGTGGTGACCTTCGTCTTCGCCGCGGTGCAGGGCCTGGCCAAGGTCTCCATCGACCAGCGGCCGCTCTCCGACGGGGCCGACGGGCCGGTGGCGAATGCCTACGCGGCCGCGCTGGGCCGCTACGTGCGCCCGGACCGCTACCCGGAACTGGCCGGGATCATGGCCGGCGGCGCCTTCGACGTGCCCGAGGACTACCCGGAACCCGACGACATACTGCCGGACCTGGAGTTCGGCCTGTCCCATCTGCTCAACGGGATCGAGGCGTTCGTCCAGGCCCGGCGGTCAGTCACTGGCTAATGCGCGACGTCGGTGAACAGGCCGTGCAGCCTGGTGGTGTCCTCCGGCTCGACCGGTCGGAGCGTGCCGCCCCAGCCCGGTTCGCCGAACCGCTGCTCGACACCCTGACGTCCCGAGTTGTCCTCGTCGTACGGTTCCATCACAGAATCCCCCTCCCCAGTGCCGGTCCTCCCACCGGCATCTGTTGAGGGTAGCGAACGGGTTGTGCGGCGCGCGGCGGCAAACCGCACAAACTCGCGACTAGGACTTCGCCGGCCCCTGGAAGCTGCTCAGATCCAGGCCACCCTCATTTTTCACAGTGTTGCCGTCCGGGGTGTTTCCTGCTGCCGGGGTGGTCCCCATGGACTGCATCAGGGTGCGTGCCAGACCCAGTCCGGTGCCGCCAAGGGTCATCGCCTTGGCCAGCAGGTCGGAGAGGCCGTCGGCGCCGTTGAGCACCACCATGTGGTCCACGTTGCCCAGTGCGCTGGCGCCCGCGGACACGATCTCCGGCCACTTCTCCGCCAGCTGCTGCGCGATGACGGCCTCCTGGTTCTCCGCCAGCGCGTTCGCCCGTGCCTTGATCGACTCGGCCTCGGCAAGACCCTTGGCCCTGGCGGCCTCCGCCTCGGCCAGACCACGGGCCTTGGCCGAGGCGGCCTCGGCCTCACCGGTGGCGCGGGTGGCGGCCGCACTGGCCTCACCGCGGGCCTTGGTGGCCTCGGCGTCGGCGATCGCGGCGGTCTTCACCCTGGTCGCGTCCGCGGTGGCACGCAGCTCGGTCTCCTTGGCCTCGGCCTGCGCGCGGGCGATCTGCGCGTCCCGCTCGGCGTCGGCGTGCGTGCGGGTCTCATACGCCTTGGCGTCGGCGGGCTTGCGCACCTGGGACTGCAGCCGCTGCTCGGCCAGGTCCGCCTCCAGCTGGGCGGCCCTGGTCTCCTGCACCACGACCTCCTGCCGCGCACTGGCCTGGGCCAGCGGGCCGGACTGCTGCGCCTTGGCCGCGGCCTGGTCGATCTCGGCCTGGTAGGAGGCCTGCTTGATCTTGCTGTCACGCAGCGCGGCCGCCTTGAGCGCGGCGGCGATCTGCTCGGCCTCGGCGGCCTCCTGGTCCCGCTGGGCCTCGGCGATCCGGGCCGAGGCGGCCACCGCCGCGGCGTAGGGCTTGCCCAGGTTGAGGATGTAGCCGGACTCGTCCTCGATCTCCTGGATCTGCAGCGAGTCCACCACCAGGCCGAGCTTGCTCATCTCGATCGCCGAGGACTGCCGCACCTCACCGGTGAGCGCGTCCCGGTTGTGGATCATCTCCTCGATGGTCAGCCCACCGACGATCGAGCGCAGGTGACCGGAGAACAGCTCGTGGATGGTCAGGTTCATGGTGTTCTGCTGGTCGAGGAACCGGCGGGCGGCATTGGCGATGGAGACGAAGTCGTCGCCCACCTTGTAGATCACCACCGCGCGCACGGTCACCGGCAGGCCCTGCTTGGTCACGCAGTGGATCTGCAGGTTGGCCGCGTGCGTGTCCAGCGACAGCCTGCGGGCCACCTGGAATCCGGGCAGCACCAGGGTGCCCTTGCCGGTCACGATCTTGAAGCCGAGGCTGTCCGCGGTGTCGGCGGTGTTCCCCTTCGCGCCGAAGCCGGAAATGATCATGGCCTCGTTCGGCTCCGCCACCCGCCACAGCAGTCGCAGCAGCAGGAAGAGCAGGAGCAGTCCGACGATGCCCCCGATAATCGCGACCAGAACCGTCTGATTCATCGTCATACCCGCTACGACACCGGTGGGGGGCAAAAGGTTCCCTCAGAACGAGGGCAGTTCCCACGGCTCCACGTAGAGCATCCGCGGCGGCTCGAAATCGACCACCAGCACCCGGGTGTCCACCTCGATGGTGGCGCCCCGATCAGCCGGTTTGGCGTAGTAGGCCTCGGATCCACCGCGGATCTCCAGCATCACCTCGCCGATCAGCCCAGGGCCGATACGGCCGGTGACCCGGCCGGTCCTGCCGATCATGCGAGACCCCCCTACGGGAACGCGTTGACGGTGATCTTGGATCCCGGGCGGACCCTGGACCCCGGCGGTGGCAGCTGGCCGAACACCCTGGCGTCCTCGCCGCCGCCGAAGGCGTGCTGCACCTCGAAGCCCAGTCCGCGTTCCCCCGCCCACTGCCGGACCTCGCCGACGGTCTTGCCGATCAGCCCCGGCACGGTGATCGCGTTGGAGATGACCACGCCGACCCGGCTGCCCTTGGCCACCCTGGCGCCCACCGCGGGATCGGCGCTGATCACCCGGCCGGCCTCGACATCGGCGGAGAAGTCCTGGCTCTTCTCGAACGGCTCCAGGCCCACCCTGCGCAGTTCGGCGAAGGCGGCGTCCCTGGTCATGCCGACCAGGTTGGGCACGTTCACCGGCGCCGCGCCCTTGGACAGCGCGATGGACACCGCCGCGCCCATCTGCACCGCGCTGCCGGGGGCCGGGTCGACCTTGAGCACCTTGCCCTCGGGCACCTCGGAGCTGAAGCCGTCCAGCCCTGGATCGCGGCGCGGGGCGAGCTGGGCGTCCCTGATGAGCACCTCGGCCTCGGTCTGGCTGATGCCCGGCTTGATATCAGGCACGACCGGACGGCCGCGGGAGACCACCACCGAGACGTTCTCATCGCGCAGCACATCGGTCTTGCCTGCCGGATCGGTGCGGATCACGGTGCCGGCCACCACGTCGTTGTGGTGCTCGACCTTGACCACCGGCACCAGATCGGCCGCCTTGAGCGAGCTGATCGCGGATTCCTGGGTCTGCCCGGCCACATCGGGCACCTGGGTCCAGCGGCCCGAACCGAGCCACCAGGCCACCACGCCGATGGCCACCGCCAGCACCGCGACCACCGAGATCCACAGCGTGAAGCTGCGGCGGCTGCGCGCCCGCTCCCTGGCCCGCTGCTCGGCCAGGTTCGGCGCGGGCCGCGGCGAGGTGGGCGGACCGGCGGTGGGAGCCGGGGCGAACTGGGGGAGTTCGGCCCGGGACATCGCCCTGGTGCCCTGCGGGCCGATCGGCGCGGGCGCGGGCGCGGCGGCCCTCGGCACGGCGCGCACGGTCGCCTCCGGATCGTCCACCACCGGCTTCATCTGCTGGGTGACGGCCTCGTCGACCTCCTCCACCGGCACCGGGACCGGCACGGTGGCCAGGCCGAGCTGCTCCCGCAGCTGCTGCACGGCCAGCAGGAAGGCGGCCGCGTCCAGTGGGCGCTGGGCCGGGTCGCGGCGGGTGGCGCGCAGCACCAGCTCGTCCAGCGCGGGCGGCAGGCCCGGCTTGGCCAGTCCCGGCGCGGGGACATCGCTGTTGACGTGCCGGTAGGCCACCGAGATCGCGGTGTCGCCGGTGTAGGGCTGGGCGCCGGTGAGCATCTCGTAGAGCACGATCCCGGCCGCGTAGACATCGCTGCGGGCATCGGCCGCGCCGGTGGCCACCTGCTCGGGGGAGAGGTAGGCGACCGTGCCCAGGATCATGCTGTCGCTGGTGGTGCCCGCCCCGGCGATCGCCCGCACCAGGCCGAAGTCGGCGACCTTGACCGCGCCGCCCTTGCCGATGAGCACGTTCTCCGGCTTGATGTCGCGGTGCACCAGCCCGGAGCGGTGCGCCGCGGCCAGCGCGGAGAGCACCGGCTCGATGACGCTGAGCGCCAGCGGCACCGGCAGCGAGCCCTCCTTGCGCAGCAGATCGCGCAGCGTGCCGCCCTGGACCAGCTCCATCACCAGGAAGGCCAGTTCGCCCTCTGGCGTGGGATCCACGCCCTGGTCGTACACGCCGACCACGCACGGGTGATGCAACCGGGCGGCGCTGCGGGCCTCGCGTTCCAGCCGTTCCAGGAAGCTCCGGTCGCCGGAGAGCCGCTGGTCCATGACCTTGATGGCCACCGGACGGTCCAGTCTGGTGTCGAGCCCGCGGTACACGGTGGACATGCCACCGTGCGCGATCAATCCCTCGACCCGGTATCGGCGCTCCAACACCGTGCCGGTCAGTACTGAACCCCGCGTCTGCACAACCCGATCGTACGGAGCGACCTCGATCCGTGGTTCAGCGCACACCCACTCGGAATATGGCAGGCTGATGAGCTGTGAGTACGATCCCTGCCGCCGATGACGTGCTGAAGCGCGAGGTGGAGGTCCTGCCGCTGCCCACGGTCGCGGAGAACCTCGGCCTGCCGATCACCCGGGTGCACCAGATGCTGCGTGACGGGCAGCTGCTGGCCTTGCGCCGCGACCGGGTGCTCGTGGTGCCCGCGGAGTTCCTCGACGACCACGGTGTGGTGAAGCACCTGACGGGCACGATCACCGTGCTCAAGGACGGTGGTTACACCGTGGAGGACATCCTGCGCTGGCTGTTCACCGAGGACGACTCGTTGCCGGGCACCCCGATCGGCGCGTTGCGTTCGGACCGCTCCCGCGAGGTGAAGCGCCGAGCACAGGCCATGGCTTTCTGAGAATTTCTTCCAGTCGGTCGGACTGTGGCGGCCACCCGCCACAGTCCTTTTCTCATGCCCGCGAGCGCAGCCGCAGCGGGTCCGGCCGCACCATGGAGAGCGCGGCCAGCGCCGACACGCCGAACGCGCCAGCCAGGTATCCCCAGTCGTAGAGCGCGGAGTCCCCGGTCGGATAGGTGACCAGCAGCAGCCACACCGAGGCGGCCACCGCGGCCACCACCGCCCGCCCCGACCAGACGAACCCGGCGGCCAGCGCCAGCCCCCAGCTGAAGTACCAGGGGAACGTGGTCGGCGAGAGCAGCGCGGCGGCCAGCAGCACCAGCGTGGCCCGGTGCACCGCGCTCACCCCGCCCGCCCTGGCCAGCCACCACTGCCGCAGGCCGAAGGCGAAGAGCAGGATCCAGCCGGTGGTGCGGGCCACGCCGAGGAACCAGCCGCCGTCGACGGTGAAGAACACGCTGACCAGGCCGTGCACCAGCTGACCGGCCGCGGTGGGCAGCGACAGCCAGTTGATCACCGCGGAGGAGTTGCTCAGCGAGCTGAGCCAGCCGAGGCCGACCCCGGCGAACAGGGTGCTCAGCGCGAAGGTCGCGGTGAACACGGCCAGTCCGGCGGCCACCGCCTTGCCCAGCCGCACCCGCAGCGAGCCGTCCATCCTGGCCGCCCACATCCACACCAGGAACGGCAGTGCGAACACCGCGCTGGCCTTGACCGCCACCGCCAGCGTGACCAGGCCGATGCCCAGCACGAACCGGCGGTCCAGGGCGAAGACCACGCCCGCGGCGAGCAGGCCGACCATCAGCAGGTCGTTGTGCGCGCCGCCGACCAGGTGCACCAGGATCAGCGGGTTGGCCGCGGCCAGCCACAGCGCCAGCGGCGCCTTGCCGCCCAGCCGCACGGCCAGCTTGGGCAGTGCCCAGCACAGCAGCACCAGGCCGCCGGTGAGCGCCAGCCGCATCAGCACCACGCCGAGGATCATGCTGTTGCCGGTGAGCGCGACCACGCCCTTGGCGATGAGGATGAACAGCGGGCCGTAGGGCGCCGGGGTGTTCTGCCACAGCCAGCTCACGTTCTCCAGCAGCGGCCCGGTGGCCAGCTGGATCGGCCCGGCCACGTACGGGTCGTAGCCCTGCCAGGCCAGCGCGCCCTGGGCCAGGTAGCTGTAGATGTCCCGGCTGAACAACGGCGGCGCGACCAGCAGCGGCAGCGTCCACACGCCGATGGCCAGCAGCACCCCTCTGGCGGAACTCCGGCCGGCCCAGACATCGCGGCCCAGCCGCACCCAGGCCAGCACCAGCAGCGCCAGGCCGGCGTAGAGGGTCAGCGTGGCCAGGTCCTTGCCGTGGCCGTAGCGCAGCCAGCTGAAACCGGTGTCGGCCAGCAGTGGGTCGCGCACCAGCACGCCGCCCGCGCCGATGCCGCCGAGGGTGATCAACGCGGCGCCGAGGCCGCCCAGCAGCACCGTGCGCACGGACACCGGACGCGGTCGCGGCGCGGGGTCCGGCTCGGGCTGGGGCTCCGGCTTCGACTCGGCGGGCGGCGCCGTCACGGCCGGGCGCGCTGGCGTCTCCGGCCGGATCATCGGCTGCGTGGCCATGTCCGTGGCGCCCATGATCAGCGGCGCGGCGAGCACCTGCGAAATCTCATGCGAGAACCGCACCGGTTCACCACCGGCGCTCGAACGAGGAAGCGAAGGAATGGAGGTCATCGCGACCTCCATGGTCCCACAACGGCTTCGCTGCCCGGCACGGGATCGGCGCCGAGGAGACGCAGGTCATCAATCCCCGTCCCGCCGATCCATTCAGGGGTCAGTCGGAAGAGGGAATTCCGGCGATCCTGTTTCCGTGCCGTGTCAGCCGCGTAACGGCAATGGTTCAGTGATCGCGCCGGGTGGCCTCGATCGCGAGTTCGGCGAGCTTGTCGCGGGCCAGTTCCTCGGCCACCGGGGCGGTGGCCAGTGCGGCCAGCGCGGCCTCGGTGTGCCCGGTGATCCGCTGTTCCACCGCGTCCACCGCGCCCAGTTCGTGCAGCAGCCCCCGGGTGCGGTCCACCCCGGCCTCGTCCAGCGCCGGGTTGCCGATCGCCTCCTGCAGGGCGGTCAGCGCGGCCCGGTCGCCGCGCTCCTCGGCCCGCTGCAGGCCGAGGGTGACCAGCAGGGTGCGCTTGCCCTCGCGCAGGTCGTCGCCGGCCGGCTTGCCGGTGACCTTGGGGTCGCCGAAGACGCCGAGCAGGTCGTCCCGCAGCTGGAAGCCGATGCCCAGGTCGGTGCCGAAGACGCGCAGCGCGGCGATCAGCTCCGGCTGTGCACCCGCCAGCGCCGCGCCCAGGTGCAGCGGCCGCTCCACCGTGTAGGCCGCGGTCTTGTACCGGTTGATCCGCATCGCGGTCTCCGGCTCGTTGGCCGCGCGGGCCTGGGCGAGCACGTCCAGGTACTGCCCGACCAGCACCTCGGTGCGCATGGCCCGCCACACCGGACGGGCCCTGGCCAGCGCGGACTGGTCCAGCGCCGCGTCGTAGAGCAGGTCGTCGGCCCAGGCCAGCGCCAGGTCGCCGAGCAGGATCGCGGCGGAGAGCCCGAAGGCGTCCGGGGTGCCAGCCCAGCCCGCCGCGTGGTGCTGCATGGCGAAGCGCACGTGCAGGGTCGGCTGCCCGCGCCGCCGGTCCGAGGAGTCCATCAGGTCGTCGTGCACCAGCGCGCAGGCCTGGATCAGCTCCAGCGAACTCACCGCGCGCAACACCTCGGGCGCGTCCGGTGACTCCGGCCTGCCGCCACCGGCCCGCCAGCCCCACCAGGCGAAGGTCGGCCGGATCCGCTTGCCGCCGTCGAGGATGAACCGGGTCAGCGAGTCCATGGCCGCGGCCACCGTCTCGTCGATCGCGTCGATCTCGGCCCGCCGCTGTTCCAGGAACTCCTGGAGCGCGTTGTGCACGTGCGTGGTCAGGTCGACATCGACCGGATGAAGCATGAGCTGCGGTGGGGGCACCCTTTAATCCTGCGTGTTCCTCAGCCGCGGCGCATGCCCGGGTGGTGAAACTCCCATTTCGCGCACCTGGTATCGGGCCGATCGGGTGGCTCGCCCAGCCGTGCCATCCACTTGTTGGAACAACCGATCTGCACCGGGTGCCCGGCCAGTAACCTTGGCGTATGACGTCGGTGGTGGATCGGCTGTGCTCGGCACGGCCCTCGTTCTCGGTGGAGTTCTTCCCGCCGGGGGATGAGAACGCGGAACGGCAGCTGTGGCGCTCGATCCGTGATCTGGAACCCCTGGAACCCAGCTTCGTCTCGGTCACCTACGGCGCGGGCGGCACCAAGCGGGACCGCACCATCCGGATCACCGGCCGCATCGCCGCCGAGACCACGCTGACCCCGGTGGCGCACCTGACCGCGGTCAACCACTCCGTCGCCGAACTGCGCAACATCATCGGCTGGTACGCCTCGGCCGGGGTCACCAACGTGCTCGCGCTGCGCGGCGACCCGCCAGGCGACCCGCACGCCGAGTGGATCCCGCACCCGGAGGGCATCACGCACGCCGAGGAACTGGTCCGCCTGGTGCGCGGGCTCGGCGACTTCTGCGTCAGCGTGGCCTGCTTCCCCAACGGCCACCCGCGTTCCACCGGCCTGGAGGCCGACGCGGACTACCTGGTGCGCAAGTTCGAGGCCGGCGCGAGTTACGCGGTGTCCCAGACGGTGTTCCGGGTCGAGGAGTTCCTGCGGCTGCGCGACCGGGTGGCCGCGCGCGGCATCGACGTGACCAAGGTGCCGCTGCTGCCCGGCCTGATGCCGATCACCTCGGTCAAGGGCGTGCGCCGGATGGCCGAGCTGTCCGGCGACCCGATCCCGCCGGAGGTGCTGTCCCGGATCGACCCGATCGCCGAGGACCCGGCCGCGGTGCGCGAGGAGGGCGTGCGGATCGCGACCGAGCTGTCCCAGCAGTTGCTCGCCGAGGGTGTGCTGAACCTGCACTACTACACGCTGAACAAGTCCACCGCGACGCGTGAGGTGCTGGAGAACCTGGGATTGGTACCCGCCAGAGCGTGAATGGTCGGCCCTGCGGTCCGCACGGACCGTAGGGCCGACTGGTCCACTCAGGTGCAGCCGTTCGTCGCATCCGGTCTCCTTGTGATGAACGGATACGGTGAATGCCGTTGCGCCACATGACTTTCGCTATGGTCAACACACCCGGCGAAAGGTGGTGCCCCGTTGTCGCTCCACCACCTGACCGCACCGCCGACCGCGCCGGACATCCAGCCACTGTTGTCAGACCAGGCGCAGTTGACCATCGTGCTGGTGGTCTGGGTCGTGGTGGCGGTGATCCTGGCGGTGGTGGTGGTGCGCTCCTGCTGGCGGCGCAAGCGGGCGGACCGGCGTTCACGGGCCGATGACGCGGGCCCGTTCATCCGGTTGATGCCACCGGAACCGGACACCAAGGCGAGCTGAGCCGCATCGCCCGCTGATCAGCCCAGCCGGGCGTCCACCTCGATCTCGATCCGCGCCCGTGGGTCCAGCAATCCGCCCACGAGCATGGTGGCGGCCGGCCGGGACTGGCCGAAAGCCTTGCGCAGCAACGGCCAGCACGGCTCGAAGTCGGCCCGGTCGGGCAGCAGGTAGCGGACCCGGACCACCTCGTCGAAGGTGCAGCCCGCCTCACCCAGCGCGTGCTCGATGTTGCGCAGGCACTGCGCGGCCTGCGTCACGACGTCCTCGGCGATGGTCATGGTGGCGTAGTCGAAACCGGTGGTGCCGGAGACGTAGACGTGCTCGCCGACCACGACGGCCCGTGAATAGCCGATCTGCGCCTCGAAGGTCGACCCGCTGGAGATGACCCGTCGTTCACTCATGGGGTCGAGGCTAGGGCTTGCGCGCGGGCGGCCCTAAGGGGTTTCCAGGGCCCCGGACGGTCGTGCAGGCGCCAGGCGTGGCGTTGCCTGGCGCCTGGTCACGCCGACCGGGGCGCGGGGCGGCGACCCTGGCCGCGGGAGTCGGCCGACCGGGTCGCGGGCGCGGGCGCCCGGCGTGGGATCCGGACGCCCGGCGGTCGGGCACCGAGGACCACCTGCAGGTCCCCGACCGGCCTCGCCGTCCGGATCTGTGTCGCCGCCATGCTCGTCGCCTCCTGGTCTCGACGCGCACACCCCCAGTGGTCCGCGTCGTGCAGCGAAGGTATTCCGGGCGCTCCGGCGGGTAAATCCACTTCGCGACAGGATGGGTGCCGCATTCCGGACAACCAGCGCCACGGCTGGGACGTCCTCGTTACGGCACGGGGAGTCAGCATGATCTTGTTCGAGGGCCGGGATGTCGACGAGGTGCACGAGGTGGTCAGCAACCACTTCGCGCCGCATCGGCTCCGGGTGGTGGAGAACCAGCCCCTGGCGGGGCGGTTCACGGCGGTGCACGTCGGGGCGGTGTCAGTGTTCGAGCTGGGTTATGGCGCGGATGTCGAGGTCCGGCCGGGGGAGATGCCCGACATCTACAACGTGCACGTGCCGCTGAGCGGACACGGGGAGCTGCGGGTGGACAACCTGGCGGTGGGCACCGAGAGCAGTGTGATCGGGCCGGGGCAACGGTTGCGGATGCGCTGGAGCGGGGACAGCAACACGCTGATCCTGCGCTTCGCCCGCGCCGCCATCGACGAGGCACTGGCCACCCGGCTCGGCGACCTGCCTGCCACGCCGACCCGGTTCGATCCGGAGATCAGGGCCGCGGCCCAGTCCTGGCTGGTGGCCATGCGCGCCTTCGCCGACAACGCCGCGGCCGGCCTGTTCGCCCGGTCCCCGCTGGCCGCCGCGCACTTCGAGCAGATGCTGGTGCACGGCCTGCTGGACACCCAGCCGCACACCCTGAGCCAGGCGCTGGCCGGACCGGAGCGCACCGAGCTGCCGCAGGTGCTGCGCCGGGCGATGGCCTACTGCGAGGAGCACGCGGCCGAGCCGATCACCCCGGCGGACATGGCGGTGGCGGCCAGGGTCGGGGTGCGCTCGCTGCAACGCGCCTTCCGCACCCACCTGGACACCACGCCGCTGGCCCACCTGTACCGGGTCCGGCTGGACCGGGCGCATCAGGACCTGCTGGCCATCGCCGAGGGCCGGGCCAGCGGGTCGGTGACCGAGGTGGCGCTGCGCTGGGGATTCACCCACCTCGGCCGGTTCTCCGCGCAGTACCGCCAGGCCTACGGGCACCCGCCGGTGCGCACGCTGCGGCCCTCAGCCCACGGGTTCGAGCCGGGCCACGTAGCGCCGGTGCGCGACGAAGGCCATCACGTACACCAGCAACGCCACCCCGCCTGAACCACCGGCGACCACCAGCGCCCAGTACTGCCAGGACTCGGTGCGCTGGTCGGCGTAGGAGACGGTGGCGGCCAGCTCGGTGATCTCCCCGGCCTTGGGGGACCAGGCGATGCCGTCGGCGACGTGCCTGCCGTTGGTGCTGGCGATCCGGCCCGGGAAGTTGATCCGGATCTGGACGTCGGTGCGGTCCGGGGCCAGCGAGGTGAGGTCGACCGAGCCGGACAACGTGACCAGTCCACCGGAGCGGCGCAGCTGCAGCCGGTAGTTGGTGGACATCAGGTCGGTGGCCGAGGAGAGCTGGCGCAGCTCCTCGAAGGTCAGCCCGTTGAAGAACAGCTGCGAGCCGGCGTAGCCCTCCCGGCTGTGCGGCAGCACCCGGACCCGGCTGGCCAGCTCGGCAGGCACCTTGAGCTGCGGGCCCAGGTCGCCGTCGCGGGCGGGCAGGGTGAGCAGCACCAGTTCCCCGGAGACCCGGTCGTCCTCGGTGACCGCCATGGTCAGCGAGGCGCGCACGCAGCCGGAGAGGAACAGCACGCACAGCAGCCCGAGCAGCGGCAGGGCGACCAGTCGCGGGCGGGACAGGGGCACCGCGCCATCCTGCCAGCCGTTCGGGTGAGCTGTCCTTGACGGCGCACAAGAACTCGAAAGCGTCCACCCATACCCGCCCGGTAGCGTCCGCTGCATGTCCGCGACCGAAGGCGTCCATCAGATCAGCGAGCGGTACGTGCGAGACCTCGCCGCGCTCGACCCGAACACCGCCACCTACCTCGGTGTCCCTGGTCATGACGACAAGCTCACCGACTATTCGCCGGAGGGCCACGGCGCCCGCGCCGAGCTGGCCCGCACCGCCCTGCGCGACCTGCGCGCCGCCACCGCCGCGGACGCCGACGAGCAGGCCGCCAAGGACGTGTTCCTGGAACGGGTCGGGCTGACCGTGGAACGGCACGAGGCCGGTCTGGACGTCAGCGAGCTGAACGTCATCGCCAGCCCAGTGCACGAGCTGCGGCAGACCTTCGACCTGATGCCCAGTGACACCGCGCAGGACTGGGCGGTGATCTCGGCCAGGCTCGGCGGCATGCCGGTCGCGCTGGAACAGGTGCGCGCCGCGCTGAGCCACTCCGCCGCGCACGGCCGCACCTCCGCGCTGCGCCAGGTCCGCCGGGTGGCCGAACAGTGCGAGACCTGGGCGGGCCGCCGCGGCGGGGAGTCCTTCTTCAGCACCATGATCGCCGCCGCCGACCAGGTCCAGGGCGTCTCCGCGGCGCTGACCGGCGAACTGCGCGCGCACGCCGAGTCCGCCTCGGCCGCCTACGCCGACTTCGGCCGCTTCCTGCGCGAGGAACTGGCCCCCAGCGCCCCGGAGAAGGACGCGGTCGGCCTGGAGGTCTACCAGCTCTCCTCCCGCTTCTTCACCGGCGCCGAGCTGGACCTGCAGGAGGCTTATGACTGGGGCTGGGAGGAGTTCTCCCGGATCGAGGCCGAGATGAAGCAGGTGGCCGGCCGGATCCGGCCTGGCGCCACCCTGGCCGAGGCCGCCGCCGCGCTGGACGCCGACCCGCGGTACCGGGTGCACGGCCAGGACGCCTTCCAGCACTGGATGCAGGAGCTGTCCGACCGGGCCCTGACCGAGTTGCGCGGCGTGCACTTCGAGATCCCGGACCGGCTGATGAAGCTGGAATGCCGGATCGCCCCGCCCGGCGGCACCGTGGGCGCCTACTACACCGGCCCCACCGACGACTTCTCCCGCCCCGGCCGCATGTGGTGGTCAGTCCCCGCCGACAAGGAGGACTTCTCCACCTGGCGCGAGGTCTCCACCGTCTACCACGAGGGCGTCCCCGGCCATCACCTGCAGATCGCCACCGCGGTCGCCGAGGCCGAACGCCTCAACCGCTTCCAGCGCCTGCTCTGCTGGGTCTCCGGCCACGGCGAGGGCTGGGCCCTGTACGCCGAACGCCTGATGCGCGAACTCGGCTACCTCGACGACGACGGCAACCTGCTGGGCATGCTCGACGCCCACCTCTTCCGCGCCGCCAGGGTGATCGTCGACATCGGCATGCACCTGGAACTCCCCATCCCCGCAGGCTCCGGCTTCCACCCCGGCGAACGCTGGACCCCAGAACTCGGCCTGGAATTCCTCCTCACCAGAACCATCACCGACGCCACCCACGTCCGCGACGAGATCGACCGCTACCTCGGCTGGCCCGGCCAGGCCCCCAGCTACAAACTCGGCGAACGCCTCTGGCTCCAGGCCCGCGACGAAGCCAAGCAACGCGAAGGCGCCAACTTCGACCTCAAACACTTCCACGAACGAGCCCTCAAAATGGGCGCCATGGGCCTAGACCTCCTCCGCACCCGCCTAGGCGCCTAACCCCGTCCCACAACAGCCAACACCCCGTACAAGAACGGCCAACACGCGGTACAAGAACGGCCAACACGCCGGGAGGGGTTCGGGTTTGAACCCCCTCCGCGCGTGTTGGCCGTTGTCGTACCCAGTGTTGGCCGTTCTCGTACGCCACGTTGGCCGTTCTTGTACGCCTTAGGCAACTACGACCGGGCGAAGCCCGGAGGAACGAGCAGTCGGGGTGGCTTTTCAAACACTCCCCGAGCGGTTCCCCCATCCCCGTCAGCCTGGAGAGGACACACCACATCCCGGGTGCGCAGACCGCAACCTGCTTGGCCCTAGCCTCCCAACCGCAACGGTCTGCGTGCCCGGGATGTGGTTTGGTATCGGAAGGCTGACGGGGATGGGGGAACCGTACGAGCACTGCTCTTCTTCTCTGCTCTTGTCTTTGATTTTCCCCCCCCCATCCTTTGATTCCTGCCCGTCCGGCGAGGACGCTCTTGATCTTGACTGTCGCTCGGGTACCTCAGCAACAGAGGCCAACAACGCAAAGATCAAGAGCGAAAAAGATGGCCTCGCCGGCCGGGCAGACCACCGGAGGGGGGAGGGCAGATCAAACCCCGGGATGAGCAGGTTGCGGGGCTGGGCAGGCTGCCGGGGCCTGAACCAGCGTGGCTCCGAGGGCTCGCGTGTTCTCCGCACGGCCTTCCGCAAGCCAACCACACCCCGAGGAGCGGCCCCGGTCACGTTGGGTTGGCCGGGCGGCGGTTTGTGTTGCGGGGGCCGCTCCTCGGGGCGCGGTCAGCAAGCTCCAGGCCGTACGGAGAACACACGAGAACCCTCGTCGTGGGGTTTTCACCCCCAACCCCAAAACCCAAACCCCACCGCTCAAAGCGGCAAAGACCGCCCCAAAACAGCAAAAGGCCGAGGATCCCCCGTGAACGTGTAATGCCGCAACACGTCCTCAAACCCCAACCGCCGATACAACTTCCAAGCCCGAGAAGGCCCCTCCGGAGTCGACAACAACACCGTCCCCGAATCCGCCCGCCCCATCAACCCCCGCAACAACTGCTCGCCCAACCCCTTGCCCTGCGCGTCCGGCCGCACATGCAACTCGGTCAGCTCGAAGTAATCGCCCATCCACAGATGCACCTGATCCGGCGCCGCCACCGCGGTCAACCCCCGCCGGACCTGCTCATGCCACCACTGCCCGCTCGCGCCCCGGTAGCCGTAGCCGATCCCGGCCAGCGCGCCCTGCTCGTCGAAGGCGCCAACGCATCGCCAGCCCACCCGGACCATGTGCGCCAGCCACATCGGGGCCCGCTGCTGCACGGTGCTCGGCGGGTACCGCATCGCCGCCACGTACAGCGCCAGGGCCTCACCCAGGCGCAGGCGGAGGTCGTCGGCGGTCAGCTCGACGACGGTCTCGCTGATGCCGGGATGCTCTGCTGCGCTCACCGTCCCATCAGACCATGACCGGCCGCACCGGCGGTGTTCCGCCCCACGTCGAGATGGGTTGAGCATTGTCGGTGCCCCAGGCTAGGGTGGAGTCGTTCGAACGCATGTTCGAGAGATCGTGTGTTCGGACCAAGCCGGGCGGCGGGGTGGGGGAAGCACCTCGCCGCCCGGCGCCGCCGGCTTCCCCTCGGCGGAGTCGTCCTTTGTGGTGACGTTCTGAGGAGGCCGTGATGTCTGTCCCCGTCCACTTCCCGATCCAGCGGCGCAACTCTCCCGAGCTGCCCTACCGGCCGCGCACGGGTCCGGTGGCCGCGGCCGGTCTGCTCGCCCAGGCCCAGCGTGGCCTGGAAACAGCCCGCAGGGAGCCGCAGCCGGCCGAGCGCTACGCCGTGGCGCACCTGGCCGCCCTGCGCGCCGCCGCCTCGGTGCTGGCCATCCGGGCGCGTCCCCGCCCCGGCAAGAACCGTCCGACCAGCGTCTGGGTGTTACTCGCCGCCGCAGCCCCTGAGCTGCGGGAATGGGCCGCCTTCTACGCCTCGGGCGCCCATCGCCGGGCGCAGGTGCAGGCCGGGATCACCCGGCTGGTCACCCAGCGCGACGCCGATGACCTGCTCCGGCAGACCGAGGACTTCCTCGTGCTCGCCGAGCGGGTCCTGCACGAGGCAGACAGGTGAGCGGGCAGGCACTCATCGACCCGGCCCGGCTGCTCGACGTCCTGGAGAACGAGGGCGAACTGCTCGCCGTCTGCGCGGCCGAGGCCGACCTGACCAGCACCGTGCCCGCCTGGCCGAGGCGCACCCTCGGCGAGGCGGTCCGCGCGGCCGCGCTCGGCTACCGGCTCGCGCTGAGCTGGCTCCGCACCGGGGCGCCGCCACTGCTCACCAGCGAGGAGGACGAACCGGACGATCCACTGCCCGACCAGGTGCGCGCCGGACTGCGCGCCCTGGTCGGCGAACTGGCCGGGCACGACCCGTACGCGCCCTGCCCGACCTGGTGGCCCGCCGATTCCAGCTACGGGTTCTGGCGGCGGCGGATGGCGCACGAGAGCACGCTGCACCGGGTGGACGCCCAGTCCGCCGCCGGCAGCCCGCTGCTGGAGATCGCGCCGGAGTTCGCCGTGGACGGGGTGGACGAGGCCCTGCAGCTCTGGCTGGGCTACCGGCTCGGGCGGCTGGGCATCACCGGCCCGCAACGCGGCACGGTCGGCCTGCGCACCGGCGGCCACGCCTGGCTGGTGCACACCGGACCCGAGGGCACGGTGGCCGAGCGCGTCTCGGCCACCGAGGCCGCGGGCGCGGACGGCCTGGTCACCGGCGAGCCCATGTCGGTCTACCTGTGGCTGTGGGGCCGGGTCCCGGACCGCACGGTCACCCTGGAGGGCAGCAGGGACGCCACCGCCCAGCTCTGGGCGCTGCTCCGGCTGGCCACCACGGCCGGGTGAACCGGGTCACCTTCTTCCGTCTTCGCGGTTGACCTTGACGCTGCGTCAACTTCTACCGTTGCTCTCACCGAAGGAAACAACGAGAGGTGAGCGGCGATGGAGTGGTCGATCCAGGACATCGCACGCTCGGCGGGCACGACCAGCCGCACGCTGCGCCACTACGGCGAGCTGGGGCTGCTGCCGCCCAGCCGGGTGGGGAGCAATGGTTACCGGTACTACGACCAGGACTCCCTCGTGCGCCTGCAACGCATTCTGCTGTTGCGGGAACTCGGCCTGAGCCTCCCGATGATCACCGAGGTGCTCGACGGGCAGCGGGACACCGCCGCCGCGTTGCGCACCCACCTCGAACTGCTGGAGCAACAGCGACAGCGGATCGGGCGGCAGATCGAATCGGTGCGGACCACGTTGCGCAAGACGGAAGAAGGTGAAGAACTGATGGCTGCCGAGGTTTTCGACGGCTTCGACCACACGAAGTACGAGCAGGAGGTGACCCAGCGCTGGGGCAGGGAGACCTACCAGCGCGGTGACCAGTGGTGGCGCGGGCTCGGCGAGGCCGGCCGCCAGGCCCACCTGGACGAGCAGGTCGCGATCGGCACCGCGCTGGCCAAGGCCGCCGCGGCCGGCAGGGACCCCGGTGACGCCGAGGTCCAGGCCATCGTGGCCCGGCACTACGACTGGGTGGTCGCGGGCTGGCAGGGCAGGCGACCCACCGCGGAGCAGTTCCGCGGGCTCGGCGAGATGTACGTCCAGGACGAGCGGTTCACCGCGAACTACGAAGGATTCGGCGCGGGCGTGGCCGAGTTCGTCCGGGGCGCGATGGCGGTCTACGCCGACCGCCTGCGGTAAATCGGTTGGGGTGACTGAACATCCCGGCTAATGTTCTGCATGTGCCCGGTGCGCAGGCAACGGTTACTTCCACTGATCCTGGCGATGTCGCGGGTTCAACTCCCGCCCAGGCTTCGGCCTGGTAGCTCAGTCTGGTAGAGCACGCGTACCGTCGCCGCTCTGATCTCGGGCACACCCAAACTTTCTCTTTCCGTTATCCCACAAGGAAATCCCCGGGGGGTGTTCCATGAGCAAGTTCAACCTGCTGACGCGGCTGCGTCGGCGCACGTACGAGGGCGGTCTCGCCTACAAACGGGACACCCGCACCGAGCTTTTCCTGTTGGCCATCAGCAACCTCGTCGGCGAGGCCACGTTCTACGAGCTGGCCCAGGACCGTGACAACCGTTACGCCGCACTGGTTCGCGCCGCCACCCTGGCCGATCCGGAGTGGACGGCGCGGCTGCTGGCCTGGCTGCGCGGCTCGGCGAACCTGCGGTCCGCCGCCCTGGTGGGCGCGGCCGAGTTCGCCAAGGCCCGCCTGGACAACGGCCTGCCCGGCCAGTCCCGGCAGGTCCTCGACTCGGTGCTGCGGCGCGCGGACGAGCCGGGCGAACTGCTGGGCTACTGGACCGCGCGCTACGGCCGGACGATCCCGAAGCCGGTCAAGCGCGGCATCGCGGACGCGGCGCGGCGGCTCTACGACGAGCGTTCCGCGCTCAAGTGGGACTCGGCAGGCCGGGACTACCGGTTCGCCGACGTGCTGGAGCTGACCCACCCGGCGCCGCTGGACGAACGCCAGGGCCTGCTGTTCCGCCGGCTCATCGACGAGCGGCACGGCCGCGCGGGTGAGCCGGACGGACTGCCGGTGCTCCAGGCCCGCCAGGCCCTGACCGCGTTGCCGGTCGAGACCAGGCGAGCCCGGCTGGCCGCCGATCCGGCCCAGGCCGTGGCCGACCTCCGCGAGGCCGGCATGACCTGGGAGGCGCTGGCCGGCTGGCTGCAGGGTCCGCTGGACCCGGCGGCCTGGTCGGCGGTGATCCCGTCCATGGGCTACATGGCGTTGCTGCGCAACCTGCGCAACTTCGACCAGGCCGGGATCAGCGACCGGGACGCGGCCGGGATCGGCGCGAAGCTGGCCGATCCGGCGCAGGTGGCCAGGTCCAAGCAGCTCCCGCTGCGCTTCCTGTCCGCCTACCGGGCGGCCGGGGAACGCTGCTCGGGCGTGCTGGACACGGCGCTGGGCCACTCGCTGGCCGCGGTGCCGCGCCTGTCCGGCCGCACCCTGGTGCTGATCGACACCTCCTACTCGATGACCGACTCGTTCTCCCGCGACGGCACGCTGAAGCGGTGGGACGCGGCGGTGGTCTTCGGCCTGGCCCTGGCGGCCAGGGCGGCGCGTCCGACGGTGGTCTCCTACTCCAGCGAGAGCCAGGAGTTCGCGGTCCGCCCGGACGAGCCGGTGCTGCGTGGCGTGCGGCGCTGGCAGGAGGAGGGCTACTTCCTCGGTCAGGGCACGGACACGGTCGGCGCGCTGGAGCGGCACTACCGCGGGCACGACCGGGTGGTGCTGCTGACCGACGAACAGCACGGCCAGGGCGACGTCAACAGCGCCGTCCCGGCCAGGGTTCCGCTCTACACCTGGAACCTGGCCGGTTACGCCACCGGCCACACCCCGGTGAGCCAGCCCAATCGGCACACCTTCGGCGGCCTGTCCGACCGCTCGTTCGACCTGCTGACCCTGGTGGAACGCGGCGAACGCGGCGACTGGCCGTTCTAGACCCGGTGGACCGAGCGATCACGGGGATTGCTCGGTCCACTGTGGACGGTCATCGCATCGGCTTGCCGAACCAGGTGGCCAGCGCCCGGCGCAGCGCCTCCGCCGCGCCGGGCGTGTCCGCGTTGCCTGCCCAGGCCACGTAGCCGTCCGGCCGCACCAGCACGACCTCGACTTCCCCAAGCCCGGCCCCGGTGCCTGCCACTGAGCGCACCCCGGCCGAGGCACCCAGTGCGGTCGGCTCGGCATCGGCATCCGCTGCCTGCCGGGTCGGCTCCACGTCTTCCGGTTCGAGCTTCGCGGACACCACGTCCACCCAGTCCGCGGCCACCGCGGCCAGTTCCGGCGCGTCGGCCAGCGTCAGCAACAGCGGCCTGCCCGCGCGCATCAACTCGGCCACCCTGGTGGGCCCGTGCCCGGTGCGCAGGGACACATCCGGCAGCCAGCGCCCGACCAGCGGATGCGGATCCTCGACACCCATGTCGTAGCGGATGTCCGCGCCCGCCATGAGTTCCGCGATCCGCCGGGTCACCACCGGTTCGGTCAGCAGCTCCTCGAACAGGGCGCGCGCCGCGGTCACATTCGGCCCCGGTGAGACCAGCGCGGTCTGCGCCCTGGTGTGCATGAGCACCCGCTCGCCGACCGGGAACCGTTCCCGTGCGTAGGTGTCCAGGAGTTCCTCGCCACTGCGGCCGGTGACCACGGCGGCCAGTTTCCAGCCCAGGTTCAGCGCGTCCTGCAGCCCCAGGTTCAGCCCCGGCCCGCCCATGCCGGAGTGCACGTGCGCGGAATCGCCGACCAGCAGCACCCGGCCCTCGCGGTAGCGGTCGGCCTGCCGCGAGTTGATGCCCGCGGTGGTGCAGTCCGGCTCGTCCATCCCCTCCACCGCGCGCATCGGGATGTCCGCGCCGAGCACCCGGCCCGCCGCGGCGCGCAGTCCGGCCAGTCCGGTCTCCGCCTCGTCCCGGTGCCATTCCATGATGAACACCCGGTACCGGCCGGGCTCGAACATGCCGTAGGCGAACAATCCGCGTTCGGTGCGCCGGAAACTGGCCGGGTACAGCCTGCCGATCCCCGGCACCTCCAGCTCGCCGGTGCCCGGCACCGCAACCGGCTCCTCGATGACCACACTGCCCATCCAGCCGGTGAAACTGTCGTCGGTGATGCCGGGAAACCCGATGCCGCAACGCTTCCGGATCGTGCTGCGCCCGCCGTCCGCGCCAACCAGGTAGCGGGTGCGGATCTCCTGCTCGCCGTGCGGGGTACGCACGGACAGCGTGACGCCGTCGGCGTCCTGACGCAGGTCGGTGACCTCGTGCTCGCGCCGGATCTCCACCCCGAGTTCCCGCGCGCGTTCGGTGAGCAGCGCCTCCATCCTGGCCTGTGGCACCATCATCACCCGCAACGGATGATCGTCCACAATGGACAAATTCAGTAACATCGCGCCGAACTGGAAGAACGGCGCGCGCGGCGCCCGGCCGGGCTGACCGCTGAACCGCTCGGCCAGCCCTCGGTAGTCGAGTGCCTCGATGACCCGGCCGACCAGTCCGTTGGCCTTGGGTTCCAACGAGGGTTCGGCGAGTCGTTCCAGCAGCACCGGCCGCACTCCGGCCAGTGCCAGTTCACAGGCCAGTAGCAACCCGTTGGGTCCGCCGCCCGCGATGATCACGTCGTGCTGTTCTGCCACGGTGTCCTCCATTGCTCTTGCCAGCTGGACAAGGGCACGGGGGAGGAAAGTCGTTACGGCGCGGGGAGTCCGGCGGAGACCTGGGCCAGCGCGTCGGCGATCAGCGGGATCACCGGCCGCGGTGGATCGGAGTGCAGCCAGATCTCGGTGGCCACCCCGATCGCCGAACTGACCGCGCCGGCCACCAGTCGCGGGTACAGGTCCTGCCCGAGGTCGGTGCCGGTGCGTTCGGCGATGGCCACCGCGAACTCGTGATCGGCCAGTGCGCTGGCCTTGAGGAACTCCCCGGTGAGGCTGGGGTCCTCGGTCATCAACCGCACCCCGGCCTGCCACACCGGGTCCGGCGGTTTCTGTTCCAGCGCCCGGAAATGCCCGAGCACCGACTCGGTCAGCGCCGCCCACAACGGCTGCTCGGCCGGGCACTCCCGGAAGCGGACCGCGATCTGCCTGGCCCGCTCCAGATGCCGGTAGGCGATCGCCTCGGCCTTGCTGCCGAAGTAGTTGTTGAACGTCCGCGCGGACACCCCAGCCTCCGCCGCGACGTCCTCGACCAGCACGTTCTCCAGTCCGCGCTCGACAGCCAGCTTGATCGCGGCCCAGCTCAGCGCGTCCCGGGTGGCGGCCTTCTTGCGTTCCCGCAGCCCGGGTTCCGGCTTCGCGCTGTCCATGCGGAAACCGTAGCGAGGAACATGCGGGGCGCGCAAGTTTTCGGGTCACGCAGTTTTCAGTCGAGGTGGTGGCCGCTTCCGGTCCGCGTGCTACGGTCCCGGTATGCAATATATTAGTCGGGTGGACCGGTCGCTGCTGCGGGACCGCGCGCTGACCGCCATCCGCCGGGCCATCGTGGTCGGCGACCTGCCGCCCGGTTCGCCGGTCCGCGACGTCGACCTGGCCGAACGCCTTGGCCTGTCCCGAACTCCGGTGCGCGAGGCGCTGGCGCGGCTGACCGACGAGGGCCTGATCGAGAGCAAACCGCACTCCTACACCCGGGTCACCGCGGTGGATCCGGTGGCGGTGCGGGACGCGCAGGTGGTGGTGCAGGCCATGCAGGCGGTGGCCACCCGGCTGGCGGTGCCGCGCTTCGGCCCGGCCGAGCTGACCGCGATGCGCGCGGCCAACGAGCGCTTCGCCGCCGCACTGGCCGCCGGTGATCCACTGGGTGCGCTGGCCTCGGACGAGGAGTTCCACGCGGTCGCGGTCAACACCTGCGGAAACGTCGCGGTGGCCGCCACCATCGAGCGGTACCTGCCGGTGCTGCAACGGGTGGTGCTGCTGCGGTTCGACTCGCTCGCCGGGCGCGACTCGGTGCGCATGCACGAGGAGATCATCCGCGCCTGCGCCGCCGCCGAGGCGGGCCGGGCCGCCGAACTGGTCGAGGCCAACTGGGCCGCCCTGAACACCCACGACGACGGGAGCAGCACGTGAGTCTGGCGAATTTCCCCCGCTATCCGCTGTTGTTCGGCCCGTCCCCGGTGCACGAGCTGACCCGCCTCACCCAGCACCTGGGCGGCGCCCGGATCTGGGCCAAGCGCGAGGACTGCAACTCCGGCCTGGCCTACGGCGGCAACAAGATCCGCAAGCTGGAGTACCTGGTGGTGGACGCGCTCGCGCAGGGCTGCGACACCCTGGTCTCCATCGGCGGCGTGCAGTCCAACCACACCCGCCAGGTGGCCGCGGTCGCCGCGGTGACCGGGATGCGCGCGGTCCTGGTCCAGGAGGACTGGGTCGAGCACGACACCCCCGGCTACGCCCAGGTGGGCAACCTGCAGCTGAGTCGGTTGCTGGGCGCGGACATCCGCCGGTCCAAGGCGGGCTTCGACATCGGCCTGCGCCCCAGCTGGGAACAGGCGTTGGACGAGGTCCGCGCCGCGGGCGGCACCCCGTACGCCATCCCGGCAGGCGCCAGCGACCACCGCCTCGGCGGTCTCGGTTTCGCCCGCTGGGCCCAGGAAGTGGTGAACCAGGAACGAGAACTGGGCATCTTCTTCGACACCATCGTGGTCTGCTCGGTCACCGGCTCCACCCACGCCGGCATGATCGCCGGCTTCGCCGCGGCCGGCGGCCCATCGCGCCGGGTGATCGGCATCGACGCCTCCGCCACCCCCGAGGCCACCCGCGACCAGGTCCGCCGCATCGCCGAGGGCACAGCGTCCTTGCTGGGCACCGAAATCCCGGCGGACGCCCTGATCCTGGACGAGCGCTACCACGCCGGCGTCTACGGCCTCCCCGACGAACAGACCCTGGAGGCGATGCGGGTGGCGGCCCGGATCGAAGGCATGATCACCGACCCGGTGTACGAGGGCAAGTCCATGGCCGGCCTGCTGGACCTGGTGTCCCGCAAGGAGATCGCCCCGGATTCGACGGTGCTGTACGCGCACCTGGGCGGGCAGCCCGCGCTCAACGCCTACCCGGAACTGTTCGCCAGCTAGCCAAGACCTCGCCTGGTCGCCCGGCCTAGCCCAACCGGGCGGCCAGGCCGTCCAGCACCCGCCGCAGGCCGTAGTCGAAGCGATCCTCCCGTGGCTGGTCCTGGCCCGCGTACAGCGCGGTCAGCTCGGCCAGCCGCGGATAGGGCGCCATCGCCAGCACCGCCGTCTCCCGCAACCGATCCGCCCACTCCGCCTCGTCCTGCCCGCTGCGCGCCAGCGTGGTCAGCCAGGCCGCCTCGCTGGTGCTGATGCCGATCACGTACGCGGCCACCACGCTCAGCGCCTGATCCGCCTCGGGCAGGTCGAAACCGGCGGCCAGGTAGACCCCGAGCATCCGGTCGTTGAGCCGCATCACGTTGGGGCCCAGGTAGGACAGCCCAACCTGGCCCAGCACCGAGGCCAGCCACGGGTGCCGCAGGATCACCGCGCGCATGCTGTGCGCGCAGGCCGTGGCCCCCGCCCGCCAGTCCGCGTCCGGGTCCGGGATCTCGATCTCGCCGTAGACCTCGTCCACCACGAGTTCGATCAGCTCGTCCTTGTTGGCCACGTGCCGGTACAGTGAGGTCGCGCCCGCACCCAGTCGCGCGCCGAGGTTGCGCATGCTCAGGGTGTCCAGGCCGTCGGCGTCGAGCAGCCGGACCGCCTCGGCCACGATCTGCGCCCGGCTCAGCGCCGGTTGCTCGCGGGTACGCCGCGGACGGGTCCACACCGACAGGTTCGGCTTCTGCTCTGCGGCCATGCCCGAAGGTTAGCGCACAACGTACGCAGTTGCGTCTCTGTTCGCCGTCTGCGTACAGTGTGCGCAACAACGGAACATCGTTCGCAAACTGGGGAGAATCCGATGACCTTCGACCTCACGCACTGGCAGACCCGCCTCGACCAGCTCCGCGCCGCCCACCAGGTGCCGGGCGCCACCCTGGCGGTGCTGGTGGACGGCCGGATCCACGAACTGGCCAGCGGGGTCCTGCACCGCGGCACCGGCGTCACCGCCACCACCGATTCGCTGTTCCAGCTCGGCTCGGTCGCCAAGGTCTACACCGCGACCCTGGTCCTGCGACTGGTCGAGGCGGGCAGGCTGGACCTGGACGCCCGGGTGATCGACGTGCTGCCCGGATTCACCGTCGCCGACCCGGTGGCCACCGCCACGGTCACCGTCCGCCAGCTGCTCAACCACACCAGCGGCCTCAGCGGCGACTTCAGCCTGGACACCGGCCGCGGCGACGACGCCCTGGCCCGCTACATCGACGCCTGCGCCGACCTCGGCCAGGACTTCCCGCCCGGCGCGGCGTTCGCCTACAGCAGCAGCGGCTACAACGTGCTCGGCCGGATCATCGAGGTCATCACCGGCCTGACCTGGGACGAAGCCCTGCGCACAATGCTGTTGGAACCCCTGGGCCTGACCCACTCGGTGACCCTGCCCGAACAGGCCCTGCGCTTCCGCACCGCCACCGGCCACGAAGGCCCCCAGGGCGAGGACCCCACCCCGGTCCCGGTCTGGAACCTGATGACCCGCAACGCGGGCCCCTACGGCGGCGCCCTGTGCGGCAGTGCCGCCGACCTGGTCCGCTTCGCCCACCTGCACCTCAACGAGGGCCGCACCCCAGACGGCACCCGCCTGCTGTCCCCCGACACGGTCACCGCCATGCAGCACCGCGAGGTCGAGGTCCCCGACAAGTGGACCGTCAGCTCCGACGCCTGGGGCCTGGGCTGGACCCTCTACGACTGGAACGGCACCCCCGGCTACGGCCACGACGGCGCCGCCACCGGCCAGTTCGCCTACCTGCGCGTCATCCCCGGAGCCCGCGTCGCGGTAGCCCTGCTGACCAACGGCGGCGACGCGAGAATCCTGTACGCCGACCTGTTCCGCGAGCTGCTGGCCGAGATCGCCGACGTGCGGATGCCGGCGCCGTTCGGGCCGCCCGCGGAGCCGTTGGTGGTGGATGTGGCGCGGTTCGCGGGGACGTATCGGCGGGAGGGTGTGGAGATCACGGTCACCGCGGAGGGTGGGGTGGCGCGGCTGGTGTATCGGTTTGTGGGTGGGATGGCGGTGTACTCGGATGCGCTGGAGATGGAGTTGACGGCGGTGTCGGAGTCAGCGGGGGTGTCGGGGACAGCGGCGTCCGGGGCAGCGGGGGCCGGGGTGACGGTGTTCGCGGGACCGGGGACCGGGACGTTCAGTGGGGATTGGATGCCGGTGGTGTTCAGCCGGCTGCCGGATGGGACGGGGTGTGTGTACGTGGGTGCGCGGGCGACGCCGAAGATCGCCTGATCGGGTGACCTGGGGTGGCCGGAGCGGCGCGGATGCACGGTTCAACCCACGCATCCGCCCGACGCTCCGGTATCTCGTCGCCCCGAGCCCCGAGCCCCGAGCCCCGAGCCCCGAGCCCCGAGCCCCGAGCCCCGAGCCCCGAGCCCCGAGCCCCGAGCCCCCGGGCGGGCGGCTGGCGACTGGGGTGGCGTTGGGTGAGGTGTGGGGCTCAGCCCGTGGGCTGGACGTTCTGCCGGGCCTCGGTCGCGCTGGTCGGCGCCGGGAAGGTCAGCGGGCTGGTGTCGGGGCAGGCCGTCGGGTGGGCACCGCCCTCGGGGCGGCCCGGCTTGCCGAATTCCAGGGTGAAGCAGCGGAGGGCGGTGGCTTCCGGGGGGCCGGAGCGGCGATCGCCGGTCATCCAGTTGCTGCGCCAGCCCTCGCCGGTGACCCGGACCAGCAGGGAGACGCCACCCACGGCCCGGTCCACGCCCTCGGTGCGTAAGACCTGCACGCCTGGCTGTTCGACGGCCAGGCGGGCGTGCTCGGCGACGCCGGACAGGCGCATCCGGGCTAACTGGTCGCCGAGGGCGGTGGCGCGGCGGGTGGCGTCGGCCTCGGCGTTCTCCGGTGCGCCGGTGCCGTCGAACAGCCCGGTGAACAGCCACACCGGTACCGCCAGCAGTGCCGCGGCCACCGCGAAGATCGCCAGCCCCCCGGCGACCGAGTTGGTCGTGCGTATCCCCATGGGGAAATTTTGGCGGGTCAGGCGGTGAAGCGGAAGGTGCTCACCACCGCTGCGTGATCGGAAGTCCACTCGTTGTCGCGATGGTTGGGCACCGGCTTCGGGGTGCCGACCACCACCGTGCGGGAGTCCAGCACCCGCAGCGGGCCCTTGACGTGGATGAAGTCGATGCGGTCCTGGGGCTCCGCCTTCCCCGCCTGGTCGTTCCACGGGTAGACCGGCGACCAGGTGTTGCCCGGGTCGCGGGCCGGGTCGGGGTGGGCGGTGCGGTAGGAATCGGTCAGCCCGGCCTTGGCGACCTCACGGGTGGTCGGCCAGTCCAGCGCGTAGCCGCAGTGCGACTTCCGGGTGGCCCGGGTCCAGTCCAGGTGCGAGGGCGAGTTGAAGTCACCGGCCAGGATCACCGGCGTGTGCCGGGACTCGGCCAGCTCCTCGCGCAGCTCGGCCAGGATGTCGCGGATCTCCTGGGGACGCTGGGACTCCTCCTCTCGACGCAGGATCTGCTCGTTGGTCATGCCGGAGTGGCACGCGTCGTACGGGCCGTACGGCGTGTAGTTCAGGTGCGCCGACCAGACCACCGCCTCCCGGCCGCCGGGCAGCCGGATCCGGATCCCGGCGCCGCTGAGGGTTTTCCCGGCGGCGTTGACCGGCGCGTACTCCGCGATGATCGGGTGTCGGCTGATCAGGCCGAGGCTGTAGCTCGCCTGGTAGTGGTGCCAGCCGAGTTCAGCCGCCAACTCCTTGGCCGCGACGCTGTAGGTCTCTTGCATGGCCACCACGTCCACGGCCTGCTCCCGAAGAAAGCGGACCTGCTTGGCGCGGTAGTCGTTGACCTTGGTGCCGCCGTACCAGAGGTTGACCGACATGACCTTCAGCCGTTCCGGCGCGGTCTGCTGCGCCGCCGCGGGCACCGCGGTGGCCAGGGTCAGGCCGGCACAGGTCAGCAGGGTGAGAAGTCGAGTGAGTCGCACCCGGGCACGTTGTCAGTCGAAGGTGGACGGCAGGCAGCCGCCGATCGACGGGCGGGTTTCAGCTTTTCAGGCTCGTAGGCGTAGTCCCTTCGGTGTGGCACGGAAACCGGCCTCGCGGAGCACGTCGGCCAGGTGGGAGGTGAGCGCGGCCTCGCCGTCGGCGCGCTGCACCGCGAGCTGCCCGAGCCAGCCGTCGTGCACCGCCTGGGCCAGCGCGGACGCGCCCGCCCGCAACGCGCCGTCCTCCTCGGTGAAGGACAGCAACGACCGGCCGCCGCGCTCGACGTACAGCGCGGGCACCCCATCCACCAGCACCGCGAGCGCGCCCGCCTTGCGACCGGGCCGGTGTTTGGTGTCGCCGAGTGCCGCCGGCCAGGCCAGCGCCGCGCCGTAGGGCTGGGCCGGGTCGGCGGCGGCCAGCACCACCGCCCTTGGCTGCTCGGGTAAGGGCTCCGCGCCGCGGGAGTTGGCGCGTAACTGGTCCACCGCGCCGCGCACCGCGAACTGGGCCGCGCCCAGCCCCTCCACCACGTACCCGCGGACCACCTGCCCGGACTCCTCCATGGCCCGCAGTACCCGGTACACCCCACTGAACCCGCCGGTCACCCGCTCGGTGTCCAGCGCGCCCCTGGTGAGCACCCCGTGTCGTTCCAGGAACGCCTCGGCCCGCGCGTGCGCCCGCCGGGTCGGGTCCATCGCCCTGGGCGGCACCAGGGTCCACCGCCCGCCCGCGGTGGGCGGGCCACCGCGGCTGGGCATGGCCGGACGGGCCGCCCGCAACCGGGCGTAACGGCCGCGGGGCGCACTCGCCCGGGGCTTGTGCGTGGCGCCGCGACCGGAGACCAAGGCGCGCAACGGGGTCAGCGTGTCGTTGCTGACCAGTCCGGCCCACACCAGCTCCCACAGTCCGGCCAGCACCGCCTGGTCGTCGGGAGCTGGTTCCGCCTGGGACAGCAGGATTTCCCCGGCCCGGTCGGCGAGCTGCCGGAAGAACAGCGCACCACCGTCCAAAGTAGACAGAAGAGCGGTGTGCAGTGAGGTGGCCGGCGGATCGTCCTCGGGATCGGGCAGCAGCAGGTCGGCGACCTCGGTCGGCGCCAGCACTACCCAGCCGTCGCCACCGGCCAGTGCGCCACTGCCGGTCCAGGTGACCTCGCCACTGGCGGTGAGCTGGTCGAGCAGTGCGGGGGAGTAGCCGGGCAGCCGGGCGGGCAGGATCAGCGACTCCAGCGCGCTGGCGGGCAGTGGCGCGCCCGCCAGCTGTTCCACCACGGCCAGCACGTCGTCCTCGGTGGGCGCGAACCGCATCCGCCGGGAGACACCGTGCCAGGACGGCAGGAACCGGCCCAGGGCAGCGGGTTCCACCGGCTCGACCTCGGCACGCAGCCGGGCCAGGCTGGCCCGGCGCAGGCGGCGCAATACCTCGGCGTCGCAGTACTCCAGCCCGCCTGCCGGCACCTGCGCCTCGGGCAAGGGGCGCAGCTCGCCCTTGACCAGGCGGCCCAGGCCGGTCTGGCGTTCCAGCACCGAGGTGACCACGGCAACGCCGAGGCCGAAGCGGGTGGCCGCCTCGGCCGCGGTGAACGGGCCGCGGGAACGGGCATAGCGGGACAGCAGGTCACCGAGTGGGTCGGGCACGGGTTCGGTGAACACCTCGGGTACGCCCACCGGCAGGGCCGCACCCAGCGCGTCCCTGACCCGGCCGGCGTCCTCGATGGCCAGCCAGCGCTGCTCCCCGGCGATGCGCACCTGGATGGCCCGGCGGGCCGCGGCCAGTTCGGTCAGCCACTCCGGCTGCACACCGCGGGCGGCGGCCTCCTCGGTGGACAGGTCGCCGATGAAACGCAGCAGGTCGGCCGTGCCCTCCAGGTTCCGCACCCGGCGATCCGGGCTGAGGCGTTGCAGCTGCTGTTCGATCTCGGCGAGCACCTCGGGGTCGAGCAGTTCGCGGATCGCCTCCGCGCCGAGCAGTTCGGCGAGCAGGGTGCTGTCCAGGGACAGCGCGGCCGCCCGGCGTTCGGCCAGCGGCGCGTCGGTCTCGTAGAGGAACATGCCGACGTAGCCGAACAGCAGGCTGCGGGCGAACGGCGAGGGCGACGGGGTCTCGACCTCGACCACCTTGACCTTGCGGGCACGCACCTCGGTCATCAGCGCGCGCAGCCCAGGCAGGTCGTAGACGTCCTGGACGCACTCGCGCATGGCCTCCAGCACCACCGGGAACTGCTCGTAGCGCGCGGCCACCGCCAGCAACTGGGCGGACCGCTGGCGCTGTTGCCACAGTGGCACCCGCCGGTTCGGATCGCGCCGGGGCAGCAGCAGAGACCTGGCGGCGCATTCCCGGAACCGGGCGGCGAACAACGCGGAGGAGCCCAGCTCGGCGACCACGACCTGCTCGACCTCCTCCGGATCGAGCAGCACGTCCTCGGCGGTGGGTAGCACCTCGCCGCCGTCGCTGTCCCAGGCATCCGGCAGCCGCAGCACGATGCCGTCGTCGGAGTGCGCGACCTGCGCCTCCAGCCCACGCCGCTCGCGCAGCCGGGCCGCCACCGCCAGCGCCCACGGCCCGTTGACCCTGGCGCCGAACGGCGAGTGCACCACCAGTCGCCAGTCGCCCAGCTCATCCCGGAACCGCTCGACCACGATGGTCCGGTCGCTGGGCACGTGCCGGGTGGCGGCCCGCTGTTCGGCGAGGTAGCTCAGCAGGTTGTCCGCCGCCCACTCGTCCAGCCCGGCCGCGCTCACCCGTGCCCTGGCCATCGGTTCATCCACTGTGGACACTTCACGGACGAACTTGCCCAGCGCCCTGCCGAGTTCGAGCGGCCGGCCGGGGGAATCGCCCTTCCAGAACGGCATCCGCGCGGGCTGGCCGGGCGCCGGGGTGACGATCACCCGATCGTGGGTGATGTCCTCGACCCGCCAGGCGGAGGTGCCGAGCAGGAAGGTGTCGCCGACCCTGGACTCGTAGACCATCTCCTCGTCCAGTTCCCCGACCCGCGAGCCCGCGCCCTCGGCACTGGCCGGGGTCATGACGGTGAACAGGCCGCGGTCGGGGATGGTGCCGCCGGAGGTGACCGCGAGCCGTTGCGCGCCGGGGCGGCCGCGTAGTTCGCCGGTGATCCGGTCCCAGGTGATCCGGGCGCGCAGTTCGCCGAAGTCCTCGCTGGGATAGCGCCCGGCGAGCATGTCCAGCACCGCGTTCAGCGCCGAGTCGGGCAGTGCGGCGAACGGCGCGGCCCGGCGGACCAGCGCGGCCACCTCGGTGACGGTCTTGGGTTCGAGGGCGACCATGGCCACGATGTGCTGGGCCAGCACGTCCAGCGGGTTGCGTGGGTAGCGGACGGCCTCGATGGCACCCTCGGCCATGCGTTCGGCCACCACCGCGCAGGCCACCAGATCACCGCGGAACTTGGGGAACACCACGCCCTTGGACACCGCGCCGACCTGGTGCCCGGCTCGGCCGACCCGTTGCAGCCCGGCCGCCACCGACGGCGGCGCCTCGACCTGGACCACCAGATCGACCGCGCCCATGTCGATGCCCAGCTCCAGCGAGGAGGTGGCCACCACACAGGGCAGCACCCCGGACTTCAGCTCCTCCTCGACCAGGGTGCGCTGCTCCCGGGACATGGAGCCGTGGTGCGCCCGAGCGATCACCGGGTGCGCGCCGGTGGTCAGCCCGGACTGGCCGATCGCCTCGGCCGGGAAGTGGTCGAGGTCGACCCGGTCGTCGGGCTCGGTGGCGAGTTCGTTGAGGCGGGCGGTGAGGCGTTCGGCCAGCCGGCGCGAGTTGGCGAAGACGATGGTGGACCGGTGCGCGCGGACCAGTCGCAGCACCCGCTCCTCCACCGCGGGCCAGATCGAGGTGCGTTTCTCCGCCCCCGCGGCGGATCCGCTGACCTCGCCGGTCGGCTCGCCGAGGGTGGCCATGTCCTCGACCGGCACCTCCACCCTGACCTCGATCGTCTTGGGTGTCCTGGGCGCCACCACCTCGACCGGGCGGCCACCGGCGAGGAACGCGCTGACCTCCTCGATCGGCCGCACCGTCGCGGACAGCCCGATCCGCTGCGCCGGCGCGGCGAGGAGTTCGTCCAGGCGTTCCAGGGACAGCGCGAGGTGCGCCCCGCGTTTGCCGCCCGCCATCGCGTGCACCTCGTCCACGATCACCGTGTGCACCCCGCGCAGGGAGTCCCTGGCCGCCGAGGTGAGCAGCAGGAACAGCGATTCGGGCGTGGTGACCAGCACGTCCGGTGGCTTCCGGCCGAAGGCGCGGCGTTCCTCGGCCGGGGTATCGCCGGTGCGCATGCCGACGGTGATCGCCGGTTCGGGCAGGTCGAGCCGGTGGCTGGCCTGGCGGATGCCCGCGAGCGGTCCACGCAGGTTGCGCTCGACGTCCACGGCCAGCGCCTTCAGCGGGGAGATGTAGAGGACACGGCAGCGGCCGCGGGCGTCCTCGGGAGGTGCTTCGGTGGCCAGCCGGTCCAGCGCCCACAGGAAGGCGGCGAGGGTCTTGCCGGACCCGGTGGGCGCCACGACCAGGGCATGCCGACCCGCGGCAATGGCAAGCCAGGCACCCAGCTGGGCCGCGGTGGGCTCGGCGAAGGCACCCTGGAACCAGTCCCTGGTGGCGGGGGAGAACATCGGCAGGTCGGCCATGGCACCCATCCTCACCCCGCACCCCGACATTCGGCCTAATCGGTTATCCACAGGGCCCGGGGCGGGGCGGAGTTATCCACAGGGCGGCGGGCTACAGGTTGCGCACCAGGCCCACCGCGTCCGAGAGTGAGATGCCCGGGAATTCACGGCGCACCGCCCGGACCGCGACGATCTCGGAGTCGTCGCGGAGCAGGCGGATGTGGCCGAGATCGTGGGTTTCGCGGATTCGGGCCGCGGAGTGGAACTGGTCGCGGAATCGCTGTTCGCGCCGGGCTTTGTCCCGGTTCGAGCCGTAGATGGCCACGAACAGGCCGAGCAGGGCGACACCGATGGCAAGGGTGCTGTTGTCGGTGAGCACCAGGACGAGCGTGATCACTGCCGAGATCGCGCTCAGGATCGTCCACATCACCTGGGCAGCATATGTCCTGGCACGGTCGATGGCTGGCCGGTTGCGGACTGGTGTGGGCGCTCCGAATGCACCGGGTGCGCTGGTGGTCGGGATGTCCGGGCATCGGCTGGGCGGTGGTGCGGAGACCGCGACTGTGACTCGGGTCGCGGGGTCCTCGCCGCGGGCCTGGCGGTTGCCGGGGTGTCCGGTGAGAGCGGTGCTTGTTGGGTCGCCGATGGTCGTCGGCGTGGCTGGTGGTTGTTGGCGTGGCCGAAGACTCGCGGTGCGCCGGTGACCGCTGGAGCGTCGAGTGATTGCCGGCGTGGCTGAGGTTGCCGGTGTGTCTGGCAGGTGCCGGTGCGTTTGCCGGTGTGGCCGGAGGCTCGCGGAGTGTTGGTGACCGCTGGGCGTCAGGCGGTTGTCGGCATGGCCGGAGGGTCATGAGGCGTTGGTGACCGCTGGAGCGTCAGGCGGTTGCCGGAGCGCCGGATGTCGCGTGTGGCCGTGGGTCGCCGGTGCGTTTGGCAGCCGCCGGTGTGATCGGTGGTTGTTGGTGTGCTTGGCGCTGTCCGGTGCGCCGGCGGTTGCCGGGACAGGCCGGAGCGGTTGGTGGCTACCGCGAGGTGTGGTGGTTGCCGGAGCGGCCGCTGGGCTGCCCGGTGAGTGCCGGCGCGGCTGGTGGTTGCCGGGATGTCCGGCGGTTGCCGGAGCGCGTGGGGTGTCCCGTGCGCCCCGGCTGGCCGCTGGGCTGGCCGAACATGACCGGCTGAGGTCTGGGCGGTGTGTGTCGGCTAGGGCTTGGTGCCGTAGTGGACGGTTTTGGCGGACAGGAAGAACAGGTCCTGTCGTTGGTCCACGCCTGCTGGGTCCTTGGGGTCGAGCAGGCGGTCCAGGGTGGCCAGGTCGTCTGGGGCGAGGTCCTCGGCGAAGCCGTGGCGCTGGCGTTCCAGGGTTCGGCGGATGGTGTGGCGATGTGGTTCCGACAATGGAGAGGGGTGATCGATCAGGAAGGTCTTGCTGCGGACTTCGGTGAGGCCGGTGTTGGCGAAGAGGGCTTTCCAGTCCTCGACGACGGGGACTGTGCCGGGCAGGTCCGCGCGCATCCGGTTGAAGCGGTCGGCTGTTGCCGCGTCCAGCCGGGCAGCCAGGCCAGGACGGCCGAAGCCCAGGTCGCGGGGCAGGCAGCGGGCGGGCAGGCCGCCTTCGACGATGGCCAGCACACCGCCCGGGTTGAGCAACGCGGTCAGGCGGTGGAGCGCGTCCTGCTGGTCGCCGACGTGGTGCACGACCTGGCCGGACCACACCAGGTCGGCGCGGTCCAGGTCGGCGAGGCCTGCCGGGAACTCGGCCACCTGGGTGCGCAGGGTGACGCCGAGGCGTTTGGCGCGCAGTTCGGCGCGGTCCAGCAGTTCGGGGGTGCCGTCGACGGCGGTGACCTCGGCCTGTGGGAAGGCCGCGGCGAGCTGGCAGGCGGCCACACCCGGGCCGCTGCCGATGTCCAGGATGCGCTGCGGAGTCAGGTGGCTCAGCTCGGCCAGTGCCTGCTCGACGTACGGGAAGTTGGTCTCGGCCTCGCGTTCGAGCAGGTCGGCCATTGCGGCCCAGTCGATGTCGGTCATGACCCGACCATGCACCCAGGCGAGGAATATTGACAAACTTCTTTGCTGTTTCTGCAATATGAGTATGGATGAGGTGCTTGCCGAGGTCGGACCCCGGCTGAAACGGATCCGCCAGCAGCGCAACTGCACGCTGGTCGCGTTGTCGGAGACCACCGGCATCTCGGTGAGCACGCTGTCCCGGCTGGAGTCGGGTCAGCGCAAACCGAGCCTGGAACTGTTGCTGCCGATCGCGCACGCGCACCAGGTGCCGCTGGACGAACTGGTCGGGGCGCCGCCGGTGGGTGACCCCCGGGTGCGACTCAAACCGGTCCGGCACGGCGACTCGGTGGTGGTGCCGCTGACCCAGCAGCCGGGCGGGTTGCAGGCGTACAAGATGGTCATCGGGACCACCAAGAAGACGCCGGACCCGCGCACGCACGAGGGCTACGAGTGGCTGTACGTGCTCGCCGGGAAGCTCCGGCTGGTGCTGGCCGACCACGACGTGATCCTCAAGGTCGGTGAGGCCGCCGAGTTCGACACCCGGTTGCCGCACTGGTTCGGCAGCACCGGCGAGGCTCCGGTGGAGATCCTCAGCCTGTTCGGTCCGCAGGGTGAGCGGATGCACGTCCGGGCGAAGCCGCGCGGGGACTAGCGACAACCAATCACCCTCAATTAGGGGATCCGCCCGCGTTGCTCCGTTCGGACATGGCAGCATCAGCCTCCGCTGAAGGAAGGCGAGGGGAGAGCTGTGCGCGTCCTGTCCGTTGACCTGGGCACGTCCAACACCGTGGCGGTGCTGTCCGCACACGGCCTGCCGCCGCGGGTCATCGAGGTGGACGGCTCCGCGACCATGCCCTCGGCGGTCTACGCCAACGAGGACGGCACCCTGCTGGTCGGCCGGGACGCCGAACGGCAGGCGCGGCTGGACCCGTCGCGGTTCGAGCCGAACCCGAAGCGGCGCATCGACGAGACCACGTTGCTGCTGGGCACCAACGTCATCACCGTCACCGACGCGCTGGCCGCGGTGCTGGAGCGGGTCGCCAAGGAAACCGCTCGGCAACTCAACGGCGTGCTGCCGGACGAGGTGCGGCTGACCCACCCCGCGCAGTGGGGCACGGTGCGGCGCAACGCCCTGGTCTCCGCGGCGCGACTGGCCGGGCTCGGGCCCAACCTGGTACTCGTGCCGGAGCCGGTGGCCGCGGCCGCGCACTTCGCCTCCTTCCCGGACCGCGAACTCACCCCCGGGCAGGCGCTGGCCGTCTACGACCTGGGCGCCGGCACCTTCGACGTCGCCGTCGTCGGGGTCACGCCGACCGGGTTCACCGTGCTCGCCGAGGACGGCCTGCCGGACCTGGGCGGCCTGGACGTCGACCACGCGCTGCTCATCCACGTCGGCCGGGAGGTGTCCTTCCGCGACCCCGGCCGCTGGCAGCGACTGCTGCGCCCGGAGTCCACCGCGGACCGCCGTGGCCGGCGCACCCTGCTCGAGGACGTGCGCGAGGCCAAGGAAGCCCTCTCCCGGCACCCGCAGACCGAGGTGCCGATGCCGGAGGAGTTCTCCGACGTCCTGGTCACCCGCACCGAACTGGAGGCGTTGATCCGCCCCAGCCTGCTGCGCAGCGTCGACGTGCTGTCCCAGACCATCCAGCGCGCGGGCATGGCGCCGGAGCAGCTCGCCGGGATCTTCCTGGTCGGCGGGTCGAGCCGGATCCCGCTGGTGGCACAACTCATCGCGGACCGGCTGCGGGTGGTGCCGGTCAGTCTCGACCAGCCCGAGACCGCGGTGGCCATGGGCGCGTACCACGTGCCGCAGGACGACAACCCGATGCGCACCCAGGACGTGCCGTCCGCGACGGCCCAGGGGCTGCAGACGGGATCCGGCGTGCAGACGGCATCGGGCGCGGCCGGGCAGGCCGCGGCGGCCGGGTACGCCGCGCACGGCACGCAGGGTGAGCAGGCGGGGTATGGCGCGCATGCTGACCAAGCCGCGCAGGCCGGCTACGGCACGCACTCTGACCACGCCGCGCAGGCTGGCTACGGCACGCATGCCGAACAGGCCGCGCAGGCTGGGTACGGTGCGCACGCCGAGCATCCGGCGCAGTCCGGATATGGCGCCCAGACCGAACAGGCCGCGCAGGCCGGGTACGGCGCCCAGACCGAACATGGCGCCCAGGCTGGGTACAGCGGGCAGGCTGGGTATGCCGCGCAGTCAGGTCACGGCGGTTACCCGGCGCAGGGGGAGCACGCGGGGCAGGCCGGGTATCTCGACCAGACCGCGTATCTCGACCAGGCGGGGCACACCCAGACGGGGCATGGCACTCAGCCGGCGCACGTCACGCAGTCCTCGCAGGTGACGCAGTCGGCCACCCCGGCTCCTGGACTGCCGAGCCAGTCGCAGTACCCGGGGCAACAGCAAGGCTACGCCCAACAGCAGCAGTACGCTGGAAGCTATCCACAGGGTGGCGGTTATCCCCAGGCGGCCGGTGCGGGTAAGGGCGGCAAGGGAAACAAGAACAAGCTGCTGTTGATCGGGATCGCCGCGGCGGTGGTGGTCGTGCTTGGTGTGGTGGTCGGGGTGTTCGCGTTCGGGGGGACGAAGCTGCCCACCGCGCAGGACTGCCAGTCGGTCGGGTCGGCTGATGACAAGGGCTTCACGAGTTGTCTGCGGCAGCTCGCCGGGACCGTGGCCGACACCGGGAAGTGCGCCAAGGGGCCAGGGGTGGCCAATGTGCCTGCCGAGGTCGCGAAGCTGGTCGGGGCGCAGGTGAGTTGCAGTGTCAGCGGGGCCGATGGGCAGCAGGTGCAGGTGATCTACCAGCAGGCGCCGTCGCAGCAGTCCGCCGACATGGCCGCGGCCATGACCAAACAACTCGCGGGCAAGGGCGAGAAGGTCGAGGCGGCGTGGCAGGGCAATGGGCTCAAGGGGCACTACTCGGCGGCGGTGAACAACAGCACCGGGTGGGTGGTCTTCACCGTGGAGGGCAGGCCGTTGTTCGGGGCGGTCAACGTGACCGGGGCCAAGTCGGGTAACGCCAACGCGATGGCCGACCTGTTCGAGCAGAAGATCCAGCCGGGCACCAGCTGAGGCCGGACGGCGGCGTCCCCGGCGAGATGGCGGCAGCCGCGGCCGGGACGGCCGGGGTTGTGGCAGAGGCCGCCGGGGTTGTGGCGGAGACGGCCGCGGTTGTGGTGAAGGTGGTTGTGGTTGGGGTGGCGGCCGTTGTGGCTGGGATGGCCGGAGTTCGCGGCCGGGCCGCAGCGGTTGTGACTGGGACGGCGGCGTCCCTGGGTGGGACGCCGCCGTCGTCAGGTCAGCCGATCTCGTAGGCCTTGAGCACGGTCTGCTCGACCGAACTCGTGCCGTCGGATGCCTTGCCCCGCAAGGACACGAAGCCCTTTGCCGGGTTGCGCACGGTCGCGGTCCAACCGCTCGCCGTCTTGTCCACCTTGGCCTGCTGCCAGGTCGCCCCGTCGTCCACCGAGTAGTCCACGGTCAGGCTGGTGGCCTCGGCCGGGCCGTCCTGTCGCGGCACGGTCACCGGGATGGCGAACTCCCGGTCCCCCGGCGCCAGGTTGCGCAGGTTCACCGGGGGTGCGTAGCGGACGTTGAACAGTGGCAGGGCCCCGGTTTCCACCCGGGGGATGCCGAAGGTCCACACCGAACTGATCTTCGTGCTGGTGGTCCACCACGGTGCGTCGCGGCTGACGTCGGACTCCAGCCGGTACTGGGTGGCGCGTTCGCGCAGGAAGACGCCTCGGCCGGGGGCGTTGTGCCGGGCGACTTCCTTGCCGTCGGCGAACAGGGTGGTGGTGCCCTTGTCGATGCCCCAGCCCGGGTCGGCGGGCCTGGGGTGGCCTGCCGCGTCGGAGAACCAGGGCACGGTGACGTCGATCAGGTCGGCCTTGAACCAGGCCCACGGGTGGTTGTCGCCGACGCCGTTGCTGGTGGTGCCGGTGAAGGCCGGGCCGGTGACCGCCTTGTTCCACTCCTGGCGGTAGGACTTGCCCGCCTCCAGTTTCAGCTTGCCGACCAGGTCGCCGGAGGCGCCGTACCAGCCGCCGACGTTGATCTCCCAGTTGCCCGGTGTGTAGTGCTCGACCCGTTCGGCCGAGGCCACCGCCCCGGTGAACCAGTTGGTGCTCAGCCGGTCGCCGAGCCCCTCCACACTGGCCCCCACGATGGGCGGCTCAGCCTCGCTGAAACCGTGGTAGGCCATGGTGATCGCGGCCAGGTCGGCGGTCTTGACCGGGTAGTCCAGCTTGGCCGGGACCTTGCCTGGGGAGGGGAAGGACAGCTCGTAGCGGTACTTGCTGCTGCGCCGCGTGGTCAGCGAGATCTGCCCGCCGGTCTTGGCGTACTCGGCGAACTTCGGCCCGTAGTCGCCGAAGACCCGCACCGAGGGCAGCGCCGCCGGGTTCTCCTCCTTGGCCAGCCGCTCGCCCGCCCGGAAGGGCTGATCGTCGGTGACGTAGAGCCCGGCGATCAGGCCACCGGCCGCCTTGATGTTGCGGATCCGTTGGTACACCTCGTCAAAGGTGGTCTGGCCGGGCAGCCCGATGACCACCAGCTTGCCCTTGGCGTCGACCTTGGCCAGCTCCTCCACCGTGCCGCCACCGGCGTACACGCTGGGCACCTTGGTGCTGACCGGGTCCTCCGGCGAACCACGCAGCCAGCCGACCGGGATCTCCTGGCGTTGCGCCCCCTCGGTGAACAGTTCGAGGTCGGGCTCCTCCAGCCGGAAGTTGTCCGCGTAGCCGAAGGACGGCGAGCTGTTCCCGGTGGAATGGCTGTAGTACTCGGAGAAACGCGGGTTGAGCAGCCAGCCGAAGCTGTAGGTCAGCCCGTTGTCCTTGATCCGCTGCCGCATCTGGGACAGCCAGTACCCGCTGCGCGCGGCGGGCTGGTCACCGCTGACCTTGACCCGCCTGGCCTGCCTGGTGTCGAAGGAGACCGTCGCCGCCTTGGTGATCTTCACCTCGGGGTTGGCCACCATCGCGATGGTCTGGTCCGCGCCCGGCCGCTGCGTGGTGATCGAGGCGATCGCGCTGTACACGCCCGGCGGCACGCGGGTGCTGCCGGTGAAGGAGAGGTGGTAGCGCGCGCCGTCCTGGTGCCGCAGCAGCGTGACGCTGCCGTCCTGCTCGGTGGCGGGCTTGCCGTCCTGCCGGATGGCCTTGGCGTTGACGTCGTAGTGCTCGCCCTCCTCACTCGCGCCGACCAGCGAGCGCACCGTGGTGCTGCCGTCGGAGGCGGTGAGCACGCCGCCGTAGCCGCCGGGCTTGGCCGCGCGCGGGGTCAGCGTGATGCCCACCTCGGCCTTGCCACCTGCCGGGATGGTCACCGAGTTGGCGGACAGCTTGGCCAGTCCGGCAGGCGCCGGGTTGCCCGTGCCGTCGGCCAGGTCCAGCTTGAGGTTGAGCGTCAGCGGCGTGGTGCCCGGGTTGGTGTAGGTCACCGTGCGGGTCTCGGCCTTGGTGCTTGGCCACTTCAGGAACGCGTTGACCACGCTCGGACTGGCCAGCGCCTTGGCGCCGACGGCCTTGCCCAGGTCCATCCGGCCGCCGCCGACGCTGAAGACCCCGTTGCCGGAGACCGGGACCGCGGTGGAGACCAGCGCGGACTTGATCTGCTCGGCGGTCCAGTCCGGGTGCTGCTGGGCCAGGATCGCCGCGCCGCCCGCGACGTGCGGGGTGGCCATCGAGGTGCCGGATGCCTTGGTGTAGCGCTCGTTCACCGGCTGGCCCATGGCCGTGCCGGTGGCCCGCGCGGCCACGATGTCACTGCCCGGCGCCGCGATCTCCGGCTTCACCGCGCCGTCGCCGACCCGCGGTCCCTGGCTGGAGAACTCCGATCGCCCGCCGCCCTTGGTGACACTGCCGACGGTCAGCGCCAGGTCCGCGCTGGCCGGTGAGGACACCGAGCCGGGAGCGCCCGCGTTGCCCGCGGCGATCACGAACAGCGTGTTGTGCTTGCGCGACAGCGTGTTCACCGCCTGCGCCATCGGGTCCGAGCCGTCCGTGGGCCCGCCGCCGAGGCTCATGCTGATGACCTTGGCCTTGACCTCGGCCGCGGCCCACTCCATGCCGGCGATGATGTCGGCGAAGCTGCCGCTGCCGCCGTCGTCGAGCACCTTGCCCACGGCCAGATCGGCCTCCGGGGCCACGCCCTTGAACTTGCCGCCCTCGGCCGCGCCGGAACCGACCGCGGTGGCCGCCACGTGGGTGCCGTGCCCGTCGCCGTCCTTGACGTTGCCCTTGCCGCTGAAGTCCTTGCTGTGCTTGACCTTCCCGGCCACATCCGGGTGCGTGTCGTCGATGCCGGTGTCCAGCACGGCGACCGTGGTGCCCTTGCCGGTGAACCCGGCCTGCCAGGCCGCCGGCGCGCCGACCTGCGGCACGCTGGTGTCCAGGCTGGCCTTGGCCTTGCCGTTGAGCCAGATCTTGCGCGCGCCCCCGGCCAGCGTGCTCGGCCCCTGGTGGGTCAGCTCGCGCCAGAACTCGGCGGTGCTGGACTTCTTCTCCTCCACCGCGGCCATGTTCAGGCTCGGCAGCTCCCGGCGCACCGTCGTGCCCGGCAGTTCCGCGGCACGGCGGGTGGTCGCGGCCTCCGGGTACTGCACCAGCAGCGGCAGCGCCGGGCTGCGCGCGTCGTCGAAGCCCTGCCGGATCAGGCCGGTGACGTTGAACAGCTCGCGATCGAGCAGCCCCTCGCCGACGAGGCGATCCGCCTTGTTCGGCACCAGGTACCAGTCGGTGCGGCCGTGCTGGGTGACCGGGAACTGCTGGTAGCCGAACGCGGTGCCGTCGGCGACCGGTTCCACGGTCAGGCTCCAGCTCCCGTCGGCACGCTGGCCCGCGCGCACCCGGTCGCCGGTGATCAGTGTGACCTGGTGGTACGTCCCGGCGCCCGGTGTGGTGGCCGGCGCGGCGGTGGCGGGCGGCGCCACCGCCAGCGTGGCGCTCACCGTGGTCAGCGCCACCAGTCCGGCCAACGTCCGTGATCTTCGGTTCATCGTTGGACCCCTCGGTAGGAATGGGGCGGATGTTGATGCCCCTTTCCCTTAGTGGCCGAAACCTGGTGAGAGTTCCACTTTTTCGTGCGATCGACCGACATCCATCGACGGGTCAGACCTGGTCCCAGGGAGCGAGTTCATAGCCTCGGCGCAGCAGGTCCATCAGGTCGGGGTCGAGGGCGTACTCGACCTCGTCGACGCAGCTCAGGGCGCGTGCGCCAGTGGTCGCGTTGGTGAAGAAAGCAGCCCGGAAACCAGTCAGTTCGGCTGGTTCCACCGGGCGCAGCGCCTCCGGGACGCCCAACTGCGCCAGACCCCGGCGCAGCAGCTGATAGGCGACCCCTGGCAGCACGTCCGCCGCCGGCCACACGATCCGCTCGCCGTCGAAGAACCCCAGGTTCCAGATCGAGCCCTCGCTGAGCCTGCCGCGCTCGTCCAGGAAGACCACGTCCTCAAAGCCGGCCAGCCGGGCCAGCCGCTGCTGCTGGAACAGGCCGAAGGTGCCCACGTGCTTGAACTCCGGCGCGTCCCGGACATAGCGCACGGTGCGGGTGCGCAACGGCGTGGTCACCACCGCGGGAGCCGGGCGGATCAGCACCAGCACCCTGGAGTCGATCGGGTCGCCGAGTCCGCCCCAGCTCAGCTCGGTCGGGAAGACGTTGATCCGGGCGCTGACCGGGCCCGGCAGGCCGGAGAGTGCCTGCCGCAACAGGGTGCGCACCCGGTCGGTGTCCAGGGTGGTGCCGAACAATGCCCTCGTCGCGTTGCCGAGCCGGTCCAGGTGCAGGTCCAGCCCGCGGACCCGGCCGTCCACCGCGGTCATGCCGGTGAAATGGCCGTAGTTGACCGTGGTCGTGGTCAGCAGCTCCTCGACCGTGGCCGGTCGTCCGTCGATCTCGGCGCGCAGCACGTGCATGCCGCGAGACTAGGTCGAGGAGCGCCGCTGCCTGGTCAGCAGGGTGCGCAGCCTGCTGATCGCCCGGTGCTGGGCCACCCGCACCGCGCCGGGAGTGGACCCGACCGTGCTGGCGGTCTCCTCCGCGGAGAGCCCCACGACCACCCGCAGCACCAGGATCTCCCGCTGCTTGGGCGGCAGCACGTCCAGCAGCTTGCCCATCTCCGCGGACAGCTCCCGGTAGAGCGCCAGCTGCTCCGGCCCGCCCTCGGTGACCACGGTGTCCGGCACCTCCGGCACCGGTTCGGAGAAGTTGCGCGCCGCGTGCCGGTAGGCGTCGGCGACCTTGTGCCCGGCGATCCCGTAGACGAAGGCCAGGAACGGACGGCCCTGGGAGCGGTAGGTCGGCAACGCGGTCAGCACCGCGAGGCAGACCTCCTGCGCCACGTCGTCGGCCGAGGCGTAGGAGCGCTCCTGGCGGCCGATCCGGGTGCGGCAGTAGCGGACCACGATGGGCCGGAGGTAGCCCAGCAGCCAGGACATCGCGTACCGGTCACCCGCGATGGCCGCCGACACCACCCCGTCCAGTTCGCTGTCCTGGGTTTCCGGGCGGACCGGGGTGAAGATGGTGCTGGTGCGCCTGGCGATGTCCCGGCGTAACACCCCGCCGAGTCCCCCAAGGGAATGCGCCTGTGCGGACACTGTGTCGTCCCCTCTCTAGTCGCCCCAGCCGACACGATTCCTGCGTTCGGACGAACTCTTGCTTCAACTTTCGACTTGTTCTGTGACGCAACGCACGGTGCGACGGGGCCGGAGACGGAATGTGATGTCGCCGGTCCAAACCGTTACCTGAATGGCGGGCGCTCGTTGCCCGTTCGGTCGCGCCGTGGCCGGGCCCCGCCGGGCGGTTCCGCACTGATCGGCCGCGTGCCACGATCGAAGGCATGGAGCGTCAGCTGTACGAGGCCGAGCACGAGGCGTTGCGGGCGACGGTGCGGGAGTTCCTCACCAGGTCAGTGCTGCCCCACCACGAGCAGTGGGAACGGGACGGCATCGTCGCGCGCGAGGTCTGGGAGGAGGCGGGCAAGCTCGGGCTGCTCGGCATCGACATGCCGGTGGAGCACGGCGGCGGTGGCGAGTCCGACTACCGCTTCTACGCGGTGCAGGACGAGGAGATAGTCCGGGCCGGGGCCACCGGACTGGGCTTCGGGCTGCACAACGACATCGTCGGGCCGTACCTGCGCGAGCTGACCACCCCTGAACAGCGGCAACGCTGGCTGCCGGACTTCTGCGCGGGCAAGCTGATCACCGCGATCGCCATGAGCGAGCCCGGCGCCGGCTCTGACCTGCAGGGCATCCGCACCCACGCGCGCCGGGACGGCTCGGACTGGGTGCTGTCCGGGTCCAAGATCTTCATCACCAACGGCATCCTGTCCGACCTGGTCATCGTGGTCGCCCGCACCGATCCGGACGCCACCGGCAGCAAGGGCCTGAGCCTGCTCGCGGTGGAACGCGGCATGCCGGGGTTCGAGCGCGGCCGGAACCTGGACAAGATCGGGCAGAAGGCCCAGGACACCGCCGAGTTGTTCTTCGACGAGGTGCGGGTGCCCGCGGCCAACCTGATCGGCGAGCAGAACCGCGGCTTCTACCACCTGATGCGCTTCCTGCCGCAGGAACGGCTGTCCATGGCGGTCGGCTCGGCCGCGGCGGTGCGCGCGATGCTGGACCTGACCGAGCGGTACGTGCGTGAGCGCAAGGCGTTCGGCCGCTCCATCGGCGCGTTCCAGAACACCCGGTTCGAGCTGGCCGAGATGGAGACGCAGTACTGGGTCACCCAGACCTTCGTGGACCGGTGCGTGCTCGACCTGGTCGCCGGGAAGCTCACCGCGGAGGACGCGGCCATGGCCAAGCTGTGGGCCACCGACATCGACCGCAAGGTGGCCGACCGCTGCCTGCAGCTGCACGGCGGCTACGGCTACATGCGCGAGTACCCGATCTCCAAGTACTTCCTGGACGGGCGGGTGCAGGCGATCTACGGCGGCACCAACGAGATCATGAAGGAGATCATCGGCCGGTCGCTCCGGCTGGACGGCGACGGGTGAGTGCACCCGCGCCCGCGGTGCAGCGCCGGGTGCTCGGGGTGCTCACGGCCACCCAGGTGCTCGGCGCCTGCGGGGTGGCCGCCGGGGTGGCGGTGAGCGCGCTGGCCGCGGCGGCGCTCTCCGGCAGCGCCGCGGTGGGCGGACTCGCCGCGACCGCGCCCACCCTCGGTTCGGCGCTGTTCGCGGTGCCAGCCGCGAGCCTGGCCGACCGGCGGGGCAGGCGGCCCGCGCTGGTGCTGGGCTACGGCCTCGGCGCGCTCGGCGCCGGACTCGCGGTGCTGGCGCTGGCCGTGCGCAGCTGGCCGCTGCTGCTCGGCGCGCTGATCCTCTTCGGCGGTGGCTCGATGGCCGGGCTGGCCGCCCGCTACGCCGCCACCGACCTGGCCGCCCCGCAGCGCAGGGCGCGGGCGCTGTCGGTGGTGGTGTGGGCCAGCACCGCCGGGGTGGTGGTCGGCCCCAACCTGGCCGGACCGGCCGGTGCGGCGGCGGGTGGGCTCGGCCTGCCCGAGGCGGCGGGCGCCTACCTGGTCGCGACGCTGGTGTTCCTGGCCGCGGCACTGCTCGCCGGACTGGGACTGCGTCCCGACCCGCTCGTGCTGGCCAGGGAATCCGCCGGTGGCGCGGGGTGCCCGATGCACGGCGGCGTGCTGACCGTGCCAGCCAGGGATCGCCGGGCCGCGGCCTGGCGGCAGTTGCGCGGGCAGGCCCGGCTGGCGCTGGCCGGGATCGTGCTCTGCCACGCCGCCATGGTCGGGCTGATGTCGATGACCCCGGTGCACCTGGACCACGGCGGCCACTCGCTGGCCGTGGTCGGCGTGGTGATCAGCCTGCACGCGGCCGCCATGTACGTGGCCAGTCCGCTCTTCGGCTGGCTGGCCGACCGGCACGGCCGGGTGCCCGTGCTCGGCCTGGGCACGGCGCTGGTGGTGGCCGCGGCCGGGATCGCGGGCACCGCGGACAGCGGGGACGCGCCGCAACTCGCCCTGGCACTGATCGTCCTGGGTTTCGGCTGGTCAGCGGGGGTGGTATCGGGTTCGGCACTGCTCACCGAGTCGGTGCCACTTGCCGAGCGGCCCAACGTCCAGGGCCTGTCCGACCTGCTGATGAACCTGGGTGGCGCTGGCGGCGGCGTGCTGGCCGGGGTGCTGGTGACCGCGGGGTCCTACCCGGCGCTGGGCCTGCTGGTGGGCTTCGCCGCGTTGCCGCTGCTGGTCATCTGCGCGCTGCGGGCGCTGCGGGCGGCCTAGTCCTCGTCGTCGCGCTTGCGCCTGCTGCGCAGGTACCGCAGGTTGATCACGATCGCGCCGATGAGCGCGGCGATGATGATGATCGTCGCGAGCGGGGAGGACAGACCCGTGGGGTCGTCGCCGAAGTCGAGCACGAGCCGAGCCTACCGGGGCGCGCCGTAGGCTGGTCGGCAATGAGAAACACGGTGTTCCGCAGTCTGATGGCCGAGGAGTTCGGCGAGGTCCGCGCGGAGATGCTGGCCAGGGACCACGTCTTCTCCGCACTCGGCGGGCTGACCGCGGACCAGGCCCTGGACGCGGGGATCTCGCCCAAGCAGGTCTGGCGCGCGGTGTGCGAGGACCTGGACGTGCCCCCGGAACGTCGCTGACCCGCCCGGAACAGGGACCGGGCGGGTCAGCGCACTACTTCATCCAGTGAGTCGGGTGACCGCGTGGATCAGAAGGTCAGGCTCCACGAGTCGATCTTGCCGGTGTCGTAGGCCGCGACATCCCGCACCCGCAGCTTCCACTCGCCGTTGGCGACCTCAGTCGAGGCGTTGACGGTGTAGGTGGCCAGCACGTTCGCCGCCGAGTCGCCCGAGGAGGACGCCTTGAGCGGGTACACGGTGCCGTCGGGGGCGAGCAGGTCGACCACCAGGTCGCCGCGGTAGGTGTGCTTGATGTCCACCGCGACCTTCAGCGCGCTGGGCGCGTTGCCGGTGCGGCCGGTGACGGTGATCGAGGAGGTCACCGCGGCGCCGCGGTCGGGGATCGCGACGTCCTCGGCGTTGCTGAAGGTCCCGGCGGGCGGCGGGGTGGTGCCGCCGACCGCGGCCACCGTCTTGGCGGCGTCGGCCAGACCAGCGCCACAACCGCCGGTGCAGGTGCCGGGCAGCGGGCGGGCGTTGTCCTTGATCAGCTGCTCGACCGTGGCCGGGCTCAGCGTCTTGTCCTTGCCCAGCAGCAGCGCGGCCAGGCCCGCGATGTGCGGGGCGGCCATGCTGGTGCCCTGGTACGGCTTGTAGTTCTCCGCGCCCGGGGTGGTCGCGCCCGCGTTCAGCGTGGACAGGATGCCGTTCTCCGGGGTGGTGATGGTGCCGGGGGTGTCGGTGGCCCTGCGGGTCTCGCCACCCGGGGCGGCCACGTCGACCTTGGCGCCGTAGTTGGAGTACCAGGTCCGGTTGCCCTCACGGCTGCTCGCGGCCACCGAGACCACGTTGCCGCAGCTGGCCGGGGTGTAGTTGGCCACGTCGTCGTTGCTGTTGCCGGCGGCCACGACCACCGTGGTGCCGCGACCGACCGCCGAGTTGATCGCGTTCTGGTAGGTGCTGGAGCAGCTGGACTTGCCGCCGAGGCTCATGTTGATGACCTTGGCCGGGGTGGGGTTGGCCGGGACGCCGGAGACGGTGCCGCCGGAGGCCCAGGTGATCGCGTCGGCGATGTCGGAGGTCGCGCCGCCGCACTTGGCCAGCACCCGGATCGGCTGGATCTTGGCGTTGTAGGCGATGCCCGCGATGCCCTTGGTGTTGTTGGTCGAGGCGGCGATGGTGCCCGCCACGTGCGTGCCGTGCCAGCTGGAGTCGGTGTCCTTGGCAGGCACCGGCTGCCCGGCCAGGTCGGTGCCGCACTCGCCGCGCTTGACCCAGTCGCCCTCGTCGGCCGGGTTGTTGTCGCGGCCGTTGCCGTCACGGGCACGGCTGGAGTCGGCGACGAAGTCGTAGCCGGAGACGATGTTGCCCGCCAGATCGGAGTGCGCGACGTAGCCGGTGTCGATCACCGCGACGGTCACCCCGGTGCCGGTGGTGCTGGCCCAGGCGTCCGGCACGTTCATGCCCGCGGTGGCCTCGAACAGGTCCCACTGCTTGGCGTAGTCGGTGTCATCCGGCGCGGCCAGCGGCTGCATCATCAGGTCGGGTTCGACGTAGGCGACCTTGGGGTCGGCCCGGAACTCCTCGATGGTGCGGGCGGCCTGGTCCTTGGTGTTCTTGCCACCGAGGTCGACCACCGCGGCGCCGGTGGACAGGCGGCGGTCCAGCTTCAGGTCCTTGCCGACCCTGGCGGCCTTGCCACGGGTGTCGCTGGCGGCGGCGTCGTCGGAGGAGGCCTCCAGCGAGCTGGACTTGTAGCCGACGATCAGCCGCTCGAACGGGCGCTCGGTCACCGGCTGGGCGGGCTGGGCCCCGGCGGGCGCGGCCTGGGCGGACAGGGGCAGCAGCATGATGCTGCTGGCCAGGGCGGCGGGCACGGACGCTGCGGCCAGCGCCGTGCGGAACACACGGTTCACAGGGGTTTTCCTTCCAAAGCAGGGGACTCGGAAGGTAGGCATTGGTGTGACCGCTGGCACAGTGTTGTTCGCGGCTGTTTTACGTCAGCACCGTGTTCACGCCATTACTCGATCACGCATTCGTCATCATCCGACTACTATGCGTTCAGGACCTGCGGCGAATGGTCTAACGGATTGCCGACCTGTTGGCCGCTCGGTCGGATAATCACTTGAATACTGGTAATCCAGACAAAGAGCGGCGGGAGTGCCTTTTCGCTTTCCGGGAGTCACACTGGGCGGAACAGGCGGGAGTGGACGGGTGTTCGAGAACCTCGGCGTGAGCGCGAGCGAGTCGGCGGTCTACGAGTTGCTGCTGCGGGCGGGCACGAGTACCGCCGCCGAGCTGGCCATGGCCGGATCGGAACGCGATCCGCGCAGGTTGACCGAGGTGCTCGGCGAGCTGGAGGGGCGCGGGCTGGTGCGCAGGGTGGCCGGTGCGACGGCCCGCTGGTGCGCGGTCGCGCCCGATCTCGCGCTGGAGCTGCTCATCGCCGACCGGGAGAGCGAGCACCGCCGCGCCAGGGTCGAGACGGCCCGGCTGATGGAGATCTACCGGCAGTCCGGCGACGGTTGTCCGGAGGACGAGTCCATTGTCGAGGTGGTGAAGGGCGCGGACGCCGCGCTGTCCCAGTGGCGAGCCCTGTTGCTCAGTGCGCGGGAGGAGGTCCGGGTTTTGGACAAACCTCCTTACCTATCCCATTCCGAGGAGTTCATCGGACTGGAAAGCGACAGCAGCAAACGCGATGTCAGCTGGCGAGTGGTCTACGAAAGGTCCAGTTTCGAGCTGCCTGGGCGGCTGGAGGAGGTGCTCGGGCTGGTCGCCGGCGGGGAGAAGGCCAGGGTGACCCCGGACCTGCCGTTCAAGCTGGGCCTGGTGGACCGGCGGGGCGCGGTGCTGCCGGTGGTCGGCGCGACCGGCATCGACAGCGTGCTGGTGATCCGGCCGTCCCCGCTGCTGGACGTGCTGCACTCCACCTTCGAGCTGTACTGGGACCGGAGTATCCCGTTCACCGGCGCGGCCGCGGCCGAGGCGGCGCCCGAGGTGGACCCGCAGCTGCTCGCGCTGCTGGCCGCGGGCCTGACCGACGAGAGCATCGCGCGGCAGCTGGGCATGGCGCCGCGGACCGCGCAGCGGCGGGTGCGTCAGCTGATGGACCGCTGCGGCGCGCAGACCCGGTTCCAGGCCGGGGTGCAGGCCATCCGGCACGGCTGGCTCTGAGTTCCCCGCCTGTCCTTCACCTGGGGCCATCCCTCAAGCGGCGCCGCTCGCACGCCGAAACCTCTCGGGGCGCGGCACCGTAGCAGAGGGCGTGTCGGTTGCGGGATCGAACACCTGTTCGGTTACCCTGTTGTCCACATCGGGCCGGTTATCCACAGACGGCAAGTGCCTCCCGGCGGATTGTCGGTCCTGCCCGCTAGCGTGAGCGCGACCCCCAGAGACCAGCCCGGAACAGAAGGCGGACACCGCGATGCCACCCGCAGCACCCGACAGAGACAAGGCCCTCGAACTGGCGCTGGCCCAGATCGACAAGCAGTTCGGCAAGGGCTCGGTGATGCGCCTCGGCGAGGAGGGGCGCCCGCCGATCGAGGTCATCCCGACCGGGTCCATCGCGCTGGACGTGGCCCTGGGCATCGGCGGCCTGCCGCGTGGCCGGGTCGTGGAGATCTACGGTCCGGAGTCCTCCGGTAAGACCACGGTCGCCCTGCACGCGGTGGCCAACGCGCAGAAGAACGGCGGCATCGCCGCCTTCATCGACGCCGAGCACGCGCTCGACCCCGACTACGCCAAGGCGCTCGGGGTGGACACCGACGCGCTGCTGGTCTCCCAGCCGGACACCGGTGAGCAGGCCCTGGAGATCGCGGACATGCTGATCCGCTCCGGCGCGCTGGACGTGCTGGTGATCGACTCGGTGGCCGCACTGGTGCCCCGCGCCGAGATCGAGGGCGAGATGGGCGACAGCCACGTGGGTCTGCAGGCCCGGCTGATGAGCCAGGCGCTGCGGAAGATCACCGGTGCCCTGCACAACTCCGGCACCACCGCGATCTTCATCAACCAGCTCCGGGAGAAGGTCGGCGTCATGTTCGGCAGCCCGGAGACCACCACCGGTGGCAAGGCGCTGAAGTTCTACGCCTCGGTGCGCCTGGACGTGCGCCGGATCGAGACGCTCAAGGACAGCGGCGACGCGGTCGGCAACCGGACCAGGGTCAAGGTGGTCAAGAACAAGGTCGCGCCGCCGTTCAAGCAGGCCGAGTTCGACATCATCTACGGCACCGGGATCAGCCGCGAGGGTTCGCTGATCGACGTCGGCGTCGAGCAGGGCATCGTCCGCAAGTCCGGTGCCTGGTACACCTACGAGGGCGATCAGCTGGGCCAGGGCAAGGAGAACGCCCGCAAGTTCATGCGGGAGAACCCGGACGTGGCCAACGAGATCGAGAAGCGGATCAAGGAGAAGATGGGCATCGGCGCCAAGCTGGACGCCGACGACAGCGCGCCCGCGCCTGCCCCGGTCGACTTCTGATCGTGGCCTTCGGACAGCGCAGGTCGGAGCAGCCGCAACCGCAGGACCCAGTGGCGCACGCCAGGGACATCTGCCTGCGGCTGCTCACCGCCCGCCCCCGCACCAAGTCGGAACTGGCGCAGAGCCTGACCCGCAAGGGGGTGGACCCGGCGGTCGCCGAGAGCGTGCTGGCCCGCCTGGACGAGGTGGGCTTGATCGACGACGCCGCCTTCGCCGAGGTCTGGGTCCGATCCCGGCACGCCTACCAGGGCATGGCCAAGCGGGCGTTGAGCGTGGAGCTGCGCCGCAAGGGCGTCGCCGACGAGGTGGCGGCCGAAGCGGTGGCCGCCGTGGACCCCGCCGCCGAGGAGGAACGCGCCAGGGAACTGGTGCGCAAACGCCTCCGCGGCGGCAGCCTCCAGTCCGCCGACGAACAAACCCGCATCCGCCGCCTGGTCGGCATGCTGGCCCGCAAGGGCTACTCCGAGGGCCTGGCCTTCCGCGTGGTCCGCGAAGAACTCCGCGAAGCCAACCTGGACGCCGACCTCCTGGACAACCCCCCGGACTGACCAAACCCAACCAACCGCCCACGGACGCCGCACCTCGGCACTCCGGCAGCCCCGGCACCCGGCCACGCCATCCCAGGCATCGCCGGTCCGCCGGGCTCCTCCGGTCGACCGGCCTCGCCAGTCCCGCCGGCCAGTCCCGCCGACCCACCCGGCCCAGCGGCGTCGCCGGATCTGCCCGGCTGCTGGCAGCCCCGGCTTGCCGGAAACACCCGGCGCGCTGACACTGTGGCGCGCTGACACTGTCAATTCGCCGGAGTCCTCCGGTCTGCTGGCGGCACTGGCCGGTCGAACCCGCCCGGCCCGCTGGCTTCGCCGGAGCTGCCTGGCCGACCGGCTCCGCCGGAGCCACTCACACCACCGGCCCCACCGGCCCCACCGGCCCCACTCGCGCCACCGGACTCGCCGGAACTGCCCGCAGCACCGGCCCCACCGGAACCGCCCGCCCCGCTCGCGCCACCGGAGTCGCCCCGTGCCGCTGCCGCCGCAAGACCCGCCGGACCCGCTCGCCGCCCTGCGTGCGCTCTGCCTAGCCCTCCCCGACACCACCGAACGCCTCAGCCACGGCGAGCCCACCTGGTTCATCCGCGGCAAGAAAACCTTCGTCACCTACGCCAACAACCATCACGACACCCGCCTCGCCTTCTGGTGCGCGGCCCCGCCCGGCGCCCAGGAAGCCCTCATCGCCGAGGACTCCGAGCGCTACTTCCGGCCGCCCTACGTCGGGCACCGGGGCTGGCTTGGTGTCTACCTGGATGTCCCCGGACTCGACTGGGCCGAGGTCGCCGAAATCGTCGAGGACGCCTTCCGGGCGGTGGCTCCCAAGACCCTGCTCGCCCGCCTGGACGATCTCTGACCACCGAGTACTATGCTTGTAGTGGTTGATGGGGGAGGTGCGGGTGGTTCAGAACCTGGCTCGGCGGGCGGCGTTGGTGGATGCGGCGATCGAGGTGCTGGCCCGGGAGGGCGCCAGGGGGTTGACGTTCCGGGCGGTGGATGTGGCGGCGGGGGTGCCCAAGGGGACCGCGTCGAACTACTTCGCCAATCGGGATGATCTGCTGCACCAGGTTGGTGGGCAGGTGCATCTTCGGCTGGCGCCGGATCCGGAGATGTTGGTCGACACCATGCGGGCACCACGTTCGCGGGAGCTGGTCGACACGTTGATGCACCAGCTGCTGGACCGGATGAACCGGGATCCGGCCGGGTACCTGGCGTTGCAGGAACTGCGGTTGGAGGCGACGCGGCGGCCGGAGTTGCGGGCGGCGATGACCGAGACGATGCAGGCCAACTTCGACTCCTACGTGCAGTTCCATGTGGACAGTGGGCTGCCGGGTGGGGCCAAGACGGTGGCGTTGCTGTACCTGGCGATGACCGGGCTGGTGGTCGAGCACCTGACGCTGCCCGAGGCGATGCGGCCGTTCGCGGCCGCCGACCTGGTCTCGGCGCTGGTGGCGCGGATCGTGCCGGTGGAGTGACGGGTCAGTAGAACTCGTCCAGCAGGCGGTGGAAGCGGATCAGGGTGGGGTCCGGTTCGGGGTGGCCGTAGCGGGACAGGAAGCGGGCCGGGTCCAGGCCGGCGCGGGTCAGGCTCCTGGTGGCCAGGGCCAGATCCAGGTGGCGGTCGGCGCGGCCGAGGCGGCCCAGGTCCAGCACGCCGGTGACGGCCAGGGAGTCCGGGTCCAGCAGGACGTTCGGGGTGCACAGGTCGCCGTGGCACACCACGGGGTCCTCGGTGGCCGGGTGGGTGCGGTCGAGTTCGGCGAGCAGGTCCGTGGTGGACCAGCCCGCGTATTCGGGGGCCAGGTGGGTCAGGTCGATCAGGTCCGCCGCGGCGGCGGCCTTGGCCAGTGGCACGGTGACGGCCAGGGTGCGGTCGAACGGGCAGTCGGCCACCGGCAGGGCGTGCAGGGCGCGGGTCAGGCCGGCCAGGGCATCCACGACGCCGTCAGCCTGGTGGGCAGGCCAGGGATCGCTGATAGGGCGGCCGGGCAGGGCGGTGGTGACCAGCCAGGAGAAGCCGTCGCGGTCGCCGTGTTCGACCACCTCCGGGGCGGGGAAACCCTGGGCGGCCAGCCAGGTGCAGCGGGCGGCCTCGGCGCTGGGGGCGGCGGCCGGGTCGGGGTGCGGTGGGGTGAGGGCGATCTTGAGGTAGTGCCGCGCGGTCCGCCAGACCCGTGCGCCGGACTCGCCAACGGTGACCGGGGCCCAGTCCCGGCCGTAGCGGGCGCCGAGTTCGGTGATCAGGTCAGCCACTGCGGTCCGGGCCGGCCCTGGTCAGCTCGACGCGGATGAGCACCCGGCGCTCGGACTCCATCGCGGCCCGGTACTCCGCCCAGTCCGGGTGCTCGCCGGTGACGCGGCGGTAGTAGTCCTCCAGGCCGGGCATGGCCTCGGGCAACTCCAGGACGGTGGCCGTGCCCTCGATCTGGATCCACCGGCCGAAGAAGGCATCCGGCAGCACGCACAGCCAGCTCCGCGGATCGCGGCGCAGGTTCTTCACCTTGAACGCGGTGGTGCGACTGCTGATCAGGATCGCGCCGTCCTCGGCCACCCCGGCCAGCACCGGCGACATCTGCGGGTTGCCGTCGGCGCGGGTGGTGGCCAGCACCGCGCGTGGTTGTTCCCGGACGATGCGGCGTGCCTCGGCGAGATCCATGGCCCCATCATGCCCAGCGCCGCCCTATCGTGCCCGGCATGGACATCGTCGACGTCTGGGCCCAGCAACCCACCGAGCGCTTCATGGCCGCGCCCTGGCTGGACACCCTGCTGCGCTGGACCGGCATCTCCCGGCAGACACCCACCGTCGAGCAGAACCTGGCCGCCATGGACGAGGCCGGGGTGTCGCTGGCGCTGCTCGCGGGCTGGCACGGCCCCACCGGTTCGCTGATCTCCAACGACGAGGTGGCCGCGGTGGTCGCCGCGCACCCGGACCGCTTCCGCGGTGTGGCAACGGTGGACCTGGCCGATCCGATGGGCGCGGTGCGCGAGATCCGGCGCTGTGTCGGCCAATTGGGCTTCGCCGGGGTGCGGGTGGTGCCGTGGTTGTGGAACCTGCCGCCGAATGACCGGCGCTACTACCCGGTCTACGTGGCCTGCGTGGAGCTGGGCGTGCCGTTCTGCACCCAGATCGGGCACACCGGGCCGCTGTGCCCGTCCGAACCGGGGCGGCCGATCCCGTACCTGGACGAGGTGCTGCTCGACTTCCCGGAGCTGACCGTGATCGGCGGGCACGTCGGCTACCCGTGGATCCACGAGGTGCTCTCGCTGGCCACCAAGTACCCCAACTTCTACGTGGACACCTCGGCCTACGTGCTGCACCGGCTGCCGGCGGAACTGGTGGACTTCCTGCGTGGGCGGGGCCGCGACCGGGTGATGTTCGGCACGAACTGGCCGATGCTCAGCGCGAGCCGGGCACTGGCCAGGATCGACGAGCTGGGGCTGGACGAGCAGGCGCGGCAACTGTTCCTGGGCGGCAACGCGCGCCGGGTGTTCCGGCTGGCGGCCGACTGAGCGGCAGGGCAGGCGGGGTGGGCCGGGCGGCACTGGCGGGCTGGTCAGCTCGGCGGCCGGATAATCGGGCGGGCGTTGTCGGTCCGGCGGCTTAGTATCCGGCCGTGACGACACGGGACCGCACACTCCGCGCCACACACGTTGTCTGGGACTGGAACGGGACCCTGCTGGATGACAACCATGCGGTGCTCGACTCGGTGAACCAGGTCTGCGCCGGTTTCGGCAGGCCCTCGATCACCATGGACGCCTGGCGGGACACCTTCTCCCGGCCGCTGGTCGACTGCTACTCGCGGCTGCTGGACCGCCAGTTGACCGCCGAGGACTGGATCCGGCTGGACAAGACCTACCACGAGGCATACCGCTCGGTGCTGGACACCTGCGCGCTGGCCACCGGGGTGCCGGTGGCGCTGCACGACTGGGCCGCGACCGGCGGCACCCAGTCCCTGCTCTCCATGTGGTTCCACCACGAACTCGTCCCGCTGGTCACCGAGTTCGGGCTGCTGGACCTCTTCGCCAGGGTGGACGGGCTGCGGGTGGACACCGGGGGTGGCTCCAAGGCCGGGCACCTGGTGGCGCACCTGGCCGCGCAGGGACTCGATCCGGCCGAGGTGGTGCTGATCGGTGACGTGGTCGACGACTCCGATGCCGCCGAAGCGGCCGGCGCCTCCTGCGTGCTGGTCACCACGGGTGTGATGAACCGGCGCAAGCTGGAGGTCACCGGCCGCCCGGTGGTCGACTCGATCCCGGAGGCGCTGGCCCTGCTCCGGCGCTCCTAGGCCGAGCCGCGGTTCTCGCTCAGGCCCCGCAGGCGGCGTCGCGGTTGCTGTGCAGCCCGAAGGTGTAAGCGACGTCGTGCTCGTCCAGCACGAAGTGGTACTTCGCGTTGGTATTGCCCGGGACCGGGGTCTTGTGCAGGTAGGGCTGGTCCGGGTCCTGGGTGAGCTGCGGGTAGACCACCTTGACGTCCTTGATGTGCATGTTCGGCCAGGCGCCCTCGCGGGTGAGCATCCGCGAGGTGGCGCCGATCGAGTTCAGCTTCCGGTTCTCGTCGAAGAGCACGCCGCTGTAGGCGGGCATGCTCCCCTCACTGCTGACGAACCGGTAGCTGACGCAGCTCCCGATCTGCTCCTGTTCGGTGAGCAGACCGGTGGCCAGGGCATCGGCCTCCGACATGCCCAGCTTCAGGCTCTTGTACCCGTCCGGGCCGAGGTAGGGCAGTCCGGCGGGTGCGGCCGAGGCGGTGGCGCCGCCCAGGACCGAGACCGCCGCGGCCAGCGCCAGCACCGGCGCGAACTTGCCGACTAGCTTGTTCATTGTGTTGTCCCCCAACGTTTTTCGCGGCTTCCAGTACCCGGTCAGGCCCCGCAGCCGGGGTCTTCGTTGTTCTGCAGCGAGAACTCGGTCGCGATGTTCTGGTTGTTGTTGACCGTGAAGGTGTAGTTCGCGCGGCTGTTGCCGGGCACCGGGGTCCGGTACAGGTAGGACTGCTGCGGGTCCTGGGCGAGCTTCGGGTAGACCGCCTTGACGTCGTTGAGGTGCATGTTCCGCCAGACTCCCTCGCGGGTGAGCATCCGTGAGGTCGCGTCGATGGAGTGGACCTTGCCGTTCAGACCGATGGTCACGTCGCCGTACTCGGATCCGGTGCCCTCGCTGGGCCGGAAGCGGTAGGTGAAGCAGCTGCCCATCGACTGCTTGTCGGTGAGCAGGCCGGTGGCCACCGCCTGCGCCTCGGTCATGTCCAGCTTGAGGTTCTTGTAGCCGGTCGGGCCGAGGAAGGGCAGTGCGGACGGGGCCGCGGCCGAGGCGGTGGTCCCGCCCAGCAGCAGGACCGCCGCACCGGCGGCCAGAACCGGGGCAAGCTTGTACGCCAGAGCACTCATGTTGTTTTCCCCCAACGGGTTGATGATGATTCCGGCGCTCTCCCGCGCCGAATCCACCCTCAAGACGTCCCGCCCTCCCCGCGGGTTGCGTCCGGTCCGGGAAGTTTCTTTCCAGACCGCTACAGCTCGCTGGCCTGCAGCCCGAAATCGGTGATCCGGCCGCCGTCCACGGTGAACCAGTAGTGCGCGCGCGGGTTGCCGGGCGCGGCCGCGCGGTAGATCCAGTCGCAGAGCCGGTCCCGGCGCAGCACCGGGTAGGCATCACGCAGGTCGGCGAGTTCGCTGCCACGCCAGATGCCCTGCGGGGTCAGCATCTTCGAGGTGCCGCCGATCATGACCACGCCGTTGGTCGGGGAGATGAACACGCCGCTGGTCTTGGGCTGGCTGCCCTCGCCGGTGGCGAAACGGTAGAAGCGGCACACGCCGCTGGTGTCGTCGGTGCTGAGCAGTCCGGTGTCGAGCGCGTCCGCCTCGCTCATCCCGAGCCGCAACGCGCGATAGCCGTGCGCGTGCAGAAGTCGCAACTGAGCGAGGTCCGTGTGTGCTGTGACGGACTCCGCGAGATTGGTCATGGTCCACCCCCGGGGCAGGAAACGCAGCGCTGACACTTGTGACACGCATGGGCCGCGCGGGTGGTTGCCGATCTTCCGGACTTTTTTCTTGCTTCCCTCGAACGGGTGGTGCTCAGTCGCGCTGGAGCAGGGCGCGGATGGTGTCGGTGAGCACCGAGGCCGGCAGCGTGGGGTCCAGCGCGCGCTGCATGCCCAGGCCGATGCCCAGGCTGAGCAGGGCGGGCGCGAGCACCTCCGCGGACAGGGCGGGCCGCAGGCCGAGTTCGGCGCTCTGCTGCTCGATCAGCGCGGCGATGGCCCGGTGCAGGCCGCGGGCCCGCCTGGCCAGCTGCCCGCCCAGTTCCGGATCGCGCCGGGCCTGCACCGCGAACTCCACCTCCAGCAGCGTCCAGCCGGTGTCGCCGAGCATGCGCTGGGCCCAGGCGTCGAAGGCGGCCAGCCGCTGCTCGCTGTCCGCGCTGGACTGGAAGGCGGCCACGATCTGCGTCGCCTCGGCCAGGTGCAGCGCGTCCAGCACCGCCAGGCACAGCTCGTCCTTGTTGCGGAAGTTCGAGTACACCGCACCCTTGGAGAACCCGGCCGCCTCGGCGACCTTCTCCAGCGAGGTGGCGTGGTAGCCGTCGCGCAGGAACAGCTCCCGCGCGGTGTCGATCAGCAGCTCCCGGGTGCGGGCCTGGCTTTCGGCGCGGCTCAGTCGGGGCACCCGGACAGCCTAAGCCGCTATGCCTGGTCGGGGTGCAGGGCGTCGAGGATCAGGGCCAGGCCGAAGCGGAACTCCTCGGCGTAGTCATAGCCCCGGCCGGTGTGCTCGGCGACGAGTTCGGCCAGGTGCGGGTAGGCCTGATTGGGCAGTTCGCGCAAGATGCCCGCGGAGACCTCGGCGAACTCTTCCGGGCCGGTGAAGGGCAGGCTCTGCTCCTGCAGCACGAAGCCGTACAGGTAGCTGTCGATGGCGGAGACGGCGTGCGCGGCCATCGCGACGGAGAACCCGGCCGCGCGCAGCGTGCCCAGCACGGCGTCGTGGTGGCGCAGGGTGGCCGGGCCGGGGCTGGTGCGGGAGTCCAGCAGGCCGACCGCCCAGGGGTGGCGGCGCAGCACCGCGCGGGCCGAGTCCGCCCGTTCGCGCATGGCCTGCCGCCAGTGCCCGCCCGGCGCCGGGAGTTCGATCTCGGCGAAGACCGCGTCGATCATCCCGCCGAGCATGTCCTCCCGGCCCGCCACGTGGTTGTACAGCGACATCGCCTCCACGCCCAGCGTGGCCGCGATCGCCCGCATGGTGACCCCGGCCGTGCCCTTCGCATCGGCCAGCGCCATCGCCGCGGTGACCACCCGCTCCCGGCTCAGCGGCGTCCGCGCCGGTTTCCGGCCCACGCCCATGGCGCTCCCTTCGAGGTCGCTTGACGGACTTACGCTGTAAGCCTACCGTGACTTACAACGTAAGTTCGGCCGGACGTGAGTGGGAGCGGGGACATGAGCACTGGTGGGATGCGCAGGGTGTGCGTCATCGGCGCCTCGGGCAAGCTCGGGCAGTACCTGGTCCGGCACGCGCTGGACCGCGGCCATGAGGTGGTCGGGGTGTGCCGGGAGCGCAGTGTCGGCAAGCTGGCCGGGCTCGCCGACCGGATCACCGTGGTGCCGGGGGACACCAACGATCCGGCGGTGATCAAGCGTGCGGTGGCCGGGTGCGAGGGCGTGCTGACCGTGCTGGCGCCCTGGGGTGTGCGGCAGTACTCCTCGGGCACGGCGCAGGCGGTGCTCGACCACGCCGAACCCGGCGCGCGGCTGGTCTTCTCCTGCGGCTGGCACGTGGCCAGGGACGGCGCCGACCAGTACACCTGGCGGTTCCGGGCCACCGTCCGGCTGGTCACCTGGCTGGCCAGGCTGGTGCGCGCGGTGGAGATCGACGACCAGGTCGAGGCGGGCAGGCGGATCTTCGCCAGCGACCGGCGGTGGACCCTGGTCCGGGGCAGCGACCTGGAGGAGGGCGAGAGCCAGGGGCTGCCGGTGTGGCGCCGGCACGTCGGCGACCCGGCGCTGGCCAGCAATCTGACCCGGCGGGTGGACTTCGCCTTGTTCATGGTGGCCGCGCTGACCGACGACACGCTCGTCCAGGAGGCCCCGGCGATCGTCGGGCGGCTCGCGCCCAGCGCGCTGGCGCACGCCACCGCGGCGTAAATACTGCTAGTCTCCGGAAACCGTCGGTATCCGGAACGGGGTGTCGCTGATGACGAACCGGCTGACCAGGGATTTCCCGGTGCTCGTGGTGGGCGCCGGGGCGTCGGGGATCGGTGCGGCGGTCAAGCTGCGCGGGATGGGTGTCACCGACTTCGTGGTGCTGGAGAAGGCGGCGGAGCTGGGCGGCACCTGGCGGGACAACACCTACCCCGGCTGCGCCTGCGACGTGCCCTCGGCGCTGTACTCCTACTCCTTCGCGCCCAACCCGGAGTGGACCCGCGCCTTCGCCACCCAGCCGGAGATCAGGGACTACCTGGAGCACATCGCGCACCGCTACCGGGTGACCGGTCACCTGCGGTTCGGCGTGGAGGTGCTGGCCGCGCGCTGGGACGGCGAGCGGTGGGTGCTGGAGACCACCGACGGGCGCTACACCGCGCGGGTGCTCATCGCCGGGGCCGGGCCCTGGCACGAACCCAGGGTGCCCGACATCCCCGGCCTGGCCGACTTTCCAGGCGAGACCTTCCACTCGGCGCGCTGGAACCACGACTACGACCTGGCAGGCAAGCGGGTCGCGGTGGTGGGCACCGGGGCCTCGGCCGTGCAGTTCGTGCCCAAGATCGCGCCGGAGGTGGCCGAGCTGCACCTGTTCCAGCGCACCGCGCAGTGGGTGCTGCCCAAACCGGACCACTACGTGCCGCGGCTGGAACGCTGGCTGCTGCGCAACTTCCCGCGCACCCAGCGGGCGTTGCGGGCGGCCGAGTACGCCGGGCTGGAGGCGCTGGGCGTGGGTTTCCGGCATCCCTGGGTGCTGCGGCTGGTGCAGCAGGTCGGGCGGCTGCACCTGCGGGCCACGGTGCCGGAGCCGCGGTTGCGGGCCGCGCTGACCCCGGACTACACGTTGGGCTGCAAGCGATTGCTGCTGTCCAACAGCTACTACCAGGCACTCACCCGGCCCAACGTCGAGGTCCGGCCGACCGAGCTGAGCCGGATCGAGGGCAGTGTGGTGATCGGTGCGGACGGCGTGCGCACCGAGGTGGACGCGATCATCTTCGGCACCGGCTTCCACATCACCGACATGCCGGTGGCCGACCGGGTCTTCGACGGCAGGGGCCGCAGCCTGGCCCAGGTCTGGCGGGGCAGCCCGGAGGCGTACCTCGGCACCTCGGTGGCCGGGTTCCCGAACCTGTTCCTGTTGCTGGGCCCCAATCTGGGCACCGGGCACTCCTCGGCGTTCGCGATCATCGAGGCGCAGCTCACGCACGTGATGGCCGCGGTGCGGTTGCTGGCCGAGCGGGACTGGCCCGCGCTGTCGGTGCGGCCGGAGGCGCAGCAGCGGTTCAACGCGGCCGCGCAGCAGGCCCTGGCGCGCACGGTGTACAACGCGGGCGGCTGTGCGAGTTACTACCTGGATGCCAACGGGCGCAACAGTTTCTCCTGGCCGTGGTCGACCGGGGAGCTGACCCGCAGGGTGGGTGCGTTCGACCAGGCGGACTACCTGGTGGTGGCGCGGACGGCCGCAGGCTCGGGGAAGGAGCCGGGGCCGGTCAGCTCAGCGCGTGCGCCAGATCCGCGATGAGTTCGCGGGACCTGTTGCGGGACAGCGAGATCCCGTCCAGATCGGTCAGGATGCGGCGGTAGGTGGCCAGGTCGGCCGGGGATTCCAGGTACAGGTCCTGGGTTTCCTGGGGCAGGTGCACGACCGGGCGGTCATCGCCGTAGTGCAGCAGGGAGAACGGGCCGCCCAGGCCGGGGCAGGCGCCTGCGGACAGTGGCACCACCCGGATCTCCAGGTGCTTCCAGTTGCTCAGGAAGACCAGGTGCAGCAGCTGTTCGGGCAGCACCGAGGGCGTGCCGACGGTGCGGTGCAGCGCGGATTCGTCCAGGTGGAACAGGGCGGTCGGCGGGTAGGCCCTGCGCAGCGGGGATGGTCGTTCCGGGAGGCGGCCCAGTGCCCTGGCGTAGTCGTCGGTGCGCAGCAGCGGCGGGATCAGCACCGGGGCGAAGGACTGGATCGAACTGGCCTGGTTCTCCTGCGAGGTGCGCGGGCGGGGGCAGGCCCAGACGCCGTCCGGGGCGTCGCGCAACAGGTCGAGCAGGCGGGTGGTCTCGGTGTCGCTGGCGCCGTAGAAGCCGAGCACGTAGGCCACGTCGGCGACGGTGGTGCCGCGGTCGCCGGTTTCCAGGCGGGAGATCTTGCTGTGCGACCAGCCGGTGCGGCGGGCGAGGTCCATGCCGGTGTACCCGGCCTGTTCGCGCTTGCGGCGTAGTTCGGCGCCGAGGGCGCGGGAGCGGATGGTGGGGGGTTGGGTGGGCATGGGGGTGAATGTATTGGGGGGTGGGGTGTGGGGGGTGGGGTGGAGCGGGGGAATCGCTGAAAGGTGTGGGGGTGTGCCGGGGTGGCACAGCGGGGGAGGCGCGGGCTGGTCACTGCGCGTGCCGGGGGGTGCGTGGTGTTGCCGGGTGGGGCGGGGATTGTGTTGCGGGGCAAGGGGATGCGCTGGCGGGCAGGTGACCCGGGTGGGTGAAGTGTGGGGTGGGATGGGGTGGCGGGAACCTTTTTGGTGGCGCCTTGGGTGGGGTGGGAGTTGTTGTGGGGTAAGGGAATGGGGCCGGGTGGCGCACCGGGGGAGTGGCCCCCGGTGCGCGCCGGTTCAGGTCAGCTCACCCACGGTTCGGTGACGCGCCAGGTGGTGTCCTCGGCGAAGAGGTGCGGGTTGTCGAAGGGGAAGCGGTTGCTGGTGTCGGCCAGGTAGAGGCCGCCGTGGCTGTGCCGCAGGAAGCGGCCGGGCAGGTTGACCGACTCGAAGGAGACGTCCGCGCCGGTGCGGCCGGTGCGGGCGCAGAAGGTGGCGTCCCTGCCGAACAGCTCGCTGTTGTCGTTGCCCGCCAGGCTGATCCGGAAGTCACTGTGCCGCAGGAAGCTGCCCCGGAAGTTCACCGACTCGATCGAGTAGCAGTCCGGGTCGGCCAGGCCGGGCACCAGCATCCAGGTGGCGTCCTGCCGGTCGAGTTCGCCGGTGATCGGGCTGATCGAGGCGAAACCGTTGGCGTGCCGCAGGAACGGCGAGCCGGACAGGCCGGGGGAGACGGCCTGGAAGGACTGGCGCAGCAGCGGCGCGCGGTCCTGGGCGAGGAAGGCGGCCCGCTCGCCGGGACCCGCGTCCAGGGCCCGCTGGCCGGCCCGGACCAGCACCGGGTTGACGCCGGTGTTCCGCGCGTGGGTGATCATTTCCAGGATCCGGCGCTGGTTGGCCTGGTCCTGCTTGACGGCGGCCTCGGCGAGGTCCTTGGCGTGCGCCTGGTGGATGCCGGTGAAGACGTAGTGCCGCAGCACCACCGGGTCCTTGGTCTCCACCGCTGCCCAGGCGTCGCCGGAGACGTGGGTGTGCTGCCCGGCGCGCTGGGCGATCTCCAGCACGAAGTCGATGTCCGGCATGCCCAGCAGGACCTCGGTGACCGGCACGTTGATCACTGCCAATGCCTTGGTCCTGGCCTCGCGGACGCGCAGCCGCTCCTTCTCGGCCTCCTCCTTCTCCTTGGCCTCGCGGGCGATCCGCTCGTCCGCGGCCTGCTTGGCCGCGACGATGCCGGTGGTCAGGAACTCCTGCACCTGCGCCTCGGTGCCCCGGTAGGCCACCACCGCGGCGTCCCTGACCTCGGTCAGCTCCTTCGCGCACAGCTCCCAGAGCCGGAAGACGAAGTTCTTCCGGTCCACCAGCAGCATGGGCTCGGTGGGCGTCACGCCGATCACGGCCGCGGCCTTGATCCGCAGTGCCCGCTCAGCCTGGCGCGCGGCCTCGGCGGCCAGGTCCTGCTCGTGCGCCTGGTGGATGCCGGTGTTGACGAACTCCGCCAGCGCCTCTGGCGTGTTGGTCTCGTAGGCGAGCCGGGCCGCGTCCCGGACCTTGGCCGCCTTCTCGTTGTCGGCCGCGCGGCGCCACAGCTCGAAGACGAAGTTGCGGTCGTTGAAGACCAGCAGGCGGCTGAACTCGCTCTCCGCGAAGCCGACGAGCCTGGCGGCCTTGATCTTGGCCTCGTTGCTGATGACGTTCTGCTGTGCGGCGGGCACGGGCGGTGCCGCGGCCAGCGCGGTGCCCGAGGTCAGTGCCGCCAGAACGGTGGTCGCGGCGAACGCGCGCGCGACAAAGGACATGGGTTTGGCCATGCGATTACCCCCCAGGTGATCGATTCACCGGAAGCCTCGCATGGCGGGCAGGACGGGTCAACCCGTTGTGTCGCAGGCGATCCGGCCCCGGCCCCGGAGCGGATCCAGGGCCGGGACGGGATGGCTCAGGCCAGTGCGGCCGCCTCGGCGGCCAGCTTCTCCACCACGGCCCAGTCCCCGGCGGCCAGCGCGGCCTTGGGGGTCAGCCAGGAGCCGCCGACGCAGGAGACGTTGGGCAGCGCCAGGTAACCGCGGGCGCTGGTGACGGTGATGCCGCCGGTCGGGCAGAACCGCAGGTGCGGCAACGGTCCGGAGAGCGCCTTGAGGAAGGTGGTGCCGCCGGACTGTTCGGCCGGGAAGAACTTCAGCGTGTCGTGCCCGCGTTCGGCCAGCGTCAGCGCCTCGGAGATGGTGGCCGCACCGGGCAGGAACGGCACCCCCGAGTCCTCCAGCGCGGAGAGCAGGCTGGGCGTGGTGCCGGGGGTGACCAGGAACCGGCTGCCCGCCTTGACCGAGGCGGTCGCCTGCTCGGCGGTGATCACCGTGCCCGCGCCGACGAGGATCTCCGGCACCTCGGCCGCGATCCGCTCGATCGAGGGCAGCCCGGCCGCGGTGCGCAGGGTCACCTCGATGACGCCGATCCCGCCCTTGGCCAGCGCCCGCGCCAGCGGCACTGCGTGCTCGACCTCGTCGATGACGACGACCGGGATGACGGGGGAGACGGCGAGAAGCTCCCGTGCGGTGGTCACTGAACTACCTCCATCGGCAGGCCCGGGTTGGCGGGCAGGGGGAAAACACTGGCGCCCTGGCTGGCCGGGCCGACCGCGGTGCGCAACGCGCCGAACAGCTCCCGGCCCACGCCGACCCACTCCTCGTCGGCGGGCGGGCCGTCCACGATCGCGCGGGCGGCCAGTTCGGCGTCGGGCACCAGCACCTCCAGGATCCCCGCCTCGGCGTCGAGGCGGATCATGTCGCCGTCGCGCACCCTGGCCAGCATGCCGCCGACCGCGGCCTCCGGGGTGAGCTGGATGGCTGCCGGGATCTTGCCGGAGGCGCCGGACATCCGCCCGTCGGTGACCAGCGCGACCCGGTGCCCTCGGTCCATCAGCACCCCCAGCAGCGGGGTCAGCCCGTGCAGTTCGGGCATGCCGTTGGCGCGCGGGCCCTGGTTGCGGACCACCACCACGACATCGCCGTCCACCTCGCCCGCGGCGAAGGCGGCGCTGACCGCGTGCTGGTCGGTGAACACCCGCGCAGGCGCGTGCACCACCCGGTGCTCGGGGGCCACCGCGGACACCTTGATCACCGAGGTGCCCAGGTTGCCGTGCAGCACCCGCAGCCCGCCGTCGCCGGCGAAGGGCTCGCGCACCGAGGTCAGCACCTCGGGGGCCTGGCTGCGCTTGGGCGCGTCCCGCCAGGTCAGCTCGCCGCCGGCCATGGTCGGCTCCTGCCGGTAGCGGTGCAGGCCGGGACCGGCCACGGTGCGCACGTCGGCGTGCAGCAGTCCCGCGTCCAGCAGTTCGCCGACCAGGTAGGGCACGCCACCGGCGGCGTGGAAGTGGTTGATGTCCGCGCTGCCGTTGGGGTAGATCCGGGCCAGCAGCGGCACCACCCTGGACAGGTCGCTGAAGTCGTCCCAGGTGAGCTGGATGCCAGCGGCCGCGGCGATGGCGGGCAGGTGCAGGGTGTGGTTGGTGGATCCGCCGGTGGCCAGCAGCGCGACCACGCCGTTGACCACGCTGCGCTCGTCGACCACCTCGCCGATCGGGGTGTACTCGCCGCGCCCGTGCGCCAGTTCGACCACCCGGCGGGCGGCGTGCTCGGTCAGCGCCTGGCGCAGGCCGGTGTCCGGCGGCACGAAGCTCGAACCCGGCAGGTGCAGGCCCATCACCTCGACCACCAGCTGGTTGGAGTTGGCGGTGCCGTAGAAGGTGCAGGTGCCCGGCGAGTGGTAGGAGGCCTCCTCGGCCTCCAGCAGGTCGGCGCGGGTGGCCTTGCCCTCGGCGAAGAGCTGCCGCACCCTGGCCTTCTCCTTGTTGGGCAGGCCGGAGGCCATCGGACCGGCCGGGATGAGCAGGGTCGGCAGGTGCCCGAAGGCCAGCGCGCCGATCAGCAGGCCGGGCACGATCTTGTCGCAGACGCCGAGCAGCAGCGCGCCGTCGAACATCTCGTGGGAGAGCGCGACGCCGGTGGCCATCGCGATCACCTCCCGGCTGAACAGGGACAACTCCATGCCGCCGCGCCCCTGGGTGATGCCGTCGCACATGGCGGGCACGCCGCCGGCGAACTGGGCCACCCCGCCCGCGGTGCGCACCGCGGCCTTGATGATCTCCGGGTAGTCGGCGAAGGGCTTGTGCGCGGAGAGCATGTCGTTGTAGCTGGACACGATCGCGACGCCGGGTGCCCGGTTGGCGCGCAGCAGGGCCCGGTCCGGGCCCGTGATGCCGGCGAATCCGTGCGCCAGGTTGCTGCACCCCAGGCCACCGCGGGCCGGTCCCTCACCTGCCGCGATGGCGAGTCGGCGCAGGTAGGCCGTTCGGGAGCGCGCACTGCGGGCGGCTATCCGGTCGGTCACATCCGCGATGACGGAATGAAGCTGGCTCATGCCTTGGCTCCTCGTCGGTCCTGGGCCACCTGGGTGACCTCGCGGAGACGACTTTGGCGCCGCGTAGCTGGCAGTCAGTACGGCTCACACGTTAGGCGTAACTCCCCGGTAACAGCAAAACCGATACAGAAGCGTGAAGCAGCCGAGTTTCGCCCGGATGAGACCACTGGATGAAACCTGGCGTGTGGGCCTTGTCACAAGGTCCAGTTTGCGGGCAGAGTCTGCGGCACCACCACGACGCGTCGAGGGAGGTGTTCGGTATGCCGGACACGGAACTGGCCGCTCTGCAGCGAGCGATCGGCGATCTCCGCCAGAGTCTGACCCAGCTGCGGCTGCGCTATGGCGACACCACCGCGGTACGGCGGATCGCCAACGATGTCGACCGGCTCGACATCGATGCCGCCGAACTGTCCGCCCTGCCGGTCCCGCGCACCGCGGGCCAACGGGAGATGGTCGTCGTCTCCGACACCCCGTACGACCCCGACCTGTGGCGCGGGGCCGATGACGAGGGCGTAGGCGGCTACCGGGCCCAGGCATAGGCAGGGCAACCCCGTTTCGGTCGAGACGGAGCACCACCCGCTGACTCGCAACGACGCGGACACCAGCGAACAAGGGACACCATGACGGTTTCCGACAACGCCGCCGGTCGGGCGCGCATCGACGCACGCACGTTGCGCACCGACCGGTGGTGGCTTTCTCCCCTGCTGACCTTCGCCGGACTGGCCACGTTCATCGTCTACGGGCTCGTCCGCACGTTCATGAACAGCGCGTACTGGGTGCCCCAGTACCAGTACCTGGCGCCGTTCTACTCGCCGTGCCTCTCCGAAGCCTGTGTCGAGGGCTCCGCGCACTTCGGCCGCTGGTTCCCCGATCTCGGGTTCCTGATCACGCCGCCGCTGTTCGTGCTGCCGTTCGTGCTCGGCTTCCGGCTGACCTGCTACTACTACCGCAAGGCCTACTACCGGGCGTTCTGGTTCTCGCCCCCGGCCTGCGCGGTCGCCGAGCCGCACGCGAAGTACACCGGCGAGACCCGGTTCCCGCTGATCGTGCAGAACATCCACCGCTACTTCTTCTACGCGGCCATCCCGATCGCGGGCATCCTCACCTGGGACGCGCTGATCGCCTTCACCGGCAAGGACGGCGGCTTCGGTATCGGCCTGGGCAGCCTGATCCTGCTCACCAACGTGGTGCTGATCTGGTGCTACACGATCTCCTGCCACTCCTGCCGGCACATCATCGGCGGGCGGCTCACCCACTTCTCCAAGCACCCGGTGCGGTACTGGCTGTGGGGCAAGGTGTCCAAGCTCAACGGCAGGCATATGCAGCTCGCCTGGGCCTCTCTGGCCTCGGTGGGGCTGGCTGACCTGTACGTGTCGCTGGTCGCGAGCGGTGTGCTCACCGACCTGCGCCTCTTCAACTGACATTAGGGAATCTGACACAGCATGAGCGAAGTCGAACGGCACAGCTACGACGTCGTGGTGATCGGTGCCGGCGGCGCTGGCCTGCGCGCGGCGATCGAGGCCAGGGAACACGGCATGCGGGTGGCGATCGTGTGCAAGTCCCTGTTCGGCAAGGCGCACACGGTGATGGCCGAGGGCGGCATCGCCGCGGCCATGGGCAACGTCAACTCCGGGGACAACTGGAAGGTGCACTTCCGGGACACCATGCGCGGCGGCAAGTTCCTGAACAACTGGCGGATGGCCGAGCTGCACGCCCAGGAGGCGCCGCAGCGGGTGTGGGAGCTGGAGACCTACGGGGCGCTGTTCGACCGGACCAAGGACGGCCGGATCAGCCAGCGCAACTTCGGCGGGCACGAGTACCCGCGGCTGGCCCACGTCGGCGACCGCACCGGACTGGAACTGATCCGCACCCTGCAACAGAAGATCGTGTCCCTGCAGCAGGAGGACTTCGCCGAGTCCGGTGACTACGAGGCCCGGCTGAAGGTCTTCGCCGAGTGCACGGTCACCGAACTGCTCAAGGACGGCGACAAGGTCTCCGGCGCGTTCGGCTACTGGCGTGAGTCCGGCCGGTTCGTGCTCTTCGAGACGCCCGCGGTGGTGCTGGCCACCGGCGGCATCGGCAAGTCCTTCAAGGTGACCTCCAACTCCTGGGAGTACACCGGGGACGGGCACGCGCTGGCCATGCGCGCGGGCGCGGCGCTGATCAACATGGAGTTCGTGCAGTTCCACCCGACCGGCATGGTCTGGCCGCCGAGTGTGAAGGGCATCCTGGTCACCGAGTCGGTGCGCGGGGACGGCGGGGTGCTGCGCAACTCCGAGGGCAAGCGGTTCATGTTCGACTACGTGCCAGAGGTCTTCAAGGACAAGTACGCCAAGACCGAGGCCGAGGGCGACCGCTGGTACACCGACCCGGACAACAACCTGCGCCCACCGGAGCTGCTGCCAAGGGACGAGGTGGCCAGGGCGATCAACTCCGAGGTCAAGGCCGGTAGGGGATCGCCGCACGGCGGGGTGTTCCTGGACGTCTCCAGCCGGCTGCCCGCCGAGGAGATCATCCGGCGGCTGCCCTCGATGCACCACCAGTTCAAGGAACTGGCCGATGTGGACATCACCGCGGAGCCGATGGAGGTCGGCCCGACCTGTCACTACGTGATGGGCGGGGTGCAGGTGGACCCGGACAGCGGCCAGTCCAGGGTGCCGGGCCTGTTCGCCGCCGGCGAGGTATCCGGCGGCATGCACGGCTCGAACCGCCTTGGCGGCAACTCGCTGTCGGACCTGCTGGTCTTCGGCAAGCGCGCCGGGGCCGGGGCGGCGTCCTATGTGGAGGGTCTGGGGGCAGCGCGGCCCGCCGTGCTCCAGTCCGATGTGGACAGTGCGGCGGAGGCGGCGCTGACGCCGTTCACCGCGGCCGCGGTCGACGGCCCGGTGGAGAACCCGTACACGCTGCACACCGAACTCCAGCAGGTGATGAACGACCTGGTCGGCATCATCCGCAAGGGCGAGGAGATGGAGCTGGCGCTGAAGAAGCTCGACGACCTGCGGCGCCGCGCGGCGCACGCCGGGGTCGAGGGCCACCGGCAGTTCAACCCCGGCTGGCACCTGGCGCTGGACCTGGCCAACATGCTGCTGGTCAGCGAATGCGTGGCCAGGGCGGCGCTGGAACGCACCGAGAGCCGTGGCGGGCACACCAGGGACGACTTCCCGGTGATGGACTCCGACTGGCGGCACACCACCCTGGTGTGCACGGTGGACGGCCCCGGCGTGGCAGTGGCCAGGGAGACGCCGTCGGACATGCGGGATGACCTGCTGGCGCTCTTCGAGATCGGCGAGCTGCGCAAGTACTACACCGAGGCCGAGCTGACCGGGCATCCGGGCGGCCAGGAAGAGCGGGGCTGAGATGAGCTACCAGGCGCACTTCCGGGTCTGGCGTGGAGACAGCGCGGGCGGCGGTCTCACCGATTTCACCGTGGAGGTCAACGAGGGCGAGGTGGTGCTCGACATCATCCACCGCCTGCAGGCCACCCAGGCCCCCGACCTCGCGGTCCGCTGGAACTGCAAGGCCGGCAAGTGCGGTTCCTGCTCCGCGGAGATCAACGGCAAACCGCGGCTGCTGTGCATGACCCGGATGTCCACCTTCACCGAGGCCGAGACGGTCACGGTGACCCCGATGCGCACCTTCCCGGTGGTGCGGGACCTGGTGTGCGACGTGTCGTTCAACTACACCAAGGCCCGCGAGGTGCCCGCGTTCAAGCCGCCGGAGGGCGTGGCCGCCGGCGACTACCGGATGCAGCAGGTGGACGTGGAGCGCTCGCAGGAGTTCCGCAAGTGCATCGAGTGCTTCCTGTGCCAGAACACCTGCCACGTGGTGCGTGACCACGAGGAGAACAAGGAGTCCTTCTCCGGGCCGCGGTTCCTGATGCGCATCGCCGAACTGGAGATGCACCCGCTGGACGCGGCCGACCGGCACCAGGACGCGCAGAGCAAGCACGGGCTCGGGCTGTGCAACATCACCAAGTGCTGCACCGAGGTCTGCCCCGAGCACATCAAGATCACCGACAACGCGCTGATCCCGCTGAAGGAGCGGGTGGCCGACCGGCGCTACGACCCGCTGCTCAAGCTGTTCCGCAAGCGCAAGGACTGACCATGGGCGGAGGAACTCACGCGCGTAGGGCCGTGAGTTCCTCCGTTCGCCACTAACGTTTGCGGGCCTGGGTGTGCGGCCCGATGACGGTGATGGTGCCCTTGCCGGGCGGTGTCGCCTCGGTGGCGGCCAGCTTGGTCAGCTCGGCCAGGCTGATCCGGACCCCGGTCAGGCTCAGCGCGAGGCTGGCGTGCAGGGCGTCGCGGAGGTTGTCGTCGGTGATGGACTCGATGGCGGTCAGACCCTCGCGGAAGCAGGCCTGCCGTTGGCGGTCGGCGCGGCGCAGGAAGACCAGGCCGAGCGCGACCGCGCCCAGACCGGCCAGGGCGGTGGCGCCCGCGCCGATCAGGCGGGCCGGGTCGCCGAGGTAGAGCGCCAGGGCGACCGCGATGGTGGCGAAGCCGATGAGCAGGCTGACCTGGCCCAGCGGGGTGTACCGGTCGGGACGCATGTCTCCAGGGTCGCCCCTGGTGAGCCCGTTGTTAACCCGGATCACCGCTGGTGATGAGTTCGAGAGCCGACCGTGACTACTTCACGCTCGGCGGCGTGGGCGCGGGGGCGCCGAAGCTCTCCTGGTACAGCTTCGCCCAGGACCCGTCGCCGATCGCCTTGCCCAGGATCTCGACCAGTTTGGCGCGCAGCGCGCGGTCGCGGGCCGGGATGCCGATGAAGTAGCCCTCGGTGCTCAGCGACCTGCCGAGCACGGTGAAGGCGCCGTTCTCCGCGGCGGCGTAGCCACGCAGCACCAGATCGTCGCCGGAGAAGGCGGCCACCGCACCCGAGCGCAGCGCGGACACGCAGGCATCGCCGTTGCGCTCCTCGACCAGGTTCGTGCTGACCGTGCGGGCCTTCTCCGCCGCGCCGGAGTCGGCCACCACGCACACCGGCTGACCAGGCGCGACCGCGGTGGTGCCCTTGCGGGTCAACAGGTCCTGGTGCACCGGCAGGTACGGGCCGACCAGCCCGATCTGCGGCTGCTTGCTGGTCTTGATGCCACCGAAGGCCAGGTCCACATCGCCACTCTCCAAAGTGGACAGCCGGGTGGCCGCGGTGGTGCTGCGGAAGCGCACCGAGTCCTTGGGCAGCCCGAACCCGGTGGCGATCAGATCGGCCAGCCGGATGTCGAACCCGCTGTGCTTGCCGCCGTCCTGGTGGTACCGGCTCACCCCGGGCAGGTTGTCCGCCACCCCGACCACCATCCGCCCGCGGGCCTTGATCTTGTCGATGGTGGGGGAGCCGCTGGCCTGCTCGGAGGTCGGTGGCAGCGAGACGGTGGTGCCGGTGCCGCCGGGGGTGCTGGTCGGGGCGGGGTCCGCGCCGGCGCAGGCGGTCAGGACGAGGAGACCGGTCAGGGCCACGAGGGCGATCCGCTGCACCGGCCCAGCCTAACGGCGACGGCCCGCCCCCGGGATGGGGACGGGCCGTCGGTCGAGCTTCGCGGCGGACTTAACCGCCTGCGCCGCCCTCGCCGGTGCGCAGGCCGGTGGCCGCCATCGGGTCGGCGCCGGGCCGCTCCAGGTGGTCGGCCTTGACCCCGCGCGGCGGGCGGCTGCGCCGCGACATCCGCTTCTCCAGCACCAGGGCCAGCCAGCTGAGCAGGCTGTTGATGGCGATGTAGATCAGCGCGATCACCAGCAGGGTCTGGATCAGGTTGTTGTTGTACTCGTTCGGCATGATCCGGAACTGGCGCATCAGGTCGGAGAAGCTGAGCACCGCACCGCCGAGCGCGGTGTCCTTCACGATCACCGCGACCTGGCTGACGATCGCGGGCAGCATCAGCGTGACCGCCTGCGGCAGCAGGATCATCCGCATGGTCTGGTTCTTGCGCAGGCCCAGCGCCATGGACGCCTCGGTCTGGCCCTTGGGCAGGGACAGGATGCCCGCGCGCACCACCTCGGCCAGCACCGAGGCGTTGTACAGCACCAGGCCGGTGACCACGGCGAACAGCGGCCGGTCCTCCCGGCCGACGTCGGTGAAGGCCGCGTAGAACTCATTGGCGAAGACCATCAGCAGCAGCACCGGGATGGACCGGAAGAACTCCACCACGGTGGCCGCGGGCACCCGGACCCACACGTGGTCGGACATCCGCAGGATGCCGAAGAGCGCGCCGATGGGCAGCGCGATCAGGATCGCCAGCGCCGCGGCCTTGAGCGTGTTGAGCAGACCGGGCAGCAGGAACGTGGTCCACACCGTGCTCTCGGTGAAGAACGGGGTCCACAGTTCCGGCCGCAGCTGGTCCTTGACGCCGAGCTGGACGACGATCCAGTACAGCGCCGCGACCATGGCCACGGCGAAGATGATCGTGTAGACGACGTTGCGGGCCTTGGCCTTGGGGCCGGGCGCGTCGTAGAGAACCGAGGGCGCGCTCATCGCTTCACCGCCACCTTCTTGCTGACCCAGCCGAGCACCAGTCCGGTCGGCAGGGTGAGCAGCACGAAGCCCAGTGCGAAGATCGCGAAGACCAGAATGATCTTGTCACTTTCCTTCTCGATCATGTCCGACATCAGCAGCCCGGCCTCGGCCACGCCGATCGCACTGGCCACCGTGGTGTTCTTGGTGAGCGCGATCAGCACGCTGGCCAGCGGGGCGACCACGGCGCGGAAGGCCTGCGGCAGCACCACGATGCTCAGCGTCTGGCCGAAGCCCAGGCCCAGCGCGCGGGAGGCCTCGGCCTGCCCGACCGGCACCGTGTTGATGCCCGCCCTGATCGACTCGCAGACGAAGGTCGAGGTGTAGATGACGAAGCCGAGCACCGCGAGCCGGAAGTTGTTGGTGTCGGTGAAGGTCAGGTCGCCGGGCAGCTCACGGGCCAGCTTCAGGCCGAGCACGCTGTAGAGGGCCAGCGACATCGACACGATGATCAGCGTCAGCGGCGTGTTCCGGATGATGTTCACATAGGCCGTGCCGAACGCCCGCATGATCGGGACCGGACTGACCCGCATGCCCGCGAGCACGGTGCCCCACACGAGGGAGCCGATGGCTGAGTACACGGTGAGCTGCACGGTGAGCCAGAAGGCACCGAGCACGTCGTACTCGCTCAGGAAGTCCAGCATGGTCTCCTCGACCTATGACTTGGGTAGACGGAGGTAAACGAAGTGCCGGGCACGGTGGTCGCCGCACCCGGCACTCCGGGCTCAACTGGAGGTGATCAGCTCACTTCTCGGTGAGGGCCGGCGGCTCGCCCGCCTTGAAGATGGCGCCGAGGTTCTTCTCGATGGCCTTCTTCCACTCACCGGAGGAGTAGAACTTCTCCACCGCCTTGGCGATGTCGGCCTTGCGGGGGTCGCCCTTCTTCAGGCCGATGCCGTAGTTCTCCGTGGTGAAGGTCTTGCCGACCAGCTTGTACTTGCCAGGCTGGTTCGCGGCCAGACCGGCCAGGATGGTGGCATCGGTGGTCAGCACGTCGATGGTGCCGGTGTCCAGGCCGTTGAGGCACTGGGAGTAACCGTCGACCTGCTGCAGCTGCGCCTGGTTGGCGAACTTGGTCTTCACCGTGTCGGCGGAGGTCGAGCCCTTCACCGAGCAGAGCTTCTTGCCGTTGACCGACTCCGGGCCGACGATGTCGGTGTTGTCCGCCTTGACCAGCAGGTCCTGGCCGGTGACCAGGTACGGCCCGACGAAGTCGACCTCGGTCTTGCGCTTGTCGGTGATGGAGTAGGTGGCGGCGATCAGGTCGACGTCACCCTTCTTCAGCAGGCTCTCCCGGTCGGCCGACTTGGCCTCGACCCAGTTGATGTTCTTGGCGTCGACGCCAAGCTCCTTGGCGACGAAGGTCGCCACGTCCACGTCGAAGCCGGAGTAGCCGGTGCCGGTCTTCTGACCAAGGCCGGGCTGGTCGAACTTGATGCCGATCGTGAGCTTCTTCTCGCCGCCACTGCCGGCGTTCCCGCCACCACCGCAAGCGCCGAGGAGGGCGACCGCGGCGGCAACGGCCACACCCGCCTGGAGGACTCGGGTAACGCGCATCTGCTGTCCCTTTCGGATCATCTCAACTACGAGGCGGCTGCCTCGCCCGTTCATCTCGCTGGGGTGCCGAAGCGTTTCAGTGAGTGAGGATCTTGCCGAGGAAGTCCTTGGCCCTGGCCGAGCGCGGGCTGGTGAAGAACTCCGTCGGGGTGGAGTCCTCCACGATCTCGCCGTCGGCCATGAAGATGACCCGGTCCGCGGCCTTGCGGGCGAAGCCCATCTCGTGGGTGACCACGAGCATGGTCATGCCGTCCTTGGCCAGCGTGGTCATCACGTCCAGGACCTCCTGGACCATCTCCGGGTCCAGTGCCGAGGTGGGCTCGTCGAAGAGCATCACCTTCGGCCGCATGGCCAGCGCGCGGGCGATGGCCACCCGCTGCTGCTGACCGCCGGAGAGCTGGGCGGGGTGCTTGTCGGCCTGGTTGGCGATGCCGACCCGCTCGAGCAGCTCCATGGCACGGGTTCGCGCGTCGGTCTTGTTCAGCTTGCGCACCTTCATCGGCGCGAGCATCACGTTCTCGAGGATGGTTTTGTGCGCGAACAGGTTGAACTGCTGGAACACCATGCCGACGTCGGCGCGCAGGGCGGCGAGCTGCTTGCCCTCAGCGGGCAGCTGCTTGCCGTCGACCTCGATGATTCCGGAGTTGATCGGCTCAAGCCGGTTGATGGCCCGGCACAGCGTCGACTTACCGGAGCCGGAGGGCCCGAGCACGACCACGACCTGGCCCTTGGGCACCTCCAGGTCGATGTTCTTCAGCACGTGCAGCGGCCCGAAGAACTTGTCCACGCCCGCCATTCGGATCATCGGCGGAGTGTGGGCGGCCGAGGTCATCAAACCTCCAGAGTCGGCAGAGCACGGGGTGGTGGAACGATGGCGGAAACCTAGGGGTCGGAATCCACACCAGTCCAGGGCACTTGAGTAAGACTTAGGGTCTCAACTCTGTCACGGATGAGCCACGTGAGTCGGGAGGCACCACACGTGCGGGTACTGCTGGTCGAGGACGACGACCGAGTGGCCGAGGCTTTGGAGCCCGCGCTGACCAGGCGCGGCATGGCTGTCACCCGCCTGCCCTCGGGCAAGGGCGTGCTGGAGGCGGTGGGCAATGTCGACGTCGTGCTGCTGGATCTCGGGCTGCCCGACGTGGACGGCTTCGTGCTGTGCCGGGCGATCCGGGCGGCCAGCGACGTCGCGGTGATCGTGGTGTCGGCGCGCGGGGAGGTCGACGACCGGATCCTCGGCCTGCACTCCGGGGCCGATGACTACTTGGTGAAGCCGTATGACATCGGAGAGTTGGTGGCGCGGGTACACGCGGTGCGCAGGCGCCGCGGCGAGGGCAGCGGCACCCCGGGGGCGGCGCTGACCTTCGGCGATGTCGAGGTCCACATGGGACGGTACGAGGTGACCGTGGCGGGTGCGCCGGTCGCGCTGTCCCGCAAGGAGTTCCAGATGCTGGCCATGCTGGCCCAGGCCCGCGGCGCGGTGTGCACCAGGGAACGGATCATCGCCGAGGTGTGGGGCCGGACCTGGTCGGGGGCGAACCGGACCCTGGACGTGCACATCGCCACCCTGCGCACCAAGCTGGGCAGGCCGGATCTGGTGGAAACCGTGCGCGGCGTCGGTTACCGTCTGGCCAGTCCGGCGGAGGGCTGAGCCGATGCGGTCCAGGCTGCTGGTCATCGTGCTGTCACTGGTCATCCTGGTGCTGGTGGGCCTTGGTGTGCCGCTGGCGCTGAACGTGGCCGGGATCGAGCAGCAGAAGCTGTTCCTGGACCGGGTCGGTGACACCAGCCGGTTCGCCAGCCTGGCGCAGAACCCGCTGCTGGCGGACAAGCCGGACCTGATCCGGCCCGAGTTGCAGCGCTATCACCAGGTGCACGGCATCTCGGTGCTGGTCACCGACCGGGAGAACCATTTCCTGGTCAGCTCGGACGACTCGATCAGGGTCGGCGACCCGCGGATCGCGGACCGGCTCAAGCTGGCCCTGGCCGGGCGGGTGCCGGAGACCGAGACCGCGCTGATGCCCTGGGACAGCACGCCACTGGTGCTGGCCGAGCCGGTGCGGGTGGGCGGCGAGGTGCGCGGCGCGGTGGTCACCGTGTCACCCACCGGCGCCAGCAGGCTGCGGGTGCTGCTGTGGTGGAGCGTGATGGCCCTGGCCAGCGTCGCGGTGCTGTGCCTCGGCGTGCTGCTCGCGTTGCCCATCGTGCGCTGGACCCTGCGCCCGGTGCGCCGGCTGGACGAGGCCACCGGCCGGATGGTGGCCAGCGTGGTCAGCGGCCGCCCGGTGGAACCCGTGGGCGGCGACACCGGCCCACCCGAGCTACGCCACCTCACCCGCTCCTTCGACCAGATGGCCGCCAGCGTCAGCGACGTGCTGGCCGCCCAGCGCGCCTTCGTCGCCGACGCCTCCCACCAACTCCGCAACCCCCTCACTGCGCTACGGCTACGCCTGGGCAACCTGGAAGGCCACGTGCACGAGGACTCCGTCGACCAGCACAACGCGGCGATGGAGGAGACCATCCGGCTCAACCAGATCCTGGACGAACTGCTCGCGATGGCCAGGGCGGAGGCCAGCTCGGTGGAGCCGGTGCCCGCCGAGGTGGACGCCGCGGTGGCCGAACGGGTGGACGCCTGGCGGGTGGTCGCGGCGGCTCGCGACATCGCGCTGTCCACCCGGACGGAGCCGGAGCTGTTCGCACTGGCGCCGCCGCGGGGGGTGGAGACGGTGCTGGACGCGTTGCTGGACAACGCGTTGAAGTTCAGCCCGGACCGGTCCTCGGTGGTGGTCAGCGCGGAGGAGGTGGGGGAGATGGTGGTGCTGACGGTCCGGGATCACGGACCCGGGCTCACGGCGGAGGAGCTGGAACGGGCGACGGACCGGTTCTGGCGCTCGCCGAGTCATCAGAACATCACGGGATCGGGGTTGGGGCTGGCGATCGTGCGGCGGGTGGTGGAGCGAGCCGGAGGCTCGGTTCGGCTCGACCTGCCGGAGGGCGGAGGCCTGGCCGTAGTGGTCGAACTCCCAGCCCTAGACCTAGGCCCCGACGAACACGCTTGATCACCCCGAGTGTTGGCCGTTGTCGTACGGGGCAGGTTGGGGTTGGGGGTGAAACCCCACGACGAGGGTTCTCGTGTGTTCTCCGTACGGCCTGGAGCTTGCTGACCGCGCCTCGCCGAGTGGCCCCTGCAACCTGCCGCCGCCTGCCCACGAATCCGCAACGGGGGCCGCTCGGTGAGGTGTGGTTGGCTTGCGGAAGGCCGTGCGGAGAACACGCGAGCCCTCGGAACCACGCTGGGTCCGGCCCCGGCAGCCCAAACCCCGCCCCGCAACCTGCTCATGCCGGTTCTTGATCTGTGCACCCCCCTCCGGTGGTCTGCCCGGCCGGCGAGGCCATCCTTTGTCTTTTGATCTTGATCTAAAACCAAAGTCAAGATCAAGAGCGTCCTCGCCGGACGGGCAGAAATCAAAGGATGGGGGGGGAAAGTCAAAGACAAGAGCAAAGACGTAGTGCTCGTACGGTTCCCCCATCCCCGTCAGCCTTCCGATACCAAACCACATCCCGGGCAAGCGGCCGGTCGCGTTGGTGTTGGTTCGGCGGCGGTTTGTGTTGCGGGCCGCTTGCCCGGGATGTGGTGTGTCCTCTCCAGGCTGACGGGGATGGGGGAACCGCTCGGGGTGTGTTTGAAAAGCCACCCCGGCCGCCTGTTCTCGGGCTTCGCCCGGTCGCAGTGCCTATGGCGTACAAGAACGGCCAACGTGGTGTCACATAACGGCCAACACTCCGTACGACAACGGCCAACACGCGCGGAGGGGGTTCAAACCCGAACCCCTCCCGGCGTGTTGGCCGTTCTTGTACGGGCTGTTGGCCGTTGTCGTACGCCGTGTTGGCCGTTGTGGGCGGAGTTAGTCCGCCACCACCGCGGGGTTGAGGCCGGGGGCGATGTGGTTGTCAGCCACGCGATAGCCGCTGCTGCCGTGGAAGCGGAACAACGGTGCCGTGTATGGCGGTGCGGCGGGGTCCAGGCGGTGGATCTGGTTGGTGGTGAAGTGGAGGCCGGCGGTGCTTTTGGCGTCCAGGACGGTGATGTCGGGGATGGTGAAGTTGTTGTGGGTCACGGTGATTCCGCGGTGGACGGGGTTGGCGGGGTCCAGGACCCGGTTGGTGGGTTCGATGAAGATCGCCGGGTTGCTGGGGCGGGTGAAGGTGTTGTGGCGGATAGTCACGTCGGTTACCGGGCCGGATTCGTACCACTGGTGGGCGTCGGCGGAGATGTAGATGCTGGCCATGGTCATGCCGTCGAAGTGGTTGCCCGCGATGAGCACCGGGCGTGGGGTGGTGACCAGGACGCCTCGGGTGGGCACGTTGCGGAAGACGTTGCCGGTGATGGTGACCGCGGGGGTGTAGGTGGTGTTCTCCAGGACCGTCTCGGCCGGGGTGACGCCTGCCGGGATGGGGCGGTCCAGGGTGACGGTCATGGTGGTGAGGGGTTTGGTGTGGTCTCGGCCGGTGGGGCCGTCTACCGCGCGCACCTTGGCTGGGCCGCCGGGGAGGGGGCGCATGGTGCGTTTGTCGGTGAACTGGACCTCGTCGCCGGGGTGGAACTGGGGGAAGCCCGCGGTCTCGTTGTGTTTGTAGTCCACGCGCACGGTGTCGGGGGCGGGCTGGGCGGTGACTTCCAGGTAGGTGCCGTGCACGTTGATGGGGTCGTCGTGCGGGCCGTCGAAGACGTTGCCGGTGATGGTGACCTTGCCTCGGACGCCGGACATCTGGATGTGGTCGGCGAAGGAGGAGGTGGTGCGGCCCGAGGCGGGGTCGGGGGTGAAGTTGACCTGGTCAATGGTGATGTTCTCGCTGAACTGGCCGACGATGCCGAAGGACTGCAGGTAGTGCGCGGACACCCGGCGCACGGTGACGTCGCGGGACTCCCAGATCAGCGCGCCCGGTTCGGTGCGGTCGGTCAGGCGCATCTGGTAGACGAGGCCGAGGTCGGTGGGGCGGTCCGGGGTCGTGTAGTCGACGCGGATGCGTTGGGCGCCAAGGTCGGTCATCTTGGCCACGTCGCGGAACAGCGGGTTGCTCAGGCGGAAGGTGCGGCGGGCCTTGGGGTCGTGGGCCTGGGTGTACTGGAGTTTGTCCTGGCCGGACCAGTACGGCTGGCCGGTCGTGGGGCTGGTCTCGCCGAGCCAGGTCAGGTGGGTGCCGTCGACCCGGTACGGACTGCCGGGCGGGACCGTGAGCACCCGGTAACCGGGGCCGGACTCGGTGACGGTGGCCTCGACGACCTTGGGCGCGGCGTAGTCGAAGGCGAAGCCGGTGAAGGTGACCCGGCTGGAGCGGATCGCGGCGAAGGCGGTCTGCTGGCCGTGGAAGACCAGTTTCGCGCCGCCGCCGTCCACCGTCACATCGCGCATGTCCTCCACGAGCAGGCCGATCCGCTTGTCCCGGTAGCGCTGGTCGGCGCCGACGGTGTTGGACACGTACAGCTCGCGCAGCTCGGCCTGTTCCGGGTAGAGCTGGAAGGTGCCCCGGCCGAAGACGATCCGGGTCGGGCGGGCCAGGCCCCTGGCGTGCCGGAAGGCCGCGCGGACCGCGGCGGCGGAGTCGGTCCGGCCGGTCGGGTCGGCCCCGAAATCGGTCACCCGGACCATCGCCGTGGGGGCCGCGGCCGCGAGTGTCGGAGTGAGTCCTCCGATGAGTGCCAGTGCCGCTGTGGCAACCGCCAGTCGGTTCATGGGGCTCCTTCGCGAGGTCTGGGCCAGACGTCGGAGCGATCCTGCCCTAGGTCTTGTCCTGCCGGTAGTAGCGCAGGGCCCCTTCATGCAGGTCGATCGGGGCAGTCTCGATCGCCGAGCGGGCGTCAAGGGACAGTGCCACCGCGTTCGCCCGGATCAGGTCCTCCCTGGCCTCGAACAGCCCCTCGGTCAGCGCGGCCGCGGTGTCGGCCGGCAACGCCTCGGTGGCCATCAGGAAGTTGCGCACCACCAGGGTGGTCACCGGCTTGTTGTCCATGCCGTAGCTGGAGGCGGGCACGGTGGCCTGGCCGTATACCGAGGAATATTTGTCCAGCAGGCCGGTCAGCACGTCGCTCAGGTCGATCAGCCGCAGCTTCTGCCGCTTGGCCAGCTCGAACACCGCCCGGGTCGGCAGGCCGCCGGACCAGAAGAAGCCGTCCAGCTCCTTGCGCTCCAGCGCCACGATCGAGTCCGACAGGTCGGTCGGGGACTGACGCAGGTCCGCGGCGGAGAGTTTCGCCTGCTCCAGCAGCCGGTCGGCGATCAACCGGGTGCCCGACTCGGCCGAGCCGGTGCCGATCCGCAGCCCGCGCAACTCCGACAGCTTGGTGGCCGGGACCTCGGCGCGCACGATCACGTGGAAGAAGTCGTCGTGCATCCTGGCCAGCGCGCGCAGCCGCCGGTTCGGGCGCTCCAGACTGAAGGCGCGCACCGCGGCGTCCGCGGCGGCGAAGGCCAGATCGGCCTCCCCGGACTCCAGTTTGCCCAGCGCGTCCACCGAACCCGCGGTGGGCTGCACGGTCGGCCGCGGCATGCCCAGATCCCGCTCCCAGGCCCCGGCCAGCGCGTTGCCCAGCTGGTAGTAGACGCCGGCGGGGCCGCCGGTGGCGATGGTCAGCCGCACGCCCTCCAGCACGCCGGCACAGCCGGCGGAGGCGAGCACGGCGGCCAGGACGAGCAGCAGACTCAGGAGTCGGCGGGGCACCGGTTCATCCTGCCAGGCGGCGCGCTCTACCCTGGACAATCGAACCGGGAAACCGGGAAAGGACGAGCGGGTGACACGCAGCTACCAGATCCGTACCTACGGTTGTCAGATGAACGTGCACGACTCCGAACGGCTCGCGGGCCTGATGGAGGACGCGGGTTACGTGCGCGCCGCGGATGACAACGCCGACATCGTCGTCTTCAACACCTGCGCGGTGCGGGAGAACGCGGACAACCGGCTGTACGGCAACCTGGGACGCCTGCGCCCGGCCAAGGACGCCAACCCCGGCATGCAGATCGCGGTCGGCGGCTGCCTCGCGCAGAAGGACCGCGGCGAGATCGTCAAGCGCGCGCCCTGGGTGGACGTCGTCTTCGGCACGCACAACATCGGCTCGCTGCCGGTGCTGCTGGAACGCGCCCGGCACAACGCCGAGGCCCAGGTGGAGATCCTGGAGTCGCTGGAGACCTTCCCGTCCGCGCTGCCCGCCCGGCGCGACTCCGCGCACTCGGCCTGGGTGTCCATCTCGGTGGGCTGCAACAACACCTGCACCTTCTGCATCGTGCCCTCGCTGCGCGGCAAGGAGAAGGACCGCCGCCCCGGCGAGATCCTGGCCGAGGTGGAGGCACTGGTCGCCGAGGGCGTGCTCGAGGTGACCCTGCTCGGCCAGAACGTCAACTCCTACGGCGTGGAGTTCGGCCAGCGCACCGCCTTCTCCGAGCTGCTGCGCGCCTGCGGCAAGATCGAGGGCCTGGAGCGGGTCCGGTTCACCTCCCCGCACCCCAAGGACTTCACCGACGACGTCATCGCCGCCATGGCCGAGACGCCCAACGTGTGCCCGCAGCTGCACATGCCGCTGCAGTCCGGCTCCGACCAGGTGCTCAAGTCGATGCGCCGCTCCTACCGCGCCGACCGCTATCTGTCCATTGTGGACAAGGTGCGCACCGCGCTGCCGCACGCCGCGATCACCACCGACATCATCGTCGGCTTCCCCGGCGAGACCGAGCAGGACTTCCAGGGCACCCTGGACGTGGTGGCCGCCTCCCGGTTCACCTCCGCCTACACCTTCCAGTACTCCAAGCGCCCCGGCACGCCCGCCGCGACCATGGACGACCAGCTGCCCAAGCAGGTCGTGCAGGAGCGCTACGAGCGGCTCATCGCGTTGCAGGAGCAGATCTCCTGGGATCTCAACCGGGAGCAGGAAGGCCGCGTGGTCGAGGTCGTGGTCTCCGAGGGCGAGGGCCGCAAGGACACCGCCACCCGGCGCCTGTCCGGCCGCGCCCGGGACGGCAGGCTGGTGCACTTCAACCCGGCGGGCGTGGTGGATCAGGAGATCCGCCCCGGCGACGTGGTCACCACCCAGGTCACCTACGGCGCCCCGCACAACCTCATCGCCGACGGCGAATTGCTCTCCCACCGGCGCACCAGGGCCGGTGACAACTGGGCGGCCGGCCGGAAGCCCAAGACCTCCGGTGTGACCCTGGGCCTGCCCTCCTTCGGCGCCCCGGCCACGCCCGAACCAGCGGCGGTGGGTGGATGCGGCAGTCGATGAACGCCGACGCGCAGGACGGACGGGATGACATGGCCGAGTTCGCCGACGAGCTGAAGCAGGTCGAGCGCCGGGTGATCCGCCGGGTCGATCCCGCGCCGCGCAGCGCCATGGTGATCGCGGGCGCGGTGTTCGTGCTGCTGGTGGCCGCGCTGCTGCCCTGGGTCGGCGACGCGGCAGGCTGGCAGGTGCTGCTCGGCCAGACCGATCCGGCGCTCAAGGTCGGCGTGCTGCCCAGGGTCTTCGGCGGTTTCGCGTTGTTCTTCGGCGTGCTGCTGACCGCGCTCACGCTGAGCCTGCGGCTGTGGGCACTGGCCTGGGTGGCCACCCTGGGCTGCTGGCTCTCGGTGATGCTGGGCCTGCTGTCGGTGTGGACCCGGCAGACGGTGTTCCAGGCCCCCGGCCCCGGCCCCGGCCTGTACGTGGCGGCGCTCGCGCTGGCCGTGCTCGGCATCCAGTGGTTCCGCCAGTCCTGGTCCCGCCCCTAACGGCCGCGCCGGGCGAGTAGCCCCCGCGCCTGCTCGATCCGTGCCGGCTCGGCCAGGTCCTCGTACTGGGCGATGGCGTCGGTCAGCCAGAGCCGGGCGTCACTGTCCCGGTCGGCCCATTCGCCCTGCTGCGCCAGCATGTCCGCGGCCCGCAGGTCCCTGCCGGACTTGCCGAACTCCGCCCGCGCCTCGCGCAGCCGGTCTCGGCCCGCCGCAGTGGCCCAGGCCCCGTCCTTGCCCTTCGCGCTGAGGTGCTTGCCGAGCTGCAACAGGGTCTCCGCCCAAGCGGCCAGCGACTCGGTCGCCGCCGGGTGCTCGAGTACCCGGTACAGCTCGCGCGCCCGCCGGAAGGAGGTCGCCGCCTCCGGGAACTCGTCCAGCTCCACGAGCACCGCGCCCCGCAGGTGCAGCAGCCTGGCCAGCAGCAGCTCGTCGCCGCAGTGGTGGGCGTCCTGGACAGCCGTGGCCAGCACCAGCTCCGCGATGCGCTGCCGGTTGGCCTCGTACAGCTCCCAGGCGACCCGGTGGCCGTTCTCGGCTGCGGTGGTGAACCCGCCCCGCTCGCGCAGGGTGGCCAGCGCCTGCCGTAGCAGCTCCACCGCCTCGCCGTACTTCTGGCGCGCCAGCAGGCAGTAGCTGATCCCGAGCAGCGCGTGGGCCTCGGCCACCGCGGAATCCGCCTGTCGCGCGGCCGTGGCGGCGCGGTGGAACAGTGTGCTGGCCGCGTCCGGGTCGTGCGGCAGGGTGAGCCGGCCCAGCCTGCCCAGGGTGTCCGTCTGGCAGTCCGGGCAATCCGGCCAGGCGGCGTGGTGCTGGAGCAGTCCGGTCAGCCCGTGCCGCGCCAGCAGCTCGTCACACTCCGGCCCTAGCCCCCACTCGCGCAGTGGGGACAGCGTGATCCGGCACAGGTCAACCAGGTGCTCGCCGCCGTCCCGCAGGCAGGCCAGCACGTTGTGCCGCTCGGCGTGCAGCAGCCGCCAGCCGTCCGGGCCCAGCGGCAGCACCCGCGCCTGGGGGGAGTGCGGACAGGGCGGGTCGGCCAGGTGTGCGGTGAACAGGTCCAGGTAGGCGCGCTGGAGATCGGCGCGCACCCGGGTGGGCAGGCCCGGTGGGTCGAGCGCGGCGGAGACCTCGGCGATGGCGGTGCGTCCGGCCCGCCAGCGGTACCGGTCGCCGTCCCGCCCGAGCAGTTCCAGCCGGACACAGCGGTGGAGCCGGTCCCGGGCCTGCTGCTCGGTCAGCTCGTCCAGCCGGGCCGCGATGGCGACGGTGAAGTCGGGGCCGGGGTGCAGGGCCAGCCGCCGGAGCAGGCGCCGGTGCGGCTCGTCCAGCGACCGGTAGGCGGCCAGGGCCGCGCGGCGCAGCAGCCAGTCGCGCAGGGTGGCGTGCCGGAACCGGTAGATCGCGCCCTCCTGGCGCAGCACGTCCGCGGCGGTCATGGCGTCCAGGAACGGGATCAGCCGCGCGGGCAGTCGCCTGGTCAGGGCCAGTGAGACGCGGGTGGCGGCGAACCAGGGCCATTCCGCCCTGGTGCACACCGCCGCCGCGGCCACCAGCACCGCGACCAGGCTCGCCAGTCCCGCGTGCTCACCGAACCTGGCCAGCAGAGGGAAGCCCACCCGGCTTATCTCGACCTGGGCCGCGGCGAGCTGGACCAGCAGCACCAGCCCGGCCGCTCCGCCCAGCAGGCACAGCAGCGACCAGCGGCGGTCGGTGGCCAGGCTGTGCCTCGGGTTGACCGCCTTGCCGGGATCGGTGGCCAGGTGCGGGGCCAGCTCACCGGGCCAGTGGCCGAGGGCCTGGAACCGCACCCGGTCGGAGTCGTCCTCCGTCACCAGCGCCAGCAGGCCGCCCAGGAACAGCCCGACCAGCACACTGAGCATGGTCAGCATCAGGTACGGATCGGCCACGAGCATGTTGGGCATCAGGCCGCCGCCGCTGAGGGCCTGCCGGACCAGCTCTGGGAAGTACAACGAGATCAGCCACAGCAGCCCGCCGAACCCCCAGACGGCCAGGGCACCCACCACCAGGCCGCGGGCGAACCGGCGCCACCGGCCGGAACGGGTCGCCCGCCAGCGATCCCGCAGCCAGGACCTGACCTCGGCCAGGGTGATCGTCCGCTGCGGCGTGCCGGGTGGGCGGAAGGACTCGGGTTCCAGCCAGGTGGGTGGCCGTCGTCTGCCGAGCATCGCCCGGCGCAGCTCCCACCAGCGGAACTCCTGGGTGTCCTGGCGTTCCAGGTGCCGGGCCAGGAAGGTCAGCCAGGCCAGCACCGAGCGCTCCGGGTGGTCGCGGTCCTCGGGCAGGCGTTGCCTGCGGTGCAACGTGGTCGGCAGCCAGGCGGCCAGCACGTGGTCCTCGATGGCCTCGGCCGTGGGCAGCGCGGCGAGTTCGGCCGGATCGCGGTCGGGGTCGTGCCGGTGGTAGACCTCGGCGGCCAGCGCGACCAGCAGTGGCCGGGTCAGCATCCGGGCCAGTGCCGAGTCGGGATCCTTGCGGCACAACGAGAACAGCCGCTCCCAGCTGGCCAGTTGCCGGGCGGAGGCTTCCCGGCGCAGGACGCGCGCGATGTCCGGGACCTCGATCGGGCGCAGGGTGAACACGGTGTCCACCGGCAGCCGGGGCGCGGCGGTGCGGCAGGTCAGGATCAGCGGCGAGCCCTCGGGTAGCGCGTCCCGCAGCGCCGCGCCCAGTGCGGTCCGCGGGCCGTCGGGCAGTTCGTCCAGGCCGTCCACCACCGGGAAGACCCGCTTGTGCAGCACCAGATGCCGGGCCAGGGTGATCCCGGCGGTGGTCCGGCGGGACAGCGCGCGGTGCTCGGTGCGGAGCTGGCGTTCCAGCCAGTGCGGCACCGGTTCGCCCTCGGTCCAGGAGGAGGCGGAGACCAGCACCGGCACCGGCTCGCGGTCCGCGCGTTCCGACAGCCAGGCGTAGGCCAGCCGACGGGCCAGCGAGGACTTCCCGGCGCCCGCGGGTCCGATGATCAGCACCCTGGCCCGCTGTTCGCGCAGTCGCTGCGCGGTCTCCGCGATCTGCGCGAGGGTGGTGCGGCGCAGCCGGAATCGCGGATCGGGTTCGACCGGGTGGTAGGAGCTGACCGCCCACGGCACCTCGAACAGTCGTCCGGATTGCAGGCCGCGGTGGTTCAACGCCTTGTCCCACAAGACTTCCGAGGTCTGGGCCAGTTCGGTCACCGCGGCCTCGACCTCGGCCGGGCCAGCCGGGTCGCGTCCGGCCCAGGTGACGTAACCGGCGATCGCGGCGCTGACCGTGATCAGCACACCGACACCCAGCCAGGCCCACGGGTTGTCCCGCAACGCGGTCGCCTGGCCGATCAGCACGGTCAGCGTGGTCCCGGCCCCGGCGGCCAGCACGGCCGCGACCACCCGGTGCCAACCCCGCCCAGCCACCCGACCTCCCGGTAGTCATCCGACTACCCTCCGCAGTGTGCCAGATCGCGTGCTGCCCGTAAAACGTCAATGCCGTAAAAAGTAAATTCTGTTCGGCCCGGGTTGTTTCTCCTAAGCTCTGAATTGCCACCAAGCAATTCCCTGCCAAGGAGCAAGCCATGTCGAAAACAACGCGTGCGCTGAGTGTCGCGCTGCTCTCCGCGGTCGCCGTCAGCGGTTTCGCGGCCCTGCCCGCCCAGGCCGCCGAGGGCGCGGTCCGGGGCGCCGACGCGGCCACCGCGGTGCCCGGCAGCTACCTGGTCGTGCTCAAGGACCAGGCCGCGAAGGCCAGCCCGGATACGGTGTCCGGAAAGGTGGGCGCGCAGGTCAGACGGACCTTCTCCACCGCGCTGAACGGGTTCGAGGTCACCGCGGACGCCCGCGCGGCGCGCCGGCTGGCCGCCGACCCGAACGTGGCCTACGTGGAGCAGAACCAGGTCGTCTCGCTGACCGCGACCCAGCCGAACCCGCCGTCATGGGGATTGGACCGGATTGACCAGCGCAACCTGCCGCTGGACAACTCCTACACCTATTCCAACACGGCCGCCGCGGTGCACATCTACATTCTCGACACCGGAATCCGGGCCACTCATCAGCAGTTCTCCGGTCGGGTCGGGAATGGTTTCGACTTCGTCGACAACGACAGCAACCCGGACGACGCCAACGGCCACGGCACGCACGTCGCGGGCACCGCGGCGGGCACCGCCTACGGAGTGGCCAAGGCCGCGCGACTGCACGGGGTCCGGGTGCTCAACGCCCAGGGCAGCGGCACCACCGCCGGGGTCATCGCCGGCGTGGACTGGATCACCCGCAACGCGGTGAAGCCCGCGGTCGCCAACGTCAGCCTGGGCGGCGGCGTGTCCCCGACCCTGGACGCCGCGGTGCAGCGCTCCATCGCCTCCGGCGTGACCTACTCGATCGCCGCGGGCAACAACGGCGTCGACGCGGTGAACAACTCCCCGGCCCGGGTCGAGCAGGCCATCACGGTCGGCGCGACCAGTCGCACCGACGCCAAGGCCAGCTGGTCCGCCTTCGGCCCGCGGGTCGACCTGTTCGCGCCGGGCGTGGACATCACCTCGTCCTGGCGCACCAGTGACACGGCCACCTTCACCGGCAGCGGCACCAGCTTCGCCGCCCCCCACGTGACCGGCGCCGCCGCCCTGTACCTGTCCACCAACCCGACCGCCACCCCGCAGCAGGTCCGCGACGCCCTGGTCGCCAAGTCCACCCCCAACAAGGTCACCAGCCCCGGCGCCGGCTCCCCCAACCGCCTCCTCTACACCGGCCCCTGATCCTCACCCGTCCCATAACGGCCAACACGCGCGGAGGGTTGAAACCCATCCCGCGCGTGTTGGCCGTTGTTGTACGGGGTGTTGGCCGTTGTGGGACGGGGCGGGGTGTGGGGTTGGGGGTGAACCCCCACGACGAGGGTTCTCGTGTGTTCTCCGTACGGCCTGGAGCTTGCTGACCGCGCCCCGAGGAGCGGCCCCTGCAACACAAACCGCCGCCGACCCCGCCCATCGTGACGGGGGCCGCTCCTCGGGGTGTGGTTGGCTTGCGGAAGGCCGTGCGGAGAACACGCGAGCCCTCGGAGCCACGCTGGAACCGGCCCCGGCAGCCTGCCCAGCCCCGCAACCTGCTCACCCCGGCTCTTGATCTGTGCACCCCCCTCCGGTGGTCTGCCCGGCCGGCGAGGCCATCTTTTCCGCTTTTGATCTTTGCGCTGTTGGCCTCTGTTGCTGAGGTACCCGAACAAAGATCAAGATCGTCCTCGCCGGACGGGCAGAAATCAAAGGATGGGGGGGAAAGTCAAAAACAAGAGCAAAGACAAAGAGCAGTGCTCGTACGGTTCCCCCATCCCCGTCAGCCCTCCGATACCAAACCACATCCCGGGCACGCAGACCGTTGCGGTTGAGAAGCTAGGGCGGCGGCAGGTTGCGGTCTGCGCACCCGGGATGTGGTGTGTCCTCTCCAGGCTGACGGGGATGGGGGAACCGCTCAGGTGTGGTTTGAAAAGCCACCCCGGCCGCCTGTTCGGGCTTCGCCCAGCCGCAATCGCCCAAGGCGTACAAGAACGGCCAACGTGGTGTACGACAACGGCCAACACTGGGTACGACAACGGCCAACACGCGCGGAGGGGGTTCAAACCCGAACCCCTCCCGGCGTGTTGGCCGTTCTCGTACCGCGTGTTGGCCGTTGTTGTACGGGGTGTTGGCTGTTATGGGTGGAGGGGGATTCCGTCCCAGCGGATGCCGAAGGTGCCGGGGCCTACGTCTTGGGCTATGGCGTGTACTGAGCCGGAGCTGGAGACGGTCAGGGCTCGGCGGCGGGTGCCGGTGGGGGAGGCGAGGGGGCTGGTTACCTGGTAGGCGCGTTGGGGGAGGGCTTCTGGGTGGAAGCGGATTTCGGCCAGGTAGTCGCGGACGGGGCGGCGGAATTTGCGGCAGAACAGGTCGCCCTGGCGGGGTGGGGCGCCTGCGGGGCTGATGACCTCGAATTCCATCATGACTGTTTCGCCTCGGCTCAGCGGTTCGTCGAAGAGGAGTTCGGCGGCCATCAGGCCGGTGTCGGGGTGGATGGCGAGGTTGCCCAGCCGGCAGTGGCGCAGGGGGACCAGGTCGGCGGCGGCGCCTCGGGGGTGGCGGGGGTCGTAGACGACCAGCCAGCGGTCGGCGCCGTCGGCGTCGGCTCGGAGGACCTGTTTGACTCGCAGGCTTTGCTGGCGGCCGTCGCGGCCTACCTCGACCAGGTCGTGCTGGCTCAGGCGGGTCAGCAACTCGTCCGAGCTTGTGTCTACTGTGGACAGTAGTTCGGCCAGGCGGTCCCGGCGGGACCAGAGTTGTTCCACGGCGGGGGTGGCCACGGGGGCCATGGCGTGTCTGCCGCGGGGGCGGGGTGGGCCGACGAGCATCCGCAGCGCCGCCTCCGGCAGGCCGAGCACGGCCTCCAGGTGGCCGAGCACCACGAAGGAGTCGTCGCGTTCTGGTTGGCGGCGGCCGGATTGCCAGTTGCTCAGGGTGGCCACGCTGACGGTGGCGCCGCGGGCGCGTAATCGGTGCTGGATCCGGTCCAGGCTCAGGCCGCTGGCCTGGATCGCGGCGCGCAGGGCGGCCGGGAAGGGGCCGGTGCGCAGCAGGGTGGTCAGGTCGGGGGAGGAGATGGCCAGCGTCATGGAGTTGGTCCCGTTGGTCTCGTAAGGGCAGGGGCGAGACGTGGTGTACGGGATCAGCGACAGGCCGCGGAGGCCACCCGGACAAGGTCGATGTGACCCCGGGTGGTCAGGATTTCCTGCGGTGCCATGGGTTGGACGCTAGGGGCGGTGGATTTGCGCTGTCAACGGCTCTCACGTGGTGGACAGTCCTCGACGCCTGGCCACGCCCCTGCTGGTTCAGGTGCGTAGCCAGGCTCGCCAGATGGCCCAGTGCGAGACCCCGTCACCACTGGGAACCGCTCCAGGATTGCGGTTTCCCGTGGCGGCGGGAGACTGCAATCCTGGGCGAAGGCACCGACGATCGATGCGGGCCATCAGAGTGATGCGGTTAGGCCATCAGCATCAGGCGCAGGTGATCTTGGCGTCGGCCCAGTCCGCGTGGTCGTAGTTGATGTTGTCGCCGCCGTCGGTGACGACCAGCCGGAGTTGTTCGGCGTCACTGACATCGGCGGTGATCGCGGTGGCGCCGCCGGATCCGGTCAGCACCCCGGTGGCCGCCTTGCGGTTGCCGTCGGCGTGCACTTCGAAGACCACCGAGCCGTTCGCCCCGGCCACCTCGTCGTCGATGCCGACCTGGGCGGTGAAGGTGGAGCATTTGCGGCCCAGGTACATGGTGATCTCACTGCGCGCGTGCACGCCGATGCCCTTGGGGTAGGTGACCCCGCCGATGGTCAGCGGCTTGCCGTCGCCCGCGGGCTGGTTGCCGTTGCTGCGGTCCTTCTCCGCCGGGCCCCAGCCGTTGGCCACGCCCTGCCAGTCCAGGTCGGAGACCTGCGAGGTGCCCGCGGGCGGCGGGGTCTGCGCGCCGACCCGGCTGACCCGGTACATCACGGTGCCGTGTGCGGGCACCGAGGCGCTGATCGCGCCGGTGCTGGTGCGGGTGGCCTTGGACCACAGGTCCTTGAGCCGGAAGTTGTTGCCGGACAGGCCGATCTCCGCGGCGGTGGTGTTGATGGTGGCGGCCGAGCCGTTCTCGTTGAACAGCGCCACCGCGACATCGCCGTTCGCGAGCGGCTTGGCGATCACGTAGGTGCCGCCGGATGCCTTGATCTGCTTGCCCTGCACGCCCTTGGCGTCCTGGTCGACGTCGATGACGTCCTTGTTGAGCAGGGTGTTGAAGTTCTCCTGGTTGACCTTGCGCAGGTCGGCGCCGATGAGCAGCGGCGCGGCCATGATGGCCCACAGGCTGAAGTGCGAGCGGTATTCGGTGGGGGTCATGCCGCCGTTGCCGACCTCGAGCATGTCCGGGTCGTTCCACGCGCCGGGCTTGGCGTACTGCGCGAGGGGCAGGTTCTTCTTGAAGATCTGCACCATTTTCGCCCAGGTGTCGTTGATGTCACCGGTGGTGCGCCACAGGTTTCCGGTGTCCTGGGCCCATTCCCACGGCTTGTTCTGGCCCCATTCGCAGATGGAGAACACGATGGGCCGCCCGGTGGCCTTGAGCGCGTCGCGCATCTTGCGGTAGCGCATCTTGGCGTCCACGCCCTGGTTGTTGCAGTTGTCGTACTTGAGGTAGTCCACGCCCCAGCTGGCGAAGAGTTTGGCGTCCTGTTCCTCGTGGTTGAGCCCGCCGGGGAAGCCCGCGGTGTTGCAGGTCTTGGTGCCGGCGCTGGTGTAGATGCCGAACTTGAGGCCCTTGCTGTGCACGTAGTCGGCGACGAACTTGATGCCGCGCGGGAATCGCTTGGGGTCGGGTTCCAGGTTGCCCTGGGCGTTGCGGGTGGTCTTGGCCCAGCAGTCGTCGATGTTGACGTACTGGTAGCCGACGTCCTTGAGGCCCTTGTCCACGAAGATGTCGGCCATGTCCATGACCATCTTCTCGTTGAACTCGGCCCGGCAGTGCGTGGTGTTCCAGTTGTTGAAGCCCATCGGGGGTGTGCGGGCCAGGCCGTTCTCCAGTGCCTCGGCCTGTGGCGCGGCCACCGTGGTCAGCACGAGTCCGGTCGCGGCGATCACGGTGGATGCCGCGGCCAGTACGGCCGTCAGTCTTCTGCGCACGATAACTCCTTGTCCGGCAACGGGTTTCGCGGCGGCGAGGTGAGTCTTAGGAGAGGCCCCAGGGTTTGCCGGGGTTGGAGATCCGGACCGGCTCGATGGTCAGCTCGGGCATGGCGCCCTGCGGGTAGATCACCGCGGTGCCGCCGCGGGCCAGATCGAACTCGGCCACGCCGCCGGGCAGTTCGCGGAAGACGATCGGCGAGCCGTCCGGGCGGCTGACCTGGATCGGCCGCTGGATCCCGTGCCGCACCTTGCACGGCGAACCGGCCAAGCTGCGCACCGAGACCCACCGGGTGCGCCCGCCCTTGCGGACCGCGCTGACCTCGAAGGCGCCCTCGGTGAGGAACTTGTCCACGGTGACGTCGGCCCAGCCGCGCGGCACCGCCGGGAAGATCCGGATGAACTCGCCCCAGCTCTGCACGAGCATGTCGTGCAGGGACTGCGCCGCGGACAGCGGGGTTTCCACCACCGGGCTGCCCTCGCGGTACATGGTGTTCTCGGTGACCGGGTACCGGGTGCTGGGGTCGAAGAACTTCAGCAGGTAGGCCAATGCCTCGTCACCCCGGCCGAGTCCGGCCAGCATGGAGGCCGCGCCGGTGTAGCTGTAGCCGCGGTGCGCGCCCTGGATGGCGTGCCAGTGCTTGATGGAGGTGTCGATCAGCGTGCGTTGCGCGGGATCGTCGCCGGTGATCTCATACAGCGGGTAGACCATCAGCAGGTGCGAGTAGTGCCGGTGCGACTTCTCGTACGGCACTCCGGCGCCGATCATGAACCCGTTCTTGTCGGTGGGGTAGGGCACCAGATCACGCAGCACCTGCCGCCACTTCGAGGCCAGCGGATCGTTCTTGCCGAGTTTGTCGTTGGCGTACAACAGGGTCCGGCAGCCCCAGCGGATCAGCGCGAGGTCGTAGTTGCAGTCCGGCGCGTTGCCGTACTCGGGGGAGTGGGTTTCCGGCAGGTGCAGCTTGCCGTCGGTGCCGGGCTTGAGGAAGTGCAGGTAGTAGTTGATCGATCGGCGCAGGATCGGGAAGAGCGTGTCCCGCAGGATGGCGATGTCCATGGTGTGCCGGTAGGACAGCCACACGTTGTGCAGGGTCCAGGTCAGGTTGCCGGTCTCCGGGCTGCCGCCGCCGTCGCCGGGACGCGCCACGTAGCTGCCCTTGAGCGTGGTCCGGTCCGTGCTGCGGCCCACCCCGGCGGAGTCGTGCTGGTACTCCGGCCGGACGTTCTTGATCAGCTGCGCCTGGTTGTCCCGCAGCGTGCTGGTGATGGCGTCCAGTTCGACGTGGTTGCTGCCGTGGATGAGCCAGTACTCCAGCTGCACGTTGAGGTTCCACCACACCGCGGGCCAGCCGGTGGGCTCGAACCAGGGCCCGCAGGTGGCCATCACGGTGCCGCCGGCCCTGGTGCCGGTGGCGGTCTTGTAGAGCTGGATCCACCAGAAGCTCTGCAGCCGCTGGTCGGGCAGGGAGACGAAGCTCTTGCGGTAGAAGGCGTGCCACCATTCGCGGTGACTGGCCACCAGCGCGGCCACGCCGGTCTCGGCGGCGTCCCTGACCAGCTTGAGCGCCTCGGCCTCGGCGGTGCGGGCCGGGAAGCTGTGCGCCACCGCGAGCAGCAGGGTGTGCTCGCCGGAGGTCCAGGCCGGGTCGCGGTAGGCGGTGGTGGTCTGCCCGCCGGCCAGCATCTCCTGCCGCACCACCTGCTCCGCGCCGTTGGTCGCGCGCACCGGTTCCGGGTTGTGCGTGTAGCCGCTGGGCGGGTCGGGCCGGGTGCTGACCGCGGGTTCGGGGTGGAAGACCCAGCGCACCCGCTCACCGCCGCTGGGGGTCACCTGGGCCAGCAGCACCGAGCGGGTGGTGTGGATGAACGCCCGCAGCTTCAGCGTGCCCGCCGAGGTGGTGATGGTGCCGGTGAACTCGCCGTGCCAGAGGTCCAGCCGCCAGTCCACGCCGGTGATCGTGCCGGCGGGTTCCAGGGTCAGGTGGCCGACCGGCAGCCGGCACACGCCGTGCCCGCTGCCGAACTGCGGCCGGTGGTCCTGCACCTCGGCGTGCTGCACGCTGAACCGGATCGCGTTCTTGCCGGGTTCCTTGCGGATGATCGACCCGAGTCGCCCGTCACCGAGGAAGGGCCCCTGCCACCACTCGGCAGGCAGCTTCTTCCACACCGGATCCTGCGCGCCGAGGAACCTCGCCCAGTCCACCTCGGACAGTCCGGCGATGCCCGGTTCCGGGGGCTCCGCCGGGACCGGGGCCGCCGGCGCGGCGGTGGCCGTGGGCGCGGCGGCGCCGACCACCCCGGCCGCTGCGGTGGCGGCCAGGAAGGTCCGACGAGAAAGATCCCATCTCTGCTCATCCATCGATAAGCCTCTTTCGCTTCCATGGATGGGCCGATGGCGGCTTTTCGACCCCGATGTCGTGCACGAAGCTAGGAGCGCGGGCCCCGGCGCGTCAATGCTCCGACAAGGTAAGAGATCGGATGTATAGGTTTTCGAATCCGGCTACCGCGGACAAAAAAGACCCCCGGCGCGTATCGCACCGGGGGCCTGGTTCTCGCTGGTCAGCGGCTCGCGAGGGACTCCTCGGCGGCGGCCAGCCACTCACGCCACTGCGCGGCCTGGGCCTCGGCCTCCTTGGCCTTGCGGTCGTTGCCCGCCGAACGCGCCTTGGCCGCCTGCGACTCGAACTGCTCGACCCGCTCGCGGAACTGGGCGACCCTGGCCTCAGCCTCGGGGTCGGAGCGGCGCCACTGCGCGTCGACCGCGCCACGCACCCGCTCCTCGACCGCGCGCAGCCTGCCTTCCAGCTCGCGCACCTTCTCCCTCGGCACCTTGCCGATGGCGTCCCAGCGCTCCTGCAGCTTGTACAGCGCGCCGCGCGCGGCCTCCAGCCCACCGGTGCCAGCCGGATCGATCTGCTCGGCCTCGGCCAGCAGCTCTTCCTTCAGCTTGGCGTTCTCGCCGAACTCCGCGTCCCGCTCGGAGAAGGCGTCGGAACGGCGGGCGAAGAACTTGTCCTGCGCGCCGCGGAAGCGCTGCCACAGCGCGTCGTCGGCGTCCTTCGGGGCCCGGCCGGCGGCCTTCCACTCGGTCATCAGGTCCTTGTACCGGGTCGCGGTGTCGCCCCAGTCGCCGGACTCGGCGATCCGCTCGGCCTCTTCCACGATCTCCTGCTTGCGCTGCTTCGCGGTGGACCGCTGCCGGTCCAGGTCCGCGAAGTGCGAGCCGCGCCGCCGGTTGAAGGCGTCCCGTGCCTTGGCGAAGCGCCGCCAGAGCTGCTCGTCGGTCTTGCGGTCGACCCCGCGCACGGCCTTCCACTCGTCCAGCATCTGGCGCAGCCGGTCCCCGGCCACCTTCCACTGCGTGGACTCATTCGCCAGGCCCTCGGCCTCGTCGACCAGGGCCTGCTTCTTGGCCACCGCCTCGACCCTGGCGGCCTCCTTGGCCACCTTGCCGGCCTCGACCGCGGCCTCAGCCTTGATCACCAGCGCGTCCAGCTTCGTGGCCAGCGCGGCCAGGTCGCCGACCACGTGGGCCTCGGCCAGGCTCTCCTTGATGGTGCGCACGCTGGTCAGGGCCTGCTTGGGGTCCCCGGCGCCAGAGGTCAGCCGGGTGTCCAGCAGTTCGACCTCGGTGCGCACGTCGTCGAAGCGGCGCGCGAAATGCGCCAGCCCCTCGGCGGGCTCACCCGCCTGCCACGACCCGATCGAGCGCTCGCCCTCCGCGGTGCGCACATACACGGTGCCATCGGCATCGACCCTGCCCCAGCGGCCTGGATCGTCGGACGCGACCGGCACCGTTGGCGCCTGCCCCGCTCCGCCTGGGTGCTGCGCCGGTGTGGCCGCAGCTACAGTCGCCAGGTTCGTGTCCTGGTCCGTCATCGCCGGCTCCTCCTTGACTGCCCGCCTCGCTCGCCCGCAGCTGAATACGCGGGCGCCCCGCAGCAGCGGGGCCAGTGCACGTCATCGAGGACCGGCACTCGCGGTCCTCGACGCCGCATTCAAACAGGTCAGGGCCGCCGGTGGTACTCCTGGGCCAGGTTGTGACCTTGCTTTTGCCTACGGTTGCCCCCGCGCGAGCCCCACTAGCCTTGATGCTCGTGATCGCCCGAGTCGCCTTCGCGCCCCATCCACCCCTGTTGGTACCCGAACTGGTGACCGGAGCCGCCACCGAGACGGAACCCCTGCGGCGGGCCTGCCGCGCGGCCGCCGCCACCCTCACCCGAATGGCCGACCACTGGTGGGTGATAGCCGTTGACCAGGCCGGACCCAAGATCATCGGCCCGGAGGCCCGCGGCACCTTCGCCGGGTTCGGCGTGGACCTCGAGGTCGACCTGGGCCGCGGCCAGGGCCCGGCCGACCCGGAGTTGCCGGTCCCGGCGCTGATCGCGGGCTGGCTGCGTGCGCACGCGGGCGCACGCTCGGTGACCGTCCAACTGCTGCCCACGGATCTTGATCCGGCCGCGTGCCTAGATCTGGGGACAACGCTGGCCGCGGGACCGGAGCGCACCGGGCTGCTGGTCCTCGCCGACTCCTCGGCCCGGCTGACCCCACGCTCCCCGGTGCCGCCGGATCCGCGCGCCCCGGACTTCGACGCCCGGATCTCCAGCGCGCTGGCCACCGGCGACCCGGCCCCGCTGACCGCACTGGACCCGGCGCTGGCGGTCGAGCTGTGGGCGCACGGCCGGGCCGCCTACCAGGTCGCCGGGGCCGCCACCGCGGGCCGGGACTGGCAGGCCGAGCTGCTCTACTCCGACTGCCCCTACGGCGTCGGCTACCACGTGGCCACCTGGACCTGACCCACAACGGCCAACACACCGTACGAAAACGGCCAACACACGGTACGAAAACGGCCAACACTCCGACCGGCTTGCCCGCTCCCCGCGTGTTGGCCGAACTCGTACGGTGTGTTGGCTGAAGTGGGACGGTGTGTTGGCCGTTGTGGGGGCTCGTAGGCTGGTTGGGTGGTTTTGCTTCGTCCTCTCGCGATCGTCGGCCCCACCGCCGCCGGCAAGTCCGGGCTTGGCGTGCGACTGGCCAGGCGACTGGGTGGCGAGGTGGTCAACGCCGACGCCGCCCAGCTCTACCGGGGCATGGACATCGGCACCGCCAAGCTCACCGAGGCCGAACGCGAGGGCGTGCCGCACCACCTGCTCGACGTCCTCGAGGTCACCGAGACCGCCGCGGTCGCCGCCTACCAGCGGCAGGCGCGGGCCAAGGTCGAGGAACTGCTCGCCGCCGGCCGGACGCCGATCCTCGTCGGCGGCTCCGGCCTGTACGTGCAGTCGGTGCTGGACGACCTGGAGTTCCCCGGCACCGACCCGGGACTGCGCGCCGAACTGGAGGCCGAACTCGCCGAGGTCGGCTCCGCCGTGCTGCACGACCGGCTCACCGGACAGGACCCCCTCGCGGCGTCCTCGATCCTGCCCAGCAACGGCCGCCGGGTGGTGCGCGCCCTCGAGGTCATCCGGCTCACCGGCCGCCCCTTCTCCGCCACGCTGCCCACCCCAGGCCCGGCCCGCTACGGCACGGTGATCATCGGCCTGGCCCCCGACCTGCCGCTGCTGGACGCCCGGATCAACGCCAGGGTCACCGAGATGTTCGCCGCCGGACTGGTCGAGGAGGTCCGCGAACTGGAGGCGGCCGGGCTGCGCGACGGGCTCACCGCGTCAAGGGCACTGGGGTATCAGCAGGTCCTGGCCGCCTTCGACGGCACGCACGACCTGGACACCGCCGCCGAGCTGACCGCGCAGGCCACCCGGCGCTTCGTCCGGCGGCAGCGCTCCTGGTTCCGCCGGGACAAGCGCACGCACTGGTTCGACCCGGCGGACCCCGGCCTGGACCAGGCCGTGCTGGACGTACTCTGAACCGGTGGCCGGAGTGGAATTCCTCAAGGGACACGGCACGGAGAACGACTTCGTGCTGCTGCCCGACGCGGACGGAGAACTGGACCTGACCGACGCCCTGGTGCGCGCGCTGTGCGATCGCCAGCGCGGACTGGGCGCCGACGGCGTGCTGCGGGTGGTGCGCACCGCCAAACTCGCCGACGCCCCGGCCGGGGTCGAGGCGGCCGAGTGGTTCATGGACTACCGCAACGCCGACGGCTCCATCGCCGAGATGTGCGGCAACGGCGTCCGGGTCTTCGCGCACTACCTGGTGCGCCAGGGCCTGGCCCAGGTCGGCGAGTTCCCGGTCGGCACCAGGGCCGGGATCCGGCCGGTCATCGCGCACGCCGACGGCACCGTCACCGTGGACATGGGCCCGGTCACCGTCTTCGGCCGCTCCACCGCCACCCTTGGCGGCCGCGAGTACCCCGGCGTCGCGGTCGACGTCGGCAACCCGCACCTGGTCTGCCCCCTGGACGGCGGCCTGGAAGACCTCGACCTGACCAGGCAGCCCGGCTACGACCCCGCGGTGTTCCCGCGCGGGGTCAACATCGAGTTCGTGCGCACCCTCGCCCCCGGCAAGCTGCGCATGCGGGTGCACGAGCGTGGCGTGGGGGAGACCCGCTCCTGCGGCACCGGCACGGTGGCCACCGCGGCCGCCGCCCTGCACCTGACCGGCCACAACACCGGCGAGGTCACCGTGGACATCCTCGGCGGCCAGGTCAGGGTCACCGTGGAGGACCAGCGCGCCACCCTCACCGGGCCTGCCGTGCTGGTCGCCAGCGGCACCCTGGATCAGTCCTGGTGGGACTCGTTCCGCGCGTCGTAACCCGCGCGGGCCAGGTACACGTGGTCCATGTTGGCCTCGGCCCACAGCTTGAGCTGCTCCACCGTGGCCCGCAGGCTCGTGCCCAGCGGGGTCAGCGCGTAGTCCACCCGCACCGGCACCGAGGGCGTGACCTCGCGGGTCACCAGGCCGTCCCGCTCCAGCGTGCGCAGGGTCTGGGTGAGCATCTTCTGGCTGATCCCGGCCAGCTTGCGGGACAGCTCGTTGTACCGGCGCGGCCCGTCCTGCAACGCGCAGAGCAGCAACGTCACCCACTTGTCGCTGATCCGGTCCAGCAGGTTCCTGGTCGGACAGGCGGCCAGGTAGGCGTCGTAGGCGTCCCGCTCGGCTGATCTGCGGTCGGCGGCGGTCTGCGTGGCCATGACTCTCCTTCCGGTGTGGTACGCACTTTGAAGTACGTACTCCCCGGCAGAGAGTAGCTCACTTAATGTCCTCCGCATGCGAGCAATTCTGATCAAGAAGTTCGGCGGCCCCGAGGTGCTGGAGGTCGCGGAGGTGCCGGTGCCCGAGGCGGGCGCGGGCCAGGTGCGGATCAAGGTCGAGGCGGCCGCGCTCAACCCGGTCGACCTGCTCAGCGCGGGCGGGTTCTTCGTGCACGCCGGGCGGCTGCCACAGCTCCCGGCCTACGGCGTCGGCTGGGACGTGGCGGGTGTGGTGGACGCGGTGGGCGCGGGCGTCACCGGCTACGCGGTCGGCGACCGGGTCATCGGCCTGTCCGACCAGCTGGACCGGGCCCCCGATGTGCAGGCCGAGTTCGCGGTGCTGCCCGCGACCGACCTGGCCCCGTTCCCGGCAGGCAAGACCGCCGCCGAGGCGGCCAGCCTGCCGCTCAACGCGCTGACCGCCGACCAGGCCATCGACCTGCTGGAACTGCCCGAGGGCGGCACCCTGCTGGTCACCGGCGCGGCCGGTGGCGTCGGCGGTTACGTGGTGGAACTGGGCAAGATGCGCGGCCTGAAGGTGATCGCCACCGCCGGTGCCGCCGATGAGGAACTGGTCCGCTCCTTCGGCGCGGCCGAGTTCATCCCGCGCGGCGCCGCGCTGACCACCTTCGGGCAGGTCGACGGCGTGATCGACGCGGCCAACATCGGTGCGGACGCGGTCACCGCGGTGCGTCCCGGCGGCGGCTTCGTCTCGGTCAACGGCAGCCAGCCGGACACCGACCGCGCGGACGTGCGCGGCCTCGCGGTGATGGTCACCGCGCACGGGCCCCGGCTGGCCGAGCTGTCCGCACTGGTGGAGAAGGGCGAACTCACCGTCCGGGTGTCCGAGGTGCTGCCGTTCGAGCAGGTCACCGAGGCTTACACCAAGCTGGCCGCCGGCGGTTTCCGCGGCCGGATCGTGCTGGCGCCGTGAGCACCCGCTCCGGCCGGGATCAGCCGGTCCCGGCCGGAGCGTTCCGGCAGGCCGATCTCCCGCAGTAGCCAGGCCAGCCGCCGCCAGGCCAGCCGGGCGTGTGGGTGGGCCTCGCCGAACACCGCCGCGATGCCCGGCGCCGCGGCCAGCGCCACCACCTCGCCGATGTCCCCGGCATGGCCCTCCAGCACGCCCTGGCGCAGCGCGTGCAGGCCGAAGGCCAGGTGCCGCGAGCGGTCCCTGGTGATCGCGGCGAACGCGGTCCGCACGCCGGGCAGCCCCGGCATGTCACCCAGCAGCGTGACCAGGGCGAGCTGCCCGGACAGCGCCAGCACCCCCTGCTGGACCAGGTGGAACAGGGTCACCGCGCGCAGCCAGCGCCGGTAGTCGGCGGGGTGGCGCAGCAGCTCGCCGGAGAGTTCGGCCTGGAGTTCCCGCATCGCGGGCCACCCGGGCGCGGGCTCGGGCAGGTCGCACAGTTCCGCTGCCACCCGCAGCGCGAACTGGCGGTGCCGGACCTCGTCCACGAGCTGGGTGCCCAGGTAGAGCAGAGCGTCCGCGTCCGGCGCGGCGACCAGGATCGGCCGCAGCGACTCGATCGAGGTGGGCTCGCCGAGGTTCAGCCTCGGCAGCAGCGCCCGCAGGTCCGCCCTGGTCCGCTCGGGCAGCGACCGCCGCCAGTGCCTGCGGTCCGCGGTGAGGTCGATGTCCCCGGCCTGCCAGGTCTGCGCCACCCAGCGGCGGTGCAGTTCGCGCGGCTCCGGGCGCTCGGCGGCCACCTCGACCGGGTGGCGCAACACCTCCCGCAGCGACGGCCAGCGCAGTTCGCGCAGGCTCGCCTGGTCCAGGCGGCGGGGGATCGGGCGGTTCACGACGGGTGACTCCTGCGGTGACTTCTCCGGCATACGCCCAGGTGCGCGTCCCCTGATCCAACTCGCGGCCGCGTCCTTTTCCATCGGCCCACGGCGGTAACCGATTCGCCCGGCTGCTACCCCAGGCGTACGACCACCCGCGTCACCCGTCCGGCGGCGGCTGCGCGAAAGTGCCCGGTCACACCGGAAATCGCTGGCGGAACGTGGGACACTGGACCCCGTATGACGGAATTCATGACACAGGCCGACGAGACGGACATCCTCTCGACCGGCGAGATGGAACTGGCCGACCGCGCCGCGCTCCGCAGGGTCGCCGGGCTGTCCACCGAACTCGCGGACATCAGCGAGGTCGAGCAGCGACAGCTCCGGCTCGAGCGGGTGGTGCTGGTCGGCGTGTGGACCGAGGGCGACGCCGAGGAGGCTGAAGCCTCGCTCGCGGAGTTGGCCCGGCTGGCCGAGACCGCGGGCGCCGAGGTCCTGGAAGGCCTCATCCAGCGCCGCCAGAAACCCGACCCGGCCACCTACGTGGGCTCCGGCAAGGTCATCGAGCTGCGCGAGTCGGTCATCGAGACCGGCGCCGACACGGTCATCTGCGACGGTGAGCTGTCCCCTGGGCAGCTCCGGCAGCTGGAGGAGAAGCTCAAGGTCAAGGTGGTCGACCGGACCGCGTTGATCCTGGACATCTTCGCCCAGCACGCCAGCTCGCGGGAGGGCAAGGCGCAGGTCGAACTGGCCCAGCTGCAGTACCTGCTGCCCCGGCTGCGTGGCTGGGGTGAGTCGCTGTCCAGGCAGGCCGGTGGCCGCGCCGGTGGCAACGCCGGTGTGGGTCTGCGTGGTCCCGGTGAGACCAAGCTGGAGACCGACCGCAGGCGGATCACCAAGCGGATGGCCAAGCTGCGCAGGGAGATCCGCGCGATGGGCACGGTCAGGGAGACCAAACGCGGTATGCGGGTGGCCAACCTGGTGCCGAACGTGGCCATCGCCGGGTACACCAACGCGGGCAAGTCCAGCCTGCTCAACGCCATCACCGGCGCGGGCGTGCTGGTCGAGGACGCGCTGTTCGCGACCCTGGACCCGACCACCCGCCGGGCGCTGACCGAGGACGGCCGCACCTACACCCTCACCGACACCGTCGGCTTCGTCCGCCACCTGCCGCACCAGCTGGTGGAGGCATTCCGATCCACCCTGGAGGAGGTCGCCGACGCCGACCTCATCCTGCACGTGGTGGACGGTTCGGACCCGCTGCCGGAACGCCAGGTCTCCGCGGTGCGGGAGGTGTTCGCCGAGATCATCCAGGACCGGGACACCCCCATGCCGCCGGAAGTGCTGGTGGTGAACAAGCTGGACCAGGCCGACGAGCTGACCGCGACCCGGCTGCGCCACCTTTTCCCGGACGCGCTGTTCGTCTCCGCGCACACCGGCGCCGGCATGGACACCGTGCGCGACCTGGTGGCCGAGCGGATCCCGCGGCCGGACGTGCTGGTGGAGCTGCTCATCCCGTACAGCCGGGGCGAGCTGGTCTCCCGGGTGCACTCCGAGGGCCAGGTGCTCACCGAGAAGCACACCGAGGACGGCACCGAGCTGCGCGCCAGGGTCAAGCCGGAACTGGCCGGGCAACTCGGCGAGTTCGCGGGCAACCGGGCGTGAGTTTCCTGGCTCGCACGACAGCGCTGCTGGTGACACTGGCAGCGCTGTTGTGCGTGTCCGGGCTGCCCGCGCTGGCCGCCGAACCACCCGCGCCGGTGGAGAAGTGCCGGTTCACCGACAAGCGGCTCAAGGAACTCAGCGGCCTGGCCAGCGACGGCAAGCGCTGGTACGCCATGGCCGACGGCGGATCCAAGTTGCAGGTCCTGGTGCTCACCCCGGCGTGCAAGGTGGAGCGGGTGATCAGCAACCCCACCGACCCGTTCGACGTGGAGGACCTGGCCCGCGCGGCCGACGGCACGCTGTGGCTGGCCGACACCGGCGACAACGGCAAGAAGCGGGACAGCGTGGCACTGCACGCGCTGACGCCCAACGGGAAGGCCACGCTGTACCGGCTGACCTACCCCGACGGCCCGCACGACGCGGAAGCCCTGCTGCTGGACCGCAAGGGCACCCCGTACATCGTCACCAAGGAACCCTTCGCCGCGGCCGGGATCTACCGCCCTGGCAAGGCGCTGACCGCACCTGGCCCGACCCCGCTGGAGAAGGTCGGCACGATCCGGATCAGATCCAGCAGCACGCCGGGCGGTCCGGTGGCCGGGTTCGGTTCGGTGCTGGTCACCGGCGGCGCGGTCAGCCACGACGGCACCGTGGTCGCGCTGCGCACCTACACCGACGCGCTGCTGTTCCCGGCCCCCGACGGCGATATCGCCGAGGCGCTCAAACGGGAACCGGTCCGCGTGCCGCTGCCGAACGAGACCCAGGGCGAGGCCATCGCCTTCGAGCCCGACGGCACCCTGCTGTCCGGTTCCGAGGAGATGGACCCGATCCGGGCGATCCCCGGTGCGGCCGCGCTGGCCGCGAGCGCGGCTCCGGCCGGTAACCAGGCATCGAAGACCCCCGCGCCCAACGGCGGCGGCAACCAGGCATCCGGCCAGCCCGCCGAGGCCGAGGGCTCGACCTCCTGGGGCGGCATCCTGCTCGCCGGGGTCGGCGTGCTCGCGGTGATCCTGCTGGTGGGCCGCAGCAGGCGGGCGAAGCGCTAGCGTCCTGCGCGCTTAGCATGGCGAAATGACGACGCGTGTGGAGACCGTGACGGTCTCCGATGGCACCTTCGACCTCTCCGTGTGGCTGCCCGAGGCCACCACCCCGCGCCCGGGAATCCTGCTGGTGCAGGAGATCTTCGGCGTCGGCGACTACATCAAGGCGGTGGCCGCGGACCTGGCCGCGCTGGGCTACGTGGTGGCCGCGCCCGACCTGTTCTGGCGGCAGCACCGCAACTGGGCTGCCGACCACGGCGAGGAGGGCCTGAAAGCCTCCATGGAACTCGTCGGCAAGCACGACTTCCCGGGCGGCATCACCGATTCCCTGGCCGCGCTGGAGGTGCTGCGCGGCCTGCCCGAGGTCGGCGGTGCGCCGGTGGGCGCGCTGGGCTTCTGCTTCGGCGGCACGGTCACCTTCTTCCTGGCCGCGCAGGGCGGTCCGGACGCGGTGGTGTCCTTCTACGGCTCGGGCGTGCCGGACAACGCGGGGCTGCTGGCGAACATCAGCGCGCCGATCCTGATCCACTTCGGCGGGGCCGACCCCTACATCCCGCGCGCGGAGGTGGCCAAGGTCGAGGCCGCCGCGGCCGGCCGGGCCAACGTCGAACTGCACGTGCAGGAGCAGGCCGGGCACGCCTTCCACAACCGCAAGGCCCCGGCGTTCCACCACCCGGAGGCGGCGGCCGAGGCCTGGCGGCTGACGGAGGAGTTCCTGGCGCGGACGCTGCCGGTCAGCTGACCGTGAACTCCGGGGAGGCGCCGGTGAACGAGGTGATCTTGGTGGACAAAGCCTTGGCGTCACCCGAGTACACGATCCGGTACTTCCCCGGCTGCGCGCTGGCAGGCACGTCCCAGGTCACGGTGACCCTGGAGGCCGCGATGCCCCAGCGGGCCCAGTGGAGTTTGGTGGACCAGTCGCCGTCGTCGGCGATCCGCTTCCACCGGTCGCCCTCCTGGCGCTGCACCTCCAGGTAGGACCCGCCGTGGTGCAGGTTGTTGTTCGGGTGCGCCCCGGCGAACTCGACCTTCACCTGCTGGCCTCGGTTGTAGGCGGCCGCGGGCGGGGTGACGGTGTCGCCGAACTTGTAGCCGATCGGCGGGGCGTCCATGACCACCCCGGGCTGCACGGTCCACTTCGACCCGGACAGGTCGGGGACCTGCGGCCCGGGGCTGGTGGCCCGGCCTGCCTTCAGATCACCGGCGACCCTGGCGAACTCCTGCTGGTAGGCGGGCAGCGCCCAGCGGCCGAACATGGTGTGGCCGCCCTCGTAGTCCTGCTGGTCGTACTCCTCCGGCGTGGTCAGGTAGCCCGAGTAGTCGTTGGTGTAGCCGGAGACCAGCACGTTCTCCAGCGGCGCGCCGGTGGCCGCGGCCACCGTCTGGCGCAGCCGCAGCCCGGCCACGATGGTGGTCTCCTTGGCCAGCGTGGCCAGGTAGAACTGGCCGATCTTGAGCACCTGCACCGGCAGGATCTTCGGGGTCAGCCCGAGTGCGCCGGTGTCCAGCAGGATGTCCTTGGGGGACTGGCAGGCGCGCAGTTCCGGCGAGGCCTGGTAGCGGGCCTTGGTGACCAGTTCGATCAGCGGGTTGTTGCCGACACCCTCCTTGAAGATGTCCGGCCCCGGCCCGTCCTCGGTGCTGCCCGCGGCGAAGCTCGCGCCCATGGCCGCGCCACAGGTCTTGTGCTGCTGGCCGTCGCCGGTGAAGCGCTGGTCCACCGTGACATTGCTCAGGTCCACGAAGGACAGTCGGGAGCCGATGCTGCCGGCCACCGCGGTGCCGCCGTTGTCCAGCAGGCGTTTGGCCGCGGCGAACTGGCGCTCACCGATGATCTTGGTGTTGGCGATGTGGTCGTCGGTCGGGCCGATGCCCGGCTTCAGGGCCAGGTTCGGGCTCATGTCCCCGGCGCTGGTCTGGGCGAAGGCCGCCACGAAACCCGGTGCGCCACTGAGGTAGTCGACCCCGCTGACATCGCGCTCCCAGTGGTAGGAGGCGTAACCCTTGTTGTCACCGGAGATCAGCTTGTGGTCGCCGCGCAGGCTGGTGCCGTGGGTGGCGAAGAAGTTCAGCGCGCCGATCGGCTGCCCGCCGCGATCGAAGCGCAGCAACGTGGTCCGCGGGTCGATGCCCTCGGGGAAGTAGGCCTTGTCCGCGGCCGGGTTGCGGTCGAAGGCCCGGCGGGACCGGTTCACGCTGGCATCGCGCAACTCGCCCTTGCCCAGCGAGACCGAGCCCGGCGCCAGGTCCTGGTGGGCCTGCTTCACCGAGGCCACGATGCCGTTGACGATCGCCTTGAAGGTGTCGTCGTGGTAGCCGAAGGTCGTGATGTTGTAGAGCGAGTAGTGCGAGTAGCCGCCCGGCCCGGAATGGGTGTGCGTGGCGGTGATGGCCAGGTTCGCGTCCGTGTAGGCCCCGCCGAGTTCCTGGCCGAGCCGCTTGAGCACGGCCTGCCGGACGCTGGCGAAGATCTGCCCGACGTCCACCGTCACCAGCGCGATCCGTTGGGTGCCAGCGGAGTCGGCCACCACGAAGGCCCTGGACCGCTGCCGCTGGTGGATGCCGGAGGTCTGCTGGTCCAGCTTGGCGTAGCCCATCATGCCGCGCTCGGCCGGTTCCCCGGTCACATCGGCGATGCCCCGGCCCACCAGGTAGGTGTCCGCGGGAGCGGCCGCGGCCGGGTCGAGTTGGGTGAGCAACCCGGCGCCGAGCAGTGTCGCCAGGGCGAGGGTCAGGGCAGGTCTGATGCGGTGCAGGCGCATGGCGGTAGCCCTTCCGGCCAAGGTCGGCTGTGACCTGGAACACGACAAGCGTTGGCCTGAAGGTAGCGAGACCCGAGCTGAATGTGAACCCTTCTCACGTATGGCGCGGGTGGATCACGCCCAGTAGCACAGTCGGGCCGTGCTAGGCCACTCAGCGCACGCCGGTAGCCTCTCGCGCGTGCCATCAGTGGTCGCTACAGCCCCGCCTCGCCCGTCGCTGACCGAGCCGGTCCGACTGGACGAGCTAGCCGGCATGGTCGGCGCCGTTCTCGCTGGTGACAACGGCCGCGAACACGCTGCGGTCCGGGTCACCGGCGCCACCCTGCGCGCGCAGCAGGCCCAGCCAGGCGACCTGTTCGCCGGACTGCCGGGAGCCCGCGCGCACGGGGCCCAGTTCATCGCCCAGGCCGTCGAGGGCGGCGCGATCGCGCTGTTCACCGACGCCGCGGGCGCTGAGCTGCCCGAGGTGCGCGCGGCAGGCCTGCCGGTGCTGGTGCACCCGGATCCGCGCGCTGTGCTGGGTGAACTGGCCGCCCGGATCTACGGCAACCCCTCCGACCGGCTCTCGATCATCGGCATCACCGGCACCTCGGGGAAGACCACGGTCAGCACGCTGATCGAGGCCGGACTGCGCGCCGCGGGCCGCACCACCGGGCTGATCGGCACGGTGGCCACGGTGATCGCCGGGGACCGGCTGGACAGCGCGTTCACCACCCCGGAGGCCCCGGACCTGCAGGCGCTGTTCGCGCTGATGCTCGAACGCGGGGTCAGCGACGTGGCCATCGAGGTCTCCAGCCACGCGCTCTCCCTCGGCCGGGTCGCGGGCACCCACTTCACCGTGGGCGCCTTCACCAACCTGTCCCAGGACCACCTGGACTTCCACGCCGACATGGCCGACTACTTCGCCGCCAAGGCCAAGCTGTTCGACGGCCGGGCGGATCAGGCCGTGGTGATGGTGGACGGCGAGTGGGGCCGCAAGCTGGTCACCGAGGACACCGTCACCGTCGCCCTGGACGGCGAGGCCACCTGGCGAGCCGCCGACATCAGCACCGAGACCACCGGCATCCAGCGCTTCCGCGCGCTCGGCCCGGACGGCATCGAGCTGAAACTGGCCATCCGGCTGCCCGGCGACTTCAACGTGGCCAACGCGCTGCTGGCCGCCGCCTGCCTGCACGCGGCCGGGGTGCCGGACGCGGCCATCATCGAGGGCCTCTCCAGCGTGGACGTGCCCGGCCGGATGGAACGGGTGGTGCGCGGCCAGGACTTCACCGCGGTGGTGGACTACTCGCACAAGCCCGGCGCGGTCGCCGCGGTGCTGGACTCGGTGCGTGAACAGGCCAAGGACAGCCGGATCATCGTGGTGCTGGGCTGCGGCGGCGACCGGGACAGCGCCAAACGGCCGGTGATGGGCGAGGCCGCCACCCGCCGCGCCGAGCTGACCATCGTCACCGACGACAACCCGCGTACCGAGGATCCGGCCGCGATCAGGGCCGCCATGCTGGCCGGCGCGCTGGCCGTGCCCGAGGCCGAGCGCGGCGAGGTCATCGAGATCGGCGACCGCGCCGCCGCCATCCGCGAGGCCGTGCGCCGCGCGGGTCCCGGTGACGTGGTGGTCGTGGCGGGCAAGGGCCACGAGACCGGCCAGGAGATCAACGGCGTCGTGCAGCCCTTCGACGACCGGCAGGTGCTGTCCGGGGCGATCGACGCGCAACTGTCCGGCAACCCCGGTGGCGCTACCGGCGTCCACCACACGGAGGGTTCATGATTCCGCTCAGCCTCGCCGAGATCGCAGCAGCGGTCGGCGGGCGCCTGCACCACACCGACGGCAGTCCACTGGTCACCGGGAGCGTGGAGTTCGACTCGCGTGAACTGACCGAGGGCGGCCTGTTCCTGGCCCTGCCAGGGCTGAAGGTGGACGGCCACGACTTCGCCGCCGCCGCGATCGCGGCAGGCGCGGCCGGTGTGCTGGCCGCGCGGGAGGTCGACGCGCCCGCGGTGATCGTGCCGCCGGTCAGTGAGGCCAACCGGGGTTCGGTGGCGCTGACCGGCGACACCGACGGCTCCGGCGCCGCGGTGCTGGCCGCGCTCGGCAAACTGGCCCGGCTCACGGTGGACACGCTGGCGCCCAAGGGACTCACCGTCGTGGGCATCACCGGCTCCTCCGGCAAGACCTCCACCAAGGACCTCATCGCCCAGGTGGTCGAGCCGATGGGCCCGACGGTCGCGCCGCCCGGCTCGTTCAACAACGAGCTTGGCCACCCGTGGACCGTGCTGCGCGCCGACGCCGACACCCGCTTCCTGGTCCTGGAACTCTCCGCGCGCGGGGTGGGCCACATCGGCCAGCTCTGCCGCACCGCGCCGCCCCGGATCGGGGTGGTGATCAACGTCGGCACCGCGCACCTGGGCGAGTTCGGCTCCCAGGAGGCGGTCGCCCAGACCAAGGGCGAACTCGCCGAATCCCTGCCGTCGGCCGAAGAGGGCGGCGTGGCCATCCTCAACGCCGACGACCCGCTGGTCGCCGCGATGGCACAGCGCAGCAAAGCCAAGATCGTCTTCTTCGGGACCGACCCGAAGGCCACCGTGCGCGCCGAGGACGTCGACCTCGACGAGCAGGCCAGGGCCACCTTCCGCCTGGTCACCCCGGCCGGGGAGGCCCAGGTCCGGCTCGGGCTGCACGGCGCGCACCACGTGTCCAACGCACTGGCCGCGGCCGCGGTCGCGCTGGAACTGGGCGCCACGCCGGCGGAGGTCGCCGACCGGCTCTCCGCGGCGCGACGGGTCTCGGCCCGCCGCATGGAGGTCACCACCCGCGCCGACGGCGTCACGGTGGTCAACGATTCGTACAACGCCAACCCGGAGTCGGTGCGCGCCGCGCTCAAGACCCTGGCCGCCATGAGCCGCACCGAGCCCCGCCGCCGCAGTTGGGCCGTGCTCGGGCTGATGGGGGAGCTGGGCGAGGACAGCATCGCCGCGCACGACTCGATCGGCCGCTACGCGGTCCGGCTCGACGTCAACCGGCTCGTCGTGGTCGGCGAGCAGGCGGGCGCGATGCACCAGGGCGCGTACCTCGAAGGGTCATGGGGAGAGGAGTCCGTACTCGTGCCGGACGTCGAAGCCGCCATCGCGCTGCTGCGCGAACAGGTGCGGCCAGGGGACGTCGTGCTGGTCAAGGCCAGCAAGGTGGCCGCGCTGTGGCGGGTCGCCGACGCGTTGCTCGAGGGCGGTGACACCGCGTGAAGGGCATTCTCGTCGCGGGCGCGATCGCGCTCATGGTCTCCATCCTGCTCACCCCCTACCTGGTCAAGGTCTTCTCCCGGCAGGGATTCGGCCAGGAGATCAGGGAGGAGGGTCCCCAGCACCACAAGACCAAGCGCGGCACGCCCACCATGGGCGGCATCGCGATCCTGGTGGCCATGTGGGCCGGTTACGGCACCAGCCACCTGTTCGTCTACCTGACCAGGGGCACCGGCGACCAGGTCGGCCCGACCGCCTCCGGCATGCTGGTGCTGTTCCTGACCACCGGCCTGGGCCTGGTCGGCTTCCTGGACGACTTCATCAAGATCCGCAAGGCCCGCAACCTGGGCCTGTCCGGCACCGCGAAGATCGTCGGCCAGGTGCTGACCGCGACCATCTTCGGCTACCTGGTGCTGCAGTTCCCGGACGCCAGCGACTACCACCTCACCCCTGCCTCGGTGAACCTGTCCTTCGTCAGGGACATCTCGATCATCTCCTTCGGCGCCATCGGGTTCATCATCTTCTGCAACCTGCTGGTGGCGGGCTGGTCCAACGCGGTCAACCTGACCGACGGCCTGGACGGCCTGGCCGCGGGCACCGCGGCGATGGTGCTGGGCACCTACGTGGTCATCTCGTTCTGGCAGTTCCGGCTGGACTGCTCCGAGCGGCTCAACCCGGCCTGCTACTACGTCCGGGACCCGCTCGACCTGGCGATCGTGGCCGCCGCGGCGATGGCGGGCTGCGTCGGCTTCCTGTGGTGGAACGCGGCCCCGGCCAAGATCTTCATGGGCGACACCGGTTCGCTGGCCCTTGGTGGCCTGGTCGCGGGTCTGTCCATCGTGACCCGCACCGAGCTGCTGATGTTCGTCGTCGGCGGGCTGTTCGTGGTCGAGGTGCTCTCGGTGAGCCTGCAGATCCTGGTCTTCCGCACCACCAAACGAAGACTGTTCCGGATGGCGCCCTTCCACCATCACTTCGAGCTGGCCGGCTGGGCGGAAACCACGGTGATCATCAGATTCTGGCTGCTCGGCGGCATCTGCTGCATGATCGGCCTGGGTCTGTTCTACAGCGAGTGGCTGGCCACGGGCGGATGAGCCGGTCCCAGTTCGCCGGCGCCTCGGTCCTCGTCGCGGGGGCCGGGGTGTCCGGTCTGTCGGCCGCCCAGGCCCTGGCCGAGAACGGCGCCAAGGTCACCGTCACCGACGGCAATGAGTCCCGGCTGGCCTCGATCACCGAGTACGCCACCGCGCTCTCCCTCACCGAGCTGCCGCCCGGCACCGACCTGGTGGTCACCAGCCCCGGCTGGCGGCCGGACACCCCGCTGCTGGCCGCCGCCGCGGCCGAGGGCGTCGAGGTCATCGGCGAGGTCGAACTGGCCTGGCGACTGGACCAGGAGTCCGCGGACGGGCCGAGGGCCTGGCTGGTGGTCACCGGCACCAACGGCAAGACCACCACCATCGGCATGCTGGAACACATCCTGCGTGCCGCCGGGGCCGACGCGGTCGCCTGCGGCAACGTCGGCCTGCCGGTGGTGGACGCGGTCCGCGCCGGACACCGGGTGCTGGCCGTGGAACTGTCCAGCTTCCAGCTGCACTGGTCGCCCTCGGTGCGGCCCACCGCGGGCGCGCTGCTCAACATCGCCGAGGACCACCTGGACTGGCACGGCTCCCTGGACGCCTACGCCGCGGCCAAGGCCGCCGTGCTCACCGGCGAGGTGGCCATCGGCAACCTGGACGACCCACTGGTCGCCGAACTGCTGGCGGCCGCCCCGGCACCCCGCAAGATCGGCGTCACGCTGGGCGAACCAGCCCCCGGCCAGTTCGGCATCACCGGCGGCAACCTGGTGGACCGGGTCGAGCAGGCGGTACTCGCCGAGGCCGCCGCGATCCGCCCGGCCGGACCACCCGGACTCGCCGACGCACTGGTCGCGGCCGCACTGGCCCGCGCGCACGGCGTCTCCGCCGAAGCCGTCCGGGAGGGTCTGGGCAGCTTCCAGCCCATCGCGCACCGGGCCAGCCCGGTCGCCGAGGTCGACGGCGTGGTCTACATCGACGACTCCAAGGCCACCAACCCGCACGCCGCCGCCTCCTCCCTGCGCGCCCACGACCGGGTGATCTGGGTGGCCGGCGGACTGCTCAAGGGCGCCTCGGTCGAGGACCTCGTCGCCGAGGCCGCGCCGCGACTGGCAGGCGTGGTGCTGATCGGCCAGGACAAGGACGTGATCGCCGCCGCGCTGGCGCGACACGCGCCCGAGGTCCCCGTGCACACCGTGCCGGAGGGGGACGATGAACCCATGGTGTCGGTGGTGAGAGCGGCGAGCGCAATGGCACGACCGGGTGATGTTGTGCTACTGGCGCCCGCGGCGGCCTCCATGGACATGTTCACCGACTACACCCACCGCGGCCGCGCCTTCGCCCAAGCCGTCCGAGAGGTACATCAGTCGCCAGAGGCTGGGTGAGGCGGGGATGCCGCGACGGACCCGCAGGACCGCCCGCGTCTCCTGGCGTTCCGCCCTCACCGCCTGGCTGAGCAGGCCACTGGCCGACTTCCACCTGGTGCTGGCGGTCTTCGGCCTGCTCACCATCCTCGGCCTGGTCATGGTGCTCTCCGCCTCGATCCCGGACAGCCTGAACAAGTTCAACTCCTCGTTCGTGATCTTCGCCAAGCAGCTGGCCTACGTCTGCGTCGGCCTGGTGCTGTTCTGGATCGCGCTGCGGCTACCGGCCAGAACCCTGCGCAGACTCAGCATCCCGGCCATGGTGGTCAGCCTGCTGCTGCTCATCCTGGTGCTGGTGCCGGGCATCGGCGCCGAGCTGAACAAGGCGCGCAGCTGGTTCAAGATCGGCCCGCTGTCCTTCCAGCCGGTGGAACCGGCCAAGGTCGCGCTGGTGCTCTGGGGCGCGCACGTGCTGGCCACCAAACGCGCCATGCTGCACCAGTGGCGGCATCTGCTGGTGCCGCTGGTGCCCGCGGCGCTGATGATGTTCGCCCTGCTCATGCTGCAACCCGACCTCGGCTCCACCATCACCCTCGCGGTGATCGTGCTGTCCCTGCTCTGGTTCGCCGGCGCGCCGCTGCGGCTGTTCGGCGTGATCGCCCTCGGCGCGGTCACCGGCGCCATCGTGCTGGCCATGACCGCGGCCTACCGGCTGGAACGGCTGACCTCCTTCTTCAACCCCGACGCCGACCCGACCGCCTCCTACCAGTCCAAGCAGGCGCTCTACGCCCTTGGCGACGGCGGCATCTTCGGCGTGGGGCTCGGCCAGGGCAAGGCCAAGTGGAGCTATCTGCCCAACGTGCACAACGACTTCATCTTCGCCGTGGTCGGCGAGGAGCTCGGCCTGATCGGCGCGTTCCTGGTGCTGGTGCTCTTCGGCCTGCTCGCCTACGTCGGCCTGCGCATCTCCCAGCGCAACACCGACCCGTGGATCCGGCTGGTCTCCTCCACGCTGACCGTGTGGCTGGTGGCCCAGGCCGCGATCAACATCGGCTACGTGGTCGGGCTGCTCCCGGTCACCGGCCTGACCTTGCCGATGATCTCCTCCGGTGGCACCTCGGCCGCGGTGACCATGCTGGTCTTCGGCATCCTGGCCAACAACGCCCGGCACGAGCCGGAGGCCGTGGCCGCGTTGCGCACCCTCGGCCCCGGCCGGGTCGGCAAACTGCTCCGGCTGCCCGCGCCAGAGCCCTACCGGCCACCGGCCAAACGCAAGCCGGTGCGCCCGTCCACCCCACCCCGCCAGGCCGGTCGCCCGGTGCGCGCGGCCGCCCACCAGGCCGCCTCGGCCCAGGACGACCGGCGGCGCACCCGGCGCAGCACCGGCAGCCCCGATCCCCGGCGCAGAGCCGGCTACCCGAACAGCCGCGAGGGCCGGATCCGCTGATCCCCGTGCCTGGGCGCGCTGCGTAGCGCCCCGGGCGCACGCAGTGTCACAGGCGGATTTTGTTACCCTCGCGGCCATCCGATCCCCCCATGACGATGCCTGGGAATCCGGGCTGGAGGACTTCCGCAGTGTCTGGTGAAACCGTCCGAAGTGGACCCTGTGTCGTCGTCGCCGGTGGCGGCACCGCCGGGCACATCGAGCCCGCGCTGGCCCTGGCCGACGCGGTGCGCCGGATCCGCCCCGACGTGCGGGTCATCGCGCTGGGCACCGAACGGGGGCTGGAGAGCAAGATCGTGCCGGCCCGCGGGTACCAGCTCGAGCTGATCCCGCCGGTGCCGATGCCGCGCAAGCCCAGCCCGGAACTGCTCCGGCTGCCGCTGAAGGTCAGGGACGCGGTCCGCCGCACCCGCGAGGTCTTCGAGCGGCACGGCGCGGACGTGGTGGTCGGCTTCGGCGGCTACGTGGCGCTGCCCGCCTACCTGGCCGCCCGCGGCCGGGTGCCGATCGTGGTGCACGAGGCCAACGCGCGCACCGGCCTGGCCAACAAGGTCGGCGCCCGCTTCGCCGCCGCGGTGGCCGCCGCCGTGCCCGGCTCCGGCCTGCCCGGCGCCAGGGTCATCGGCATCCCGCTGCGCCAGTCCATCACCACCCTGGACCGGGCCGCGCTGCGCGATGAGGCCCGCCGCTACTTCGGCCTGCACCCCACCGCCCCCTGCCTGCTGGTGGTCGGTGGCTCCCAGGGCGCGCGCTCGATCAACTCCGCGGTCTCGGCCGCGGCCGGGCAGTTCGCCGCGGCCGGCATCGGCGTGCTGCACGCGCACGGGCCGAAGAACACCGTGGCCGTGCAGCAGGTGCCCTACGCCCCGGCCTACGTGCCAGTGCCCTACCTGGAGCGGATGGACCTGGCCTACGCCGCCGCGGACGCGGTGCTCTGCCGCTCCGGCGCGATGACCGTGGCCGAGGTCTCCGCGCTCGGGCTGCCCGCGGTGTTCGTGCCGCTGCCGCACGGCAACGGCGAGCAGGCGCTCAACGCCAACCCGGTGGTGGACAACGGCGGCGGCATCATCATCGCCGACGGCGAGCTGACCGCGCAGCGGATCGGCGAGCAGGTCATCCCGATCCTGCGCGACCCGGAGCGGCTGGCCAAGATGGGCGCGGCCGCCCAGTCCGGCGGGCACCGCGAGGCCGATGTGGTGCTGGCCCGCATGGTGCTGGACCTGGTGCGCCGGTGAGCGCCCCCGAGGTCGGCCCGCTCGACGATCGCCTGGCCCGCACCCACCTGGTGGGCATCGGCGGCGCCGGGATGAGCGGCATCGCCCGGATCCTGCTGGCCCGCGGCGCCCGGGTGTCCGGCTCCGACGCCAAGGACTCGCCAACCGTGCTCGCGCTGCGCGCCCAGGGCGCGGAGATCAGCGCCGGGCACGCGGGGGAGAACCTGGACCAGCTCGACGGCGGCCCCACCGCGGTGGTGGTCTCCACCGCGATCCGGCCGGACAACCCGGAGCTGGTGGCCGCGCGGGAACGCGGGATCACCGTGCTGCGCCGGGCCGAGGCGCTGGGCGCGCTGATGGCCGGGCACCGGGTGGCCTGCATCGCGGGCACCCACGGCAAGACCTCCACCACCTCCATGCTCACCGTGGCCCTGCAGCACTGCAGGCTGGACCCCTCCTTCGCCATCGGCGGGGACCTCAACGAGTCCGGCGCCAACGCCCACCACGGCAGCGGCGGCGCCTTCGTGGCCGAGGCCGATGAGTCCGACGGCTCGTTCCTGGTGTTCAGCCCGTCGGTCGCGGTGGTCACCAACGTGGAGGCCGACCACCTGGACCACCACGGCACGGTCGAGGCATACGTCGCGGTCTTCGACGAGTTCGTCGGCCGGATCGAACCCGGCGGCGTGCTCATCGCCAACGCCGACGACCCCGGTTCGGCCGCACTGGCCGACCGCGCCGCCGCCCAGGGCGTGCGGGTGCTGCGCTACGGCCGGGCCGAGGGCGCGGACGCGCACCTGCTCGCGCACCGGCCCACCGCGGCCGGTGGCGAGGCGGAGCTGGAGCTGAACGGGGAGAAGGTCACCGTCACGGTGGCCGTGCCCGGCGAGCACATGGCGGGCAACGCGGTCGCCGCGCTGCTGGCCGGACTCGAACTGGGCGCGCCGCTGACCGGTCTGCTGGAGGGGCTGGCCGCCTTCGGTGGCGTGCGCCGCCGGTTCGAGTTCAAGGGCCAGGCCGCCGGGGTGCGGGTCTACGACGACTACGCGCACCACCCCACCGAGGTCGACGCCCAGCTGCGCGCCGCCCGTCCGGTGGTCGGTGGCACCGGCAGGCTGGTCACCGTGTTCCAGCCACACCTGTACTCGCGCACCAAGGCCTTCTGCGCCGAGTTCGCCCAGGCGCTGGCCCTGGCCGACGAGGTCGTGGTGCTGGACGTCTACGGGGCACGTGAGGAGCCGCAACCGGGCATCACCGGCGAGCTGGTGGCCGAGAACGTGCCGCTGCCCCAGGGCCGGGTGCACTACGAGTCCTCCTTCAGCCACGCGCCCAAGCTGGTGGCGGGCCTGGTCCGGCCGGGTGACCTGGTGATCACCATGGGCGCCGGCGATGTCACCATGCTCGGCCCGGAGATCCTGAGCGAGCTGGCCGGCGGCGAGGACGCCGGACGATGAGCGCGACGCCGCAGCGCGGCAGGCGGTACACCGACCCGCGCCGGGCGGCCCGGCCGCGCCCGGCGTCGGTGCGCGGCCGCCGTCCGGCCGCGCGGCGGCGGGTGGCCAAACTCCGCAGGCTGCTGCGGCCCTGGGTGCTCATGTCCGCGGTGACGGTGCTGGTCGGGCTGGGGTACGTGCTCTATTACACCGGGCTGTTCGCGGTCAGGGAGGTGCGGTTCGAGGGTCTCAAGGCGCTCAGCGCCGAGGACATCCGGACCGCGGCCAACGTGCCCGACGGCACCCCGCTGCTGCAGGTGGACACCGAGGAGGTGGCGGCCAGGATCGGCGCCGTGCCCAGGGTGTTCACCGTGCGGGTGGAGCGCTCCTTCCCGAGCAGCCTGGTGGTCACCGTGGACGAGCGCAGCCCGGTGGCGGTCTTCGAGGGCGCGGACGGCCCGCAGCTGGTGGACAGCACCGGCCGGGCCTACGCCACCGTGCCCAAACCACCGGACGGCCTGCCCGCGCTGAAGGTGCGCAGCGCCGCGCCGGATGATCCGGCCGCCAAGGCCGCGGTGGACGTGCTGGCCGCGGTGCCGGAGAAACTGCGGCCGGAGGTGCTGGAGGTCTTCGCCGAGGTGCCCGGCGACGTCCGGCTGCGGCTGACCGGCGGCCGCGAGGTCCGCTGGGGCAGCACCGCCGACTCCGACCGCAAGGCCCTCGTGCTGGAGCCGCTGCTGGGCAGGCCGGGGAAAATATTCAACATCTCCAGCCCCGACCTGCCTACTGTCGTCTGATGACCGAGCTGAAGATCGACACCAGACCCGAACCACCACTGGCCGCCGACGAACGCGACACCCTCACCGGCTTCCTGGACTTCCTGCGCGCCACGGTGGTCCTCAAGGCCACCGGACTGTCCGAAGTGGACGCTCGGAGATCGCTGATCCCCAGCTCACCGCTGATGACCGTGGTCGGACTGCTCAGCCACCTGCGCTGGGTGGAGTGGGCCTGGTTCAGCAACCGCGTCGACGACCAGCCCGGCGAACCGCCCTGGTACGGCGGCGACGAGGAGGCGGAGTTCCGGGTCCCGGAGGGGCGGCCGGTGGCCGCGGTGATCGCCGAGTACGAGCGGGAATGCGCGGCCAGCCGGGAGATCCTGGCCCGAAAGGACCTGTCGGCGACATTCGCTCATCCGCGACTCGGTACCGTATCCGTGCGCTGGGTGCTGACCCACATGATCGAGGAGACCGGACGCCATGCCGGTCACCTCGACCTCATCCGCGAGCTGCTCGACGGTGTGACCGGAGAGTGACGGACAGTGGGGACGTGCCCACGGCTTTCCGCCGTGGGTTACGTGTGCGGGTTCACTCGGCGTGGCTGCTGGACGGAGAACACCGACGGTGCATAACGTCCCGTTCGATGGTCAGGGGTTGACATAACTCTCAACCGACAGTTGAGGCTGAGGGTTTCGAGACGGGGCTGGCGCCGGGTGGCGACGGTCCAGACCCGCGAGCCACAGCACAGGAACACACAGCCACGATCAGGAAGGCGGACCCGATGACGCCCCCGCACAACTACCTCGCGGTGATCAAGGTCGTCGGAATCGGCGGCGGCGGCGTCAACGCGGTGAACCGCATGATCGAGGTTGGGCTCAAGGGAGTCGAGTTCATCGCGGTGAACACCGACGCCCAGGCACTGCTGATGTCCGACGCCGACGTGAAGCTCGACATCGGCCGCGAGTTGACCCGCGGTCTCGGTGCGGGCGCCAACCCCGAGGTCGGCCAGCGTGCCGCCGAGGACCACCGCGAAGAGATCGAAGAGGTCATCAAGGGCGCCGACATGGTCTTCGTGACCGCGGGCGAGGGCGGTGGCACGGGCACCGGCGGTGCGCCGGTGGTCGCCTCGATCGCCCGCAAGCTCGGCGCGCTGACCATCGGCGTGGTCACCCGCCCGTTCTCCTTCGAGGGCAAGCGCAGGGCGAAGCAGGCCGAGGACGGCATCCAGGCACTGCGCAACGAGTGCGACACCTTGATCGTCATCCCGAACGACCGGCTGCTCCAGCTCGGTGACATCGGCGTCAGCCTGATGGACGCCTTCCGCTCCGCCGACGAGGTCCTGCTCTCCGGTGTGCAGGGCATCACCGACCTGATCACCACCCCCGGTCTGATCAACCTGGACTTCGCCGACGTCAAGAGCGTCATGTCCGGTGCGGGCAGCGCCCTGATGGGCATCGGCTCGGCCCGCGGCGAGGGCCGCGCCGTCCAGGCAGCGGGCAAGGCGATCAACTCGCCGCTGCTGGAAGCCTCCATGGAAGGCGCGCACGGCGTGCTGCTCTCCATCGCGGGCGGCTCCGACCTGGGCCTGTTCGAGATCAACGAGGCGGCCTCGCTGGTCCAGGAAGCCGCCCACCCCGAAGCCAACATCATCTTCGGCACGGTGATCGACGACTCCCTCGGCGACGAGGTCCGCGTGACGGTAATAGCGGCTGGGTTCGACGGCGGCACCCCCACGCACAAGAAGCTGGAACCCGCCCCGGTCACCTCCCGTGCCCCCGTGGCCCCCGCCACCGCGGGCCAACTCGGCGGCACCCCCCAGCAGCAGCCCGAGCAGCCCCAGCAGCAGCCCGCGCCGCAACCCCAGCCCACCTACCAGCCCGCGCCGCAGCCGCACACGAGCTACCAGCCCGCCCCGCAGCCGCAGCCCGCGCCCCAGCCGGCGGTCCAGCAACCCCCGGCCCCCCAGCCCCACCAGCACCAGCCGACCAACCCCATGAACCCCCTCCCCCCACGCACCGGCGTACACGGCCTCCCCCCGGTCAACTCCGGCCTAGGCGGCGGCCTCCCGTCCCGCTCAGTCCCGGTAACCGACGAGCCCGACGACGACGAGGTCGACGTCCCCCCCTTCATGCGCCGCTAACCCACCCAACCCCAAAAGGGCCGCCCCCGGGCGGCCCTTTTGCTTGCCAGCGAACGGCGTGTTGGCCGTTATGGACGGACGGGGAAGCCCCTCACGACAGCCGGGCAGTTCCGGACCCGGAAGACAGCCGAGTCAGAGGCAGGACCCGCCCACCCGGCGTACGACAACCGCCAACCCGGCGTACAAGAACGGCCAACACCCGGTACGAGAACGGCCAACACACCGTCCCAGAACGGCCAACACGCCGGGAGCTTGAAACCCCAGCCCGCGTGTTGGCCGCTTTGGTACGGAGTGTTGGCCGTTCTGGGACACCACGTTGGCTGTTGTGGGACGCCGGGCGGGCGGAGCCCGGAGCGGCGAGCGTTGGGGGCAGGCGGGCGAAGCCCGGGAACGCTGCGGCTAGGCGGTTCCGACTCGCCGCGACCGGGCGGAGCCCGAGCACAAGCAGCCGGGGTGGCTTTTCAACAGTCCCCGAGCGGTTCCCCCATCCCCGTCAGCCTGGAGAGGACACACCGCATCCCGGGTGCGCAGACCGCAACCTGCCGCCGCCCTAGCTTCCCAACCGCACGGTCTGCGTGCCCGGGATGTGGTTTGGTATCGGAAGGCTGACGGGGATGGGGGAACCGTACGAGCACTGCTCTCTGCTCTTGACTTTCCCCCCATCCTTTGATTTCTGCCCGTCCGGCGAGGACGCTCTTGATCTTCGCTCTTGCCACAACCCGTCCCACAACCGCCAACACCCCGTACGACAACGGCCAACACGGCGTACAAGAACGGCCAACACTCCGTGTGGGGTGGCCGGGCAAGCGCGCTAACGTTCGGGACGTGCGTATTCGTCGTGTCATCACCACGCGCGCGGGCGGATCCTCGCGTGCGCCGTACGAGTCGTTCAACCTCGGCGATCACGTCGGTGACGCCACCGAGGCCGTGAGCGCCAACCGCAAGCGGCTCGCCGAGGGCATCGGTCTGGCCGAGGATCGCCTGGCCTGGATGGAACAGGTGCACGGCCGCACCGTCACCACCGTGACCGGCCCCCAGGCCAACCCGGCCGAGGCCACCGACGCCCTGGTCACCGCCGAGCCGGGACTCGCCCTCGTCGCCCTGACCGCGGACTGCGTCCCCGTCCTGCTCGGCGACGCCGAGGCGGGCGTGGTGGCCGCGGTACACGCGGGCCGGGTCGGCGCCAGGGTGGGCGTGGTGCCTGCCGCGCTGCGGGCCATGGACGCCGCAGGCGCGCGGATCGACCGGGTCGAGGCGTTGCTCGGGCCCTCGGTCTGCGGGGAGTGCTACGAGGTCCCGCAAGCCATGCAGGACGACGTCGGGGCGCACCTGCCCGGGGCGGCCTGCCGCACGCGCAAGGGCACCCCGGGGCTGGACCTGCGCGCCGGGCTCTGGCAGCAGCTCGCCGACGCGGGGGTGGCCAAGATCGGACTCGACCCGCGCTGCACGGTCGAGGACAAGACGTTGTTCAGCCATCGGCGCGACGGCAACACCGGCCGCCTCGCCTCGGTCGTCTGGGTGGAGGCGTGATGACCGGCGAGTTGACCGGGCAACAGCGGCGGGACGAGCTGGCCGCGGCGCTGGTGGAGATCCGGGAGCGGATCGACGCCGCCTGCGCCAAGGCGGGGCGGGACCCTGGCGAGGTCCAGCTGCTGCCGATCACCAAGAACTTCCCGGCCTCGGACGCGGCGCTGCTGGCCGAGCTGGGACTGACCGAGTTCGGCGAGTCCAGGGAGCAGGAGGCGGCCGCCAAGGCCGCCGAACTCGCCGCGGCCGGGATCCACCCGCGCTGGCACCTCATCGGGCGGCTCCAGCGCAACAAGTCACGCGCTGTGCTGCGCTGGGCCGGCGTAGTCCAGACGGTGGACAGCGTCCGGCTCGCCGAAGCCCTCGCGAACGCGGTCGCCAAGGCCCGTGCCGAGGGGGAGCGGGAGGCCCCGCTGGACGTGCTCGTGCAGCTGAGCCTGGATGGTGATCCACATCGCGGTGGGGTTCCGCAAGATCAACTCGCTGAGTTGGTGGCCAAGATCACGCGATCGGGTGAACTGAACCTGAAAGGTGTGATGGCCGTCGCACCCCTAGGTAGTAATCCCCATGACGCTTTCGGGGAACTCGCTGAGGTGTCCGCGCGTCTAAGGGACGAGCATCCAGGTGCCGTCGTGGTGTCCGCGGGTATGAGCGGGGACTTGGAAGCGGCGATTGACCACGGCTCGACCTGTGTGCGTGTCGGAACCTCGTTGCTCGGCGGACGGCGGCTAACCTCGCCCTAAGCCGTGGAAGCGGAGGCCACGGTGGGTGAGGTCGACCAGAAGTAGGAAGGGCTGGCGATGAGCGCGCTCCAGAAGCTGAAGGCCTACTTCGGAATGGTCCCCGCCGACGAAGTCGACCGGTACGCCGCCGAAGAGGACGACCGCTACCGCGGCCGCAGCCGCGAGTACGCGGACGAGTACGGCGACCGGGACTACGACGACCGCCGCTACGCCGACGCCGAGTACGAGTCCTACCCCGAGCGGGGCTCGCGCAGGCGCCGGTTCGGCACCTACCGGCCGGAACTGGTCGAGGACGTCGACGACTACGAGCCCGAGCCGGAGCCCGCGCGCACGCGCAGGCCCTGGGCGGCCACCACGTCGACGGCCAGCGTGTCCAGCACCCCCCAGACCCGCGGCGCGCTCGCCGTGGACTCACAGCCCCAGCACGAGCCCGCACCGCGGACCCGTGCGGTCATCGAGCACCCCTCGCACCCGCTCAGCCGGATCACCACCCTGGCCCCGCGCAGCTACCTGGAGGCGCGGACCATCGGCGAGCACTACCGCGAGGGCACCCCGGTGATCATCAATCTGACCGGGATGGCGGACGCCGACGCGCGCCGTCTGGTCGACTTCGCCGCCGGTCTGGCCTTCGCGCTGCGCGGCGATATCGACAAGGTCACCAACAAGGTGTTCCTTCTCTCACCCCCCAACGTCGACGTCACCGCGGAGGATCGCAGGCGCCTGGCGGAGGGTGGCTACTTCAGTCAGAGCTAGAAAGTGGCAGAGTGGAGGCGTGCTACCGGTCTGGGTCATCGCCTATTACCTGCTTTTCGCCTTCTGGCTGCTTCTGACCGCCAGGGTGGTCGTCGAGCTCGTCCGATCGTTCGCCAGGGACTGGCGACCGGCCGGCGGGGTTGCGGTGACGCTGGAGACCATCTACACAGTGACCGACCCCCCGGTCTCACTGGCCCGTCGGGTGATCCCGATGGTACGAATCGGGGGCATCGGACTGGACTTGTCGATTATGGTGCTGCTGCTGGTCGTGTTCATCCTGATGCGGCTGGTGCCGATCTCGTGACGGGGACCGGGATCGAAAGGCAGCCCCGAGTGCGTGAGGTGATCTGATGGGCTTGACCCCCGCCGACGTTCATAATGTGGCGTTCAGCAAGCCGCCGATAGGCAAGCGGGGCTACAACGAGGACGAGGTTGACGCCTTCCTCGACCTCATCGAGGCCGAGCTGGCAAGGCTGATCGAGGAGAACAACGACCTGCGTCAGCAGGTCGAACAGCTCGACAGCCAACTCGGCAACGCCCGCGTTGAGCTTGAGGACGCACGGAACAAGACTGTCGCGGGCGGGCACTCCCCGGTCCGCGCGGTCGACGAGCCGCGCCGCCTCACCCCCGTGCCCCCGCCCAGCGTGATGGAGCAGACCTCCCCCGGAGGCGACCACCACGTGCAGGCCGCCAAGGTCCTGGGCCTGGCCCAGGAGATGGCCGACCGGCTCACCGGTGAGGCCAAGGCGGAGTCCGACGGCATGCTCTCGGAGGCCCGGACCAAGTCCGAGCAGCTCCTTTCCGAGGCGCGCGCCAAGGCGGACAGCATGGTCAACGAGGCGCGCACGCGTGCCGAGACCATGCTCAACGACGCGCGCACCCGCGCGGAGACCCTGGAGCGTCAGGCCAGGGAGAAGGCCGCGGCCCTGGAACGGGACGCCCAGCGCAAGCACACCGAGGTGATGGGCTCCATCACCCAGGAGAAGAACGCGCTGGAGAAGAAGCTCGACACGCTGCGCACCTTCGAGCGTGAGTACCGCACCAGGTTGAAGACCTTCCTGGAGTCCCGCCTGCAGGAACTGATCGACCAGGGTTCCGCGGCCCCCGCGGCGCCGACGGAGAGCCGGGCCAACCAGTCCGGTTACACCTTCGGCACCCGTGCGGCCGAGGCCGGCTGATCCCGAGCGGTAGGGAGTAGGTCAGGTGCTGTACCTGGTCCTGCTGCTGGTGCTGGCCGCCTTCGGGCTGCTGGTCACCGCCCTGGTCTCCGGGGTGACCGCCTGGGCGTGGGGTTCGGTCGTCGCGAGCGTGGCAGCCGCGCTGCTGCTGTTCGCGGACTGGCTCCTGCGCCGACGACGGGCGCTCGCCGCGGATCCGGACCCGGCTGCTGATGGGGAAGTCGGCCGTCCGGACGCTGGAGAACACACCGGGGCGGCTGGCGCCGCGCGGGAGAAGGTCGTAACCGGGCCTGAGGACGACGAGGAAGCCGGGGATGCCGCTGTGAAGGCGGTGTCCCCGGCTGAGCCGTCCACGGGCTCTGGGGCGCTCACCGGCGGCACCGCCGCCGATCCGGGCGAGGAGGACACCGACGCCGCCGATCTGCTGATCGTGGCGGCGCTGGAGGCCGAGGTGCGGGTGGTCGACGAGCACCCGCGCTACCACCTGGCCGAGTGCACCTGGCTGACCGGCTCGGCCACGCTGCGACTGCCCGTGCGGGAAGCCCGCGAACTGGGCTTCACCCCCTGCGGGCGCTGCGGGCCGGACCGCGGACTGGCGGCAGCGCACCGGGCCGATCGCGCCCGCTGAGTCCACCGCATCGTCCAAGTCACACCCGCCTGATCAATCTCAAGTTGCCTAAGTAGTACCAACTCACCCACAGTGACCCCATTCGGGGGAGCACAACGGGTTTGGCAACCTGTATGGCCTAGCGTCGCGGCCCGGAGCGGGTGGCCGGGATCCGATTTGCCAGTCGAGTTACCCTTGACACACAGGCGCTGATCCGGACATCACCGGGGAGCCTCCGGAAGAACGGGCGGTCCGCCGCCTCAGTAGAACCGGACGGGACGGCCCGTCACAGCCGAGAAACGAGAGGCCGGTCCGCCAGGGAGAACTCCCGGGCAGGCCGGCAAGCGGGGTGGTACCGCGGAGCGCCGGCGACGGCGCGTCGTCCCCGTGTGGGCGTGAGCCCGTACGAGCCGACGACCGCACGCGAGGAGCATCCCCGTCATGGCCTACCCCAAGGTCGAACTCGACAGCGCGGCAGGCGTGCCCGCCCAGCCGTCCTTCCCGGTGCTGGAACAGGACGTGCTGGCCTACTGGGCCGCCGACCGGACCTTCGAGGCGAGCATCGAGAACCGCCCGGCCGGGGACGAGGGCCGCAACGAGTTCGTCTTCTACGACGGCCCGCCCTTCGCCAACGGCCTGCCGCACTACGGCCACCTGCTCACCGGCTACGTCAAGGACGTGGTGCCGCGCTACCAGACCATGCTGGGCCGCCGGGTCGAGCGCCGCTTCGGCTGGGACTGCCACGGCATGCCCGCGGAGTTCGCGGTGGAGAAGGAACTCGGCATCACGCACAAGTCCGAGATCGAGCAGCTCGGCATCGACAAGTTCAACGAGGCCTGCCGCGCCTCGGTGCTGCAGTTCACCGGCGACTGGCGGGACTACGTCACCCGGCAGGCCCGCTGGGTGGACTTCGACAACGACTACAAGACCCTGGACCTCCCCTACATGGAGAGCGTCATGTGGGCCTTCAAGTCGCTGTGGGACAAGGGCCTGGTCTACGAGGGCTTCCGGGTGCTCTGGTACTGCTGGCGCTGCGAGACGCCGCTGTCCAACACCGAGACCAAGATGGACGACGTCTACCGCGACCGGCAGGACCCCGCGGTCACCGTCGGCATGCGGCTGGAGACCGGCGAACTGGCCCTGGTGTGGACGACCACGCCGTGGACGCTGCCGAGCAACCTGGCCATGGCCGTGCACCCCGACGTCGACTACGTGACCGTCGAGCACGAGGGCGAGCGCTACCTGCTGGCCGAGGCCCGGCTGGCCGCCTACGCCCGTGAGCTGGGCGAGGACGCCGCCGAGCACGTGGTGGCCCGCTACAAGGGGTCCGACCTCGTCGGCCGGAAGTACACGCCGGTGTTCCCGTTCTTCGCCGGGCGCGAGCGCGCGCACCAGGTGCTGGCCGCCGACTACGTCACCACCGAGGACGGCACCGGTGTCGTGCACATCGCGCCCGCCTTCGGTGAGGAGGACAAGCTCGTCACCGACGCCGCCGGGATCGAGGCGGTGGTGCCGGTGAACAGCCGCGGCGAGTTCACCACCGAGGTCCCGCCGTATGCCGGTCAGCACGTCTTCGAGTCGAACAAGGCGATCATCCGCGACCTCAAGGCAGCGGGCGTGCTGCTGCGGCACGAGACCTACAACCACCCGTACCCGCACTGCTGGCGCTGCGAGAGCCCGCTGATCCAGCGCGCGGTGTCGTCATGGTTCGTCGCGGTCAGCCAGTTCAAGGACCGGATGGTCGAGCTGAACCAGCAGATCAACTGGGTGCCTGGGCACATCAAGGACGGCCAGTTCGGCAAGTGGCTGGAGAACGCCCGCGACTGGTCGATCTCCCGCAACCGGTTCTGGGGCTCGCCGATCCCGGTGTGGACCTCCGACGACCCGGCCTACCCCCGGGTGGACGTCTACGGCTCGCTGGACGAGCTGGAGCGCGACTTCGGCGTGCGCCCGGACGACCTGCACCGGCCGGTGGTCGACGACCTGGTCCGGCCCAACCCGGACGACCCGACCGGCAAGTCGATGATGCGCCGGGTGCCCGAGGTGCTGGACTGCTGGTTCGAGTCCGGCTCGATGTCCTTCGCCCAGGTGCACTACCCGTTCGACAGTGACAGTGGGGGACACCCCCACACCCCCGGGCGAGAGTGGTTCGACAACCACTACCCCGGCGACTTCATCGTCGAGTACACCGCGCAGACCCGCGGCTGGTTCTACACCATGCACGTGCTGGCCACCGCGCTGTTCGACCGGCCTGCCTTCCGCAACTGCCTGGTGCACGGCACCGTGCTGGGCGATGACGGCCAGAAGATGTCCAAGTCGAAGCAGAACTACCCGGACGTCCGGGAGGTCTTCGACCGCGACGGCAGCGACGCCATGCGCTGGTTCCTGCTGGCCAGCCCGGTCTCCAGGGGCGGCGACCTGAGCGTGACCGAGCGCGGCATCCGGGACGCGGTCCGCCAGGCCGTGCTGCCGCTGTGGAACTCCTGGTACTTCCTGTCCCTCTACGCCAACGCGGCCGGGGTCGAGGGCACCTGGCGGGTGGACAGCGAGCACGTGCTGGACCGGTACGTGCTGGCCAAGACGCACGACCTGGTGCGCTCGGTGCGCGAGGCGCTGGACGGCTACGACCTGGCCACCGCGCACCAGTCCGTCCGGGACTTCCTGGAGGTGCTGACCAACTGGTACGTGCGCCGCTCCCGGGAACGGTTCTGGGCCGGTGAGCAGGACGCGGTGGACACCCTGCACACCGTGCTCGAGGTGGTCTGCCGGGTGGTCGCGCCGCTGCTGCCGCTGACCAGCGAGGCGGTCTGGCGCGGCCTGACCGGAGCGCGCTCGGTGCACCTGACCGACTACCCGGCGGTGGCCGACCTGCCCGCCGACGACAAGCTGGTCGCCGCCATGGACGAGGTGCGGCAGGTCTGCTCCACCGCGCTGTCCCTGCGCAAGGCGAACAAGCTGCGGGTCCGGCTGCCGCTGGCCAAGCTCGTGGTGGCCGCGCCCTACGCCGACGACCTGGCCCCGTTCAAGGAGCTGATCCGGGACGAGGTCAACGTCAAGGACGTGGTGCTGACCACCGACGTGGCCGCGCACGGCCGGGTCGAACTGGCCGTCAACGCCCGGGTCTGCGGGCCGCGGCTGGGCAAGGACGTGCAGAAGGTGATCAAGGCCGTCAAGGCGGGGGAGTGGACCACCAGCGAGACCGGCGCGGTGGTCGCGGCCGGGATCGAGCTGCTGCCCACGGAGTACGAGCAGCGGCTGGTCTCCTCCGACCCCGGTGCGGCGGCCGCGCTGCCCGGCGGCTCCGGCCTGGTCGTGCTGGACACCGAGGTGACCGCGGAACTCGCCGCCGAGGGCCTGGCCCGCGACTTGGTCCGGGTGATCCAGCAGGCCCGCCGCGAGGCGGGACTGGAGGTCTCCGACCGGATCGAACTGACCGTGGAGGTCCCGGCCGAGGTGGTCCCGGCGGTCACCGCGTTCGTGGAGTTCATCACCGCGGAGACCCTCGCGCGCTCGCTGACCCACGGTCCGGCCGGGGACGGCGGGTTCGCGGGCAGCGTGGGTGAGGGCACCGCGGTCAAGGTCGCCGTCACGAAGTCCTGATCCGACTTGGCCGGCACGACCGTACGCTACCGTATGGTCGTGCCAGCCAAGCTCAGGAAGACCCGCGCCGACTGGACCGCCGCCGCGCTCACCGCGCTGGCCGAGGGCGGACTGGCCGCGGTGGCCATCGAACCCCTGGCGGCCAGGGTCGGCGCCACCAAGGGCAGTGCCTACTGGCATTTCGCCAACCGGGAGGCGTTGCTGGTGGCCACCCTGGCGCGCTGGGAACAGGAACACACCGAAGCCGTGATCACGTTGGCGGAACAGGAACCCGACCCGGCCCGGCGGCTCCGGCTGCTCTTCGCCGGGGTGCTGGACCACCCGTGCGGCAACGCGGTCGAGCTGGCCCTGCTCGCCGCGGGCGAGGACCCGGTGATCCGGCCGGTGCTTGACCGGGTCACCCAGCGCCGGATCACTTACCTGACAACACTTTTCGGCCAGTGCGGATTCGCGAAGGCGGAGGCCCGCAGGCGGGCGGTGCTGGCCTACAGCGCGTACCTGGGGCACGCGCACCTGTTCCGGATGGCCCCGGCCGCCATGCCCAGCACGAAGCAACAGCGCCGCGCCCATCTGGACGAGTCCATGGCCGCCTTGCTCAGCAGGCAGAACTGACCGGAGTTTTCCCGTGACCCGGCCGAAACCGGCCGCCCGCAAGGGGTTCCGGGTGGCCGTGAACCGGCGGAGGGGGATTCCCCAAGCCTATCCCGGCGAGCACCTCCGGGCATAGAGTCATGCATAATTCATCGCAATTACCGAAAAATCGGTGCTGAGCAGCCACAATGGACACAGCAGAGTCTTAGTCTGAGTCCGGAGGCGCCCTATGACCGACCTGACGACCGTGCTCGGAATCGGCGCCGGGGTACTCCTGGTGGCGGTGCTCGCCGTGCGCGTGTCCGTCCGGCTCGGCCTACCGTCTTTGTTGCTGTACCTGGGAATCGGGCTCGTCATCGGCGAGGCCGGGTTCGGCATCCAGTTCTCCGACGCCGGTCTCACCCAGTCCCTCGGCATCGCCGCGCTGGTGCTGATCCTGGCCGAGGGCGGCCTCACCACCCGCTGGACCGCGGTGAAACCCGCGCTGGGCCTGGGCATCGCACTGTCCACAGTGGCCGTTGGGGTGAGCATCGCGGTCACCGGCGGCCTGCTGCACCTGATCCTGGACCTGGAGTGGCGCACCGCGCTGCTGTGGGGCGCGGTGCTCTCCTCCACCGACGCGGCCGCGGTGTTCAGCGTGCTGCGCTCGGTCGGGGTGAGCAAACGCCTCGCGGGCGCGCTGGAGCTGGAATCCGGCCTCAACGACGCGCCGGTGTACCTGGCCGTGGTGCTGCTGGCCGGCACCGATCCGTGGAGCTGGTGGACCCCGGCGCTGGTGGTCTACGAACTGGCCATGGGCGCGGCGGTGGGCATCGCGCTGGGCTGGCTGGGCGCGTTCGCGTTACGCCGGGCGGCCCTGCCGGCCACCGGTCTCTACCCACTGGCCACGGTCGGGGTGTGCGTGCTGGCCTACGCCGCCGCCCAGGGCGTGCACGGCGCGGGCCTGCTGTCGGCCTACGTGGCCGGGCTGGTGCTCGGCAACGCCCGGCTGCCCCACCGCTCCGACACGCTCTCCTTCGCCGAGGGGTTGGGCTGGCTGGCCCAGATCGGCCTGTTCGTCCTACTCGGCCTCTACGCCTCGCCGTCCCGGCTGCTGCACGTGCTGGTGCCCGCGCTGGTGGCCGGTGGCGTGCTGCTGCTGGTGGCCCGCCCGCTCTCGGTGTTCCTCTCCGCCACCCCGTTCCGGTTGCCCTGGCGGGAACAGACCTTCCTGGCCTGGTCCGGGCTACGTGGTGCGGTGCCCATCGTGCTGGCCATGATCCCGGTGACCCAGGGCGTGGAAGGCGCGCAGACCCTGGTCGACGTGGTGTTCGTGCTGGTCGTGCTGCTCACCCTGATCCAGGGCAGCACCCTGCCCGCACTGGCCCGCTGGCTGGGCCTGGTGCGCAGGGGGGAGCTGCAGGAGGTCCAGGTCGACGCCGGCCCGCTGGACGAGCTGGGCGCGGAGCTGCTGCAGATCCGCATCCCCGAGGGCTCCAAGCTGCACGGCGTCTACGTCTCCGAACTGCGCCTGCCCGCGGGCGCCACGGTGAGCCTGGTGGTCCGGGAGGGCAAGGGCTTCACCCCGCAACCGGTGACCCGGCTCCAGTTCGACGACCAGCTGCTGGTGGTCAGCACCGAGACGGCGCGGGACGAGGCGGAGAAACGCATCCGCGCCATCGACCGGGCCGGCCGCTACGCCCGCTGGCGCGGCGAGCGCGGGGAGAGCTAGCCGGTGCAGGCGGTGGGCACCCAGGCCGCGGTGACGTCGGCGGCGACCACCACGATCGTCCCGGTGACACAGCCGAACTCGTGCCGCACCCCGCGCGCGTCCGGCAGCAGCTCGTCCAGCATCAGGTCCCCGGGCAGGGTGCCGGGCGGGTCGAGGGTGTACTCGGTGACGCCGGTGTAGCGCAGTACCAGGTCGGCGTCGTGTTTCCAGCAGTTGTGCCGGAGTTCGAGGACGAGCTGGTCGCCTTCGGTGCGGGGTTCGGTGGGTTTGAGGTCCTTCACGCAGCGCTTGCCGGAGAAGTCGTAGTGCTCAGGGTCGGTGGCGAAGGCACGTGCGCCCGGCGGCAGGTCGGCGGCCAGGGTGGGCAGCACGGCCAGGTATGCCTCCGGGTCGATCCAGGAGGAGCTGTCGTCCACGGGCACGATCACGTATCTCATCGCGGTCGAGTCTGCCACCGGCTAGCCGGTGCAGTCGGTGGGTGTCCATGCCGCGGTCACGTCCGCGGCGACCACCACGATCGAGCCGCCCACACACACGAACTCGTGCCGCACGCCCTGCTCGTGCGGCAGCAGCTCGTCCAGCCGCACCTCGCTCGGCAGCTCGCCGGGCGGGTCGACGGTGTACTCGGTGACGCCGGTGTAGCGCAGCACCAGGTCGGCGTCGTGTTTCCAGCAGTTGTGCCGGAGTTCGAGGACGAGCTGGTCGCCCTCGGTGCGGGTCTCGACGGGTTTGAGGTCCTTGACGCACCGCTTGCCGTGGAAGTCGTAGTGGTCCGGGTCGGTGGCGAAGGCCCGTGCGCCGGGCGGGAGCTGGTCGGCCAGGGTCGGCAGCACGTCCAGGTAGGCGTCCGCGCAGTGGTTGTAGGCGCCGTAGGAGCCGTAGTCCTCGTAGCGCACGATCACGTATTTCATCGAGTCCGAGTCTGCCACCAGCGCCAACCCGTTTTCGGCTGTCGCCAGCCGGCCGCCGGACCCGGGCAGAATGGCGGCCATGTCCCGCATCGTGCTGATCACCGGCGCCAACCGCGGCATCGGCCTGGCCACCGCCCGCCTGCTCGCCGCCGAGGGCGACCGAGTGATCATGACCGGCCGTGACCCGGACGCGATCCGGACGCGATCCGCGCCGCCGCCGCGGAGCTGAACGCCGAGCCCCGGCAACTGGACGTGTCCGACCCGGCCTCGATCACCCGCCTGGCCACCGAACTCCAGGCCGACCACGGCCACCTGGACGTGCTGATCAACAACGCCGCCGTCGACTACGACACCGACGCCCTGGCCAGCACCGCCGACCTGTCCCGGGTCCGGAAAGCCTTCGACACCAACCTGTTCGGCGCCTGGCAGGTGACCCTCGCGCTGCTGCCGTTGCTCCGCGGCAGCGCGCACCCGCGGATCGTGAACGTCTCCAGCGAGGCCGGTTCGATCAGCGAACTCGGCGCGGGCACGCCCGGCTATTCGACGAGCAAGGCCGCCCTCAACGCCCTGACCCGCATCCTGGCCGCGGAGCTGCGGGCGGAGAACTTCCTGGTCAACGCGGTGTGCCCGGGGTGGGTGGCCACGGACATGGGCGGGCCGGGCGGCGGGCCGGTGACGGCGGGCGCGGCGAGTGTGGCCTGGGCGGTCCGGCTGGCCGACGGCGGCCCGACCGGCGGCTTCTACCGCCACGGCCAGCCCCTGCCCTGGTAGGCCGCTCAACCCTCGGCAGGCCGTTCCCGCTCCGCGGCGATCCGCACCGCCCACTCCAGGAAGCGGAGCGGGAGGTCGCCCTTGTGCGGGTTGATGCTCACCACCGCGTCCGCCCAGGTCCCGGCGTCCGGGACGGCGATGGCCAGCATGGTGGAGTTGGGGTCCCAGGCGGGGTCGCGGAACTCGTACACCCACTCCTCGCCCGCGAGGTCGCTGAACTGGATGACCTCGATCTCCCGGCCGTCGAAGGTCGGCATGACGCTCCTCTGCTCCATTTGGCGGACATCGTTTGGGGCCTGACGGTCCGCGCCCAACTGGCTACCTTCATGAACTCCTTCACCCGAAAGGGTGCCCCCTGTAAGGAGTCAACATGTCGGGGAACCGCCGTTCCACCTGGTTATTGGCCGCGGCCGCGCTGCTCTCCGGTGGCCTGCTGCTCGCGCCGGTCGCGGTGGCCGCGCCGGTGGCCGATCCGGTGCTCGGGCTGCCCTTCGCCACTGGTCAGCAGACCTATTCGGCCGGGGTGCACTCGGACAACGGGCAGAGCGGGGTCAAGAACGCGATCGACTTCTCGCCCAGCGACGGCATCGCCAGGTCGGCCGCGGCCGGCACGGTGCGGATGCAGAGCTGTTCCGGTGGCGACTGGGTGACCGTGGATCACTCGGACGGGTGGCGTACCGGGTACTACCACCTGGAGGACATCCAGGTTCAGGACGGGCAGGAGGTGGCCGCGGGGACGCCGCTGGGGCGTACCGGCAACGCGTTGCCGTGTGGTGGGTCGAGCAGCGGGGCGCATGTGCACTTCACGCTGTGGCAGCTCAACGCGGCGCCGAGCACGGCAGCGGACTGGAGCGGGCTGTCCTATGAAGAGGTGAGCACCCGGGTGGCGGCCGAGGTCGGGGTGCCGGTGGACGGCAAGGTGTTCGGGGCGTGGCGGATCCGGGCGGGGGCGCAGCAGTACTCCGGGCGCGCGGAGCGGGTCAGCGACGGGTTCAGCGTGACCCTGCCTGGGCGATTCCGGGTCTGAGCGCGGTGACCGGGACGGCCCGTCGGCGGGCCGTCCCGGTGCTGTTCGTCACTCCGGCATCAGCCGCGGTGGAACCATTCCTGCACTTCGTAGTCCGGCCGGTTCGGATCGACAAAATCGGTTCTCCAGACAATCCCAGCTGACCAGGACGGTATTGCGACATCTTCGCCCAGACGTGCCGCTTGGCGAATCCGTGGTCGTAGAACGCGTGGATGTGACCGGCGGCCTGGCGGAATTCGGAATTGCTCCAGCCCCAGTCGCAGTTGGTCGGCGAGCACTTGCCGAACAGGCGCATGGTCCAGCCCGCGTCGTGCACGATGCGGCAGATCGAGCCCTCGCAGACGGTGACCGACTGGCAGTCCCGCAGCTCGGCCCTGGCGATACCGGTGGCGTTCGGATCGGCGTTGTTCCAGTTGCCGTGTTCGACCGCGTGACCAGTGCAAAGCAGTGGCGAGGCGGCGACGCGACCGGGTGCCGCGAGCTTCGCCGTGACACCCGCGGGCGCGATCTCGGCCGGGATCGGCGGCTCGGCGGGCGCGGCCTGCGCCACGGCCGCGGCGCCAAGGACCGCGCTGCTCATCATCATCGTGGCCACGGCTAATCGCACAAAGCCGCGCCGAATTCTGCTCGTGCTGCTTTTCTCCATAACAGCCCCCTGCGGTGGAGTTCCCGGCCCTGTCGACCGGTTCGGTCAGGCTAGACCGGGAAGAAATATCAACTCGGTGACCGGTGCGGAATCGCCCCAACCGGTGCCCGATCAGATGCCCGTTCGGCGGGCCGCGCGGATCGGCGGCTTTCCCGGTATCTGGAAGGGGGCTTCCCAAGTCCTCGGGTCGTCGGCTAGCTTCGAGGCCAAGGTCATGAGTACCAGCAACAAGCCCCGGCTCGCTGGTCGGCAACCCTCCTACCGCGGTGGGGTGCTCCGGGTGAGGACCTGGTCCGTCGTGAGGTGCGACGGGCAAGCGCGGGCCTCCCAGCAGGTCCGATCCGGATCCTGGAGGCTTGTATGTCGCTCGCTGTCATCCCGGCGCAGACCACCCCCGCGGTCACCGCACCCGCTGTCACCACCGCTGCTGTCCCGGTCGTGCCCGCCGTGGTCGGCGCGCACACCACGGTCCCGCTGGTCACCGGGGAGCGCGTGACCTACGCCAACCTCGACCACGGGGCCAGCGCGCCGTGTCTGGCCGCGGTCCGCGACGCCGTGGACGAGCTGCTGCCCTACTACGCCAGCGTGCACCGCGGCGCCGGCTTCGCCTCCCAGGTGTGCACCAAGGTCTACGAGCAGGCCAGGGAGGTGGTGCGCAAGTTCGTCGGGGCGCACGCCACCGACGTCGTGGTGTTCACCCGCAACAGCACCGACGCGCTGAACCTGCTGGCCCGCAGCGTGCCGCGCGGTGCCAGCGTGGTCACCTTCGACACCGACCACCACGCCGCGCTGCTGCCCTGGCGCGGCCCCCGGGTCACCCGGATCGCCACCCCGGAGACCCCGCAGGGCGCGGTCCGCGCCCTGGAGGACGCGCTCAAGCAGACCCCCGAGGGCGCGCGGCTGGTCGTGCTGACCGGGGCGTCCAACGTCACCGGCGAGCTGTGGCCGGTGCGCGAACTGGCCGCGGTGGCCCGCCGCTTCGGCGCCCGGATCGCCCTGGACGCCGCGCAGCTCGCCCCGCACCGCCCGGTGGACATCCAGGCCCTGGACGTGGACTACGTGGTGCTCTCCGCGCACAAGCTCTACGCGCCCTACGGCAGCGGCGCGCTGGTCGGCCGGGCGGACTGGCTGCACGTGGCCGAGCCGTACCTGGTCGGCGGCGGGGCCACCAAGCACGTGGTGGACTGGGGCGACCACCTCGGCGTCGGCTGGGCGCCCGCGCCCGAGCGGCACGAGGCCGGTTCGCCGAACGTGGTGGGTGTGCACGCCTTCGCCAGCGCCTGCCAGACCATCACCCAGCACGGCTGGGACGCGGTGATCGCGCACGAGACCGAGCTGTTCACCCGGCTGCGGGCCGGGCTCAACACCATCCCCGGCTTCCGCGAGCTGTCCATCTTCGGCGCGGCCCAGGAACGGGTCGGCGTGGTGAGCTTCACCCTCGACGGCCAGGACCCCGGTCTGGTGGCCGCGGTGCTCTCGGCCGAACACGGCATCGGCGTGCGCGACGGCGCGTTCTGCGCGCACATCGCCACCCGGCGACTGCTCGGCCAGGCCGGGTCGGACACCGACCGCGCGGTGCGGATCAGCCTGGGGCTGGGCACCACCGCCGAGCACATCGACCGGGTGCTGGCCGCGCTGCGTGAGCTGGTCGCGCATGGGCCGGGCTGGAAGTACCAGATCGTGGACGGGCGCTGGGCGCCGGTGAACGACCCGCGGCCGCTGCCGCCGTTCGTGGCGAGCTGAGCGACGGGCCGGGGCTGGCTGAGTAAGCCCTGGTCCCGGAGTGCGGGACAATGGGGCGGTGAGCACGGACGACAAGCCGCCCCGCCGCCTGGTGCCCTTCGCCCTGGTGGCGATCGCGGTCTTCGCGGCGGACCTGATCACCAAGGACCTCGCGGTCGCCGCGCTCGACGGGCAGCCGCCGGTCCGCCTCGCCGGTGGCGCGCTCTACCTGGTGCTGCTGCACAACCCGGGCGCGGCGTTCTCGCTGTTCCCCGGGCAGACCTGGCTGCTGACGGTGATCACCGCGGTGGTGGTGCTGGCGATCCTGGCCTTCGCGCCGCGGCTGCGTTCCACCGGCTGGGCGCTGGGCATCGGGCTGGTGCTGGGCGGCGCCTCGGGCAACCTGGCCGACCGGCTGACCCGCCCGCCCGGCTTCGGCGAGGGCCATGTGGTGGACTTCCTGTCATTGTTCGCCCCTGATGGCAGTGTGTGGCCGGTGTTCAACATCGCCGACGCGGCCATCGTCAGCGGCGGCGTGCTCCTGGTGTTGCTGGCACTGTTCGGCGTCGACTACGACGGGCGGGTCGCGAAGCACAGAGCAGACGAGACGAAGGCCAAGGCCACGGTGGAGGAAAACGCGTGAGTGACCAGAGGACCCTGCCAGTTCCGGACGGCCTGGACGGCATGCGGGTTGATGCCGGCCTGGCCAAGCTGCTGGGACTGTCCCGCACGATCGCGGCCGGCCTGGCCGAGAACGGCGGGGTCCTGCTCGACGGTCAGCCCGCCGGGAAGTCCGACCGGCTGATCGCCGGCTCGTGGCTGGAGATCACGCTGCCCGAGCCGGAGCACCCGGTCGTGGTGGTCCCGGCGGTGGTGGACGGCATGGTCGTGCTCTACCAGGACGACGACATCGTGGTGATCGACAAGCCGGTCGGCGTCGCGGTGCACCCCAGCCCCGGCTGGACCGGTCCGACCGTGGTGGCCGGGCTGGCCGGCGCCGGGATCCGGATCGCCACCTCCGGCGCGGCCGAGCGGCAGGGCGTGGTGCACCGGCTGGACGTGGGCACCACCGGGGTGATGGTGGTGGCCAAGAGCGAGCACGCCTACTCCTGGCTCAAGCGGGCGTTCAAGGAACGCACCGTGGAGAAGCGCTACCACGCCCTGGTGCAGGGCCACCCGGATCCGAGCCGGGGCACCATCGACGCCCCGATCGACCGGCACCCCCGGCAGGACTACAAGTTCGCCGTGGTCGCCAGCGGCAAGCCCAGCGTCACCCACTACGAGGTCCTGGAAGCGTTCCGGGCCGCCTCGCTGGTGGATGTGAAGCTGGAGACCGGGCGCACGCACCAGATCCGGGTGCACTTCTCCGCGCTCAAGCACCCCTGCGTCGGCGACCTGACCTACGGCGCGGACCCGGTGCTGGCCAAGCGCCTGGAGCTGACCCGGCAGTGGCTGCACGCCCGCACCCTGGGCTTCCACCACCCCGCTGATGAGCAGTGGGTGGAGTTCAGCAGCGACTACCCGGCCGACCTGCAGGCCGCGCTGGACCTGCTGCGCGCCGAGTGAGCCGCGGCTAGACCGTCAGCACGGTGTAGGCGGCCAGTCCCAGGTAGACGATGACGGCCAGATCCCGTTGCCACCCAACGAATCGCGGGCGCCGGGTGAGCAGCCGGTGCAGTGGCGCGCTGAGCTGGACGTAGGCCAGGTCCAGTGCCAGCGCGACCGCGAAACCGACCGCGCCGAGCACCAGCAGGTGCGTGCGGGTGGTCACCGGATCGGCCCCGGCCGGGACGAACTGCGGCAGGAACGTCAGGAAGAACAGCAGCACCTTGGGGTTGAGCACGTTGATCAGCGCCCCGTCCAGGAACAGCCGGACCGGCCTGGACCCGACCCCGGAGGTCAGGTCCAGGCCGGCTGACTGGCGGTGGGTGCGCACCGCCAGGTAGACGAGGTAGGCCGCGCCCGCCAGGCGCACCGCGATCAAGGCCGTCGGCGAGGCCGCCACCAGCGCGGACACCCCCGCCACGGCCGCGAGCACGTGCACCAGGGTGCCCGCCTCCACGCCCAGCGCGGAGAGGAATCCGGCCCGCCTGCCCTGGGTGAGCGAGCGGGTCAGGATGTAGACCAGGTTCGGGCCGGGCACCAGCACCAGCGTGATGGTGGCCGCGACGAACCCGAGCAGCACGGCGGGCGTCGGCATGTCAGCCCGCCCGCAGCGCGGTGCCGAGCAGCCCCAGCGGCGGCGAGCCGAGGCCGAGCAGCGCGGTGTGGAAGCGGTGCAGCGAGAACCCGGCGCCCCACTCCTGGCGGGCCCGGTCGCGCAGGTCGCGGATGAGCAGCTTGCCCCAGGTGTAACAGATGCCGGTGGGATTGAGCACGACCCGGTTCGCCGCGGTCTCGGCGGCCGGACCGGCCAGGAAGGCGTCCACCTTGAACCGCTGCACCGCTTCCTGCTGGGTCATCGTGCCGGTGTGCAGACCGATGACGCAGGCCATCCTGGTCACCCGCAGCAGCGCGTCCCTGGCCACCGCCGCGGCGAAGCGCGGATCGCCGTCCCGGAAGCCCTCCTCCAGCGCGAGTTCCTCCACGTAGTGCGCCCAGCCCTCGCTGAACCCGTCGTGGATCAGCGTGCGGCGGACCTCGGTGGTGGCCTCGCGCAGCGCCCGGCTGTGGGTGAAGTGACCGGGGGCGACCTCGTGCAGCGCGATCACCGGCAGCGCGTGCCGGGCGAACATGCTCAGCCAGTCCCGGCGCTGGGCCGCGGTCCAGGACGGATTGCCGGGGTTGACCCGGAACCAGCTCGGCCCGTCCGGTTCGGCGGGGGCCGCGCCGGTCATGGTGGCCACCTCCCACGGCCGCGACGGCGGCACCAGCCCGACCAGGCAGGTGCCATCGCCGGGCAGGCCCAGCCTGGCGGCCCAGTCCAGCACCTCCAGCACGGTGGCCCTGGTCCAGGCGGGCAGCTCGTCCGCGCTGGGGCGGTCGGCGAGCAGGGTCTTCATGGTGGCCTTGGTGCTGCCGAGCGGGTCGATGCGGCGGCAGGACTCATCGAGCAGGGCACGCACCCGGTCGCGTTCGGCGTCGGCGCGTTCGGCCAGTTCAGTCAGGTCGACGTCGATGGCCTCGTCGGCGGCGAGCAGCCGGGTCAGCGCCGGGCCGCCGAGTGCCGCGGAGGGCTCGCCGTGCTGGGCGGCCGCGCCGAGGTGCTCGACCAGCCGGGCGATCGCGGCCCGCGCGGGCCCCGCGCCGTGGTCGTCGTCCCGGACCAGGTCGGCCAGGCCGCGGGCGGCGGGGTAAGCGGCGCGGGCCGCGGGGGCGCTGACCTGGTCCAGGGTCTCCACCGCAGCGGAGACCACGTCCGGCCACTGCCACAGGTGGGCCTGCCGGGCGATCCGGCGCTGCCAGGCCGAGGCATATTCCCTGTCATACCCCGCCAGGTCGAGGTTGGCCACGTGCAGCAGCGGGTCGGCGCGGTGCCGGGCCAGGTCGCCGAGGCGGATCCGCAGCGACTGCTCGGCCGCGCGCAGCCGGATCTCGTCGTCGGAGTCGGTCGCGCGGTCGCCCTGGCCGAGCGAGGTCAGGCCGCGCCGCACCCCGGCCGCGGACAGGTCCTGCACGCGGCCGTCGTAGCCGTGCAGCCCGGCGACCTCCCTGGCCCTTGGCACGCTGAGGTCGTGGACGGCGCGTAGTCGGGCATGGACACTCATGATCTTGATTCACCTGTCCAGATTCCAGTCCACTTCGGTAGATGGACCACTTGATGGCCTAGTCTTCGCGGCAAGCTCCCCGCGTTGACCAGCCAATGGAGGCGGAAGTGGACCGTTTCGCCGATCCGGCCGAACTCGTCCGGCTGCTGGGTGACTGGACTGGCCGGAGCGGGCCGAGGTACCAGCGGCTGGCCGCGGCGATCAGCGATCTGGTGGCCGAGAGCACGCTGCCGCGCGGTGCCCGGCTACCCGCCGAACGCGGACTGGCCGCCGCGCTGGCGGTCAGCCGGGCCACCGTGGTGGCCGCCTACGACCGGCTGCGCGAACAGGGTGTGCTGCACAGCAGGCGGGGCAGCGGCACCACGGTCAGCCCGCACACCACCGCCAGGATCCGGCCGGACGGGCGGGTGCGCGGCGGGCGGTCAGGGCCGATGCTGGACCTGCTGGTGGACCGGCCCGGCCAGACCATCTCGCTGGCCCAGGCCATCGAACCGGCCGTGCCCGAACTGGCCGTGGCCCTGCGCGAGCTGGTCGACACCGACCTGCCCGCGCTGCTCGCCGACGGCGGCTACCACCCGCGTGGCCTGCCCGCGCTGCGCGAGGCCATCGCCACCCACCTGACCGGCCTCGGCCTGCCCAGCACCGCCGCGGAGATCGTGGTGACCACCGGTGCGCACCAGGCCATCGCGCTGGTCGCCGGGCTGTACCTGGACCGGGGCGCCACCGTGCTGGTCGAAGCACCCGGCTGGCCCGGCTCGGTGGACATCCTGCGGGCAGGCGGCGCCACCGTGGTCGGCGTGCCGATCGACGAGGACGGTGTGCGCCCCGACCTGCTCGCCGCCGCGGCCGCCCGGCACCGGCCGGACCTGCTGTACCTGATGCCCACCTTCCACAACCCGACCGGCGTGCTCACCTCGGCCGGTCGCCGGGCCCGGATCACCGAACTGGCCAGGGAACACGGGTTCGCGGTGCTGGAGGACAACGCCTACGTGACCGCCGGGCACGGCGACCCACTGCCGCCGCCGGTGGCCGCCTTCGCCCACCCGTCGGTGGAGGTGCTCAGCGTGGGCTCACTGGCCAAACCGGTGTGGGCCGGACTGCGGATCGGCTGGGTGCGCGGCCCGCGCGGCATCATCGACCGGCTCGCCAGGGCCAAGGTGCTCGCCGACATGGGCAGCCCCTTGCTGGACCAGGCCCTGGCCGCCCGCCTGCTGCCCCGGCTGCCCGAGATCGCCAAGGCCCGCGCGGTGATCCTGCGGCAACGCCTGCGCCACCTGGGCGGCCTGGTGCGTACCCGGCTGCCGGAGTGGCGCTGGCGGGAACCGAGGGCCGGGTCGGCGCTGTGGATAGCGCTGCCCGGGGTGGACGCGGCGGTGTTCGCCCAGGTCGCGCTGAGACACGGGGTGGAGGTGGTGCCCGGTGCGGCGATGGACCCCGACGGCGGGCACGAGGAGTACATCCGGCTGCCGTTCACCTTCCCGGAGCCGGTGCTGGACGAGCTGGTGGACCGCCTGGAGCGGGCCTGGACCGAACTGCGCAGGCACGGCCCGGCCGACGGCGGGACCCGGCCGGTGGTCTAACCGGGCCGGGTGATCAAGGCAAGGACCGCGTCCAGCCCGGCCACGATGTCCGCGGTGGGGGAGTCCGGTGCGCGGGTGAGCAGGGCCAGGCTCACCCCGTCCAGGGCCGAGCTGAACAACCGGGCCAGTGCGGCGTGGTCCTGGCCGGGCGGGATCTCGCCGGACTGCTCGGCGGCCAGGAGACTCGCGGTCAGGATCGCCTGGAACTCCGCGTCCCGCGCCTGGACCAGCACCGCGAGATCCGCCCGGGTCATCGCCTTCGCGGTGAACGCGTAGTACACCCGCGCCTCGATGATCCGCTGCTCGTCCAGCGGCAGCAGCTCGTCGGCGATCCGGCGCAGCGTGTCCAGCACCGGGGCCCGCTTCGGGATCCGCCGGATCCGCTCGGCGGTGGCCGCGCCGGTCTGCCGGAGCGCGGAGGACAGCAACTCGTCCTTGTCCGCGAACTGCCGCTGCACCATGCCCAGCGAGGTCCCGGCCTCGGCGGCCACCGCGCGCAGGCTGATCCCGTCCAGGCCGTCCCTGGCCACGAGCCGGAGCAGGGCGGCGCCGATGGCGTGCCGGCGGGCATCGGGCACGGTCAGATTCTCCACGCCACCAGCATAGCCGACTCTGATACGTTCGAATCGTCAGCGAGTCAACTGTATCGGAGGGGTTATGTGCACGATGGGCAGACGAACACTGCTCAAGGCCGCGGTCGCCGGGGCGGGCGTGGCCGCGCTGGGGGTACCGGCCGCCGCCGACCCGGTCCGCACCGCCTTCGCGATCCGGGGCGCCCGGGTCTTCGACGGCGAGCGCGTGCTTGACGGCCTGACCGTGGTCTGCGCCGGTGGCCGGATCGTCAGCCTCACCCGCGGCCCGGCCCCGGCCGCCGGACTGGAGGAGGTGGACGGGCGGGGCCGGACCCTGCTGCCAGGGCTGATCGACGCGCACATCCACGAGCACGGCATCCCGCGCACCGACTCACCGCGCTTCGGCGTCACCACCGAGCTGGACATGTTCAACCTCATCCCCCGGCTGCGGGCCGACCTCGGCGACTACGTGGCCGCCCGGCAGTCCGACCGCGCCACCGCGGCCGCCGACCTGTGGACCGCCGGAGCCATGATCACCGTGCCCGGCGGCCACGGTTCCCAGCTCGGCCTGCCGAAGGATTTCCCCTGGCTGCGGCCTGGGATGTCCCCGGCCCAGCACGTCGACGACCGGCTGGCCGAGGGCTCGGACTACATCAAGTTCGTGGTCGAGCCGATGGTCTCCAGCGACCCTTGGCCGACGATCAGCCCGGAGCAGGGCAGCGCGATCATCCGGCGGGCCCGCGAGCGCGGTGTGCTCAGCCTGGCGCACGTGTCCATGGCCGCGGACGCCCGCTGGCTGCTGCGCGCCGGGGTGAACGGGCTGATCCACACCCCGCAGGACCGCGGGCTGAACCGGGAGGAGCTGTGGCTGGCCGCCCGCTCCGGCGCGTTCGTCACCAGCACCCTGGCCATCTTCCACTCGCTGCTCAACCAGCCCGCCTACCACCGGCGCTACACCGATCCGCGGGTGACGCCGTACCTCTCCGCGGCCCAGCGCAAGTTCGCCGATGCCCGGTTCCCGCAGGAGTTCCCCGGCGACAGACCGGACCTGGACGCCGTGCACCACAACATCCGCGCCCTGGCCAAGGCGGGCGTGCCGATCCTGGCAGGCACCGACGGCGCCAACCCCGGTCTGCCCAACGCGATCGGCCTGCTCTTCGAGCTGGAGCTGCTGGTCCAGGCGGGGCTCACGCCGATCGCCGCGCTCACCGCGGCCACCTCGGCGCCCGCCCGGCACTTCGGGCTGCGTGACCGCGGCCGGATCAGGCCCGGCCTGCGCGCGGACCTGGTGCTCGTCGACGGCGATCCGACCCAGGACATCAGCGCGTTGCCCGGCATCACCGCGGTCTGGCGCAACGGCACCCGGATCGACCGCAGGCCCTGAACCTCAGTCCTCGATCGCCCAGGTCAGGCTGTGCGCCTCGTCGCCAGGGTGCGGGCTCCACCGGATGTGGGTCAGCCGCAACGCCTCCGGCAGCACGTACACCGTGTGCCCGCCCGCGGTCTCGCCCGGCGCCACGCCGATCCGGTGCGGCGGCCGGGAGGACAGCGCCACCGGGGCCTTGGAGATGTGCTGCCCGTCGTCGGTGACCAGCACCAGGTACAGGTCCGGCAGCGAGGCGAAGGGCACCGGGCCGCGGTTGTGCAGCTCGGTGTGCACCACCACCGAACGTTCGCCCTCCTGCAGCCGGTACCCGGCCGCGGTGAACAGGAAGTCCGCCGGATCGACCACCTCGACCAGCTGGATGACCAGGCGTTCGCCTTCCTGGCCCTCGGTTTCCAGCGCGCCGCCGACCACACCGGCCCGGCTGTTCGCCACCGGGGCGGCGCTCACCGTCGGCTGGTCGCCACGGGCCCAGGCCGCCGACTGCGGCGGGCCCCAGGTGCTCATCGGATCCGCGCCAGCGGCCGGGAACTGCGGGGCGACGGGTGGCTGGGCCGGGAAACCGCCGCTGGGCGGGTAGGCCGGGGGCGGCGGCGGGTAGGCGCCGGTGCGATTGCCCGGCTGCTGCGCCGGATACGGGCCGCTCGGGGTGCCGTACGGACCGCTGGGTGTCCCGTGTGGACCGGGATACGGGCCGCTCGGCGTGCCATAGGGGCCGCTGGGGGTGCCGTGCGCCGGGTAGGGACCACTGGGGGTGCCGTAGGCCGGACCGGGTCCGTTCGGCACGCCGTACCCGGCCGGGCCGTACATCGGTGCGGGTGGTGGCACGGCGGGCGGTGGTGCGGCTGGCGGGAAACCGGTCCACGCCCCGGCCGCGGCGAGTGCGCCACGCAGGCCGTTCGGATCGAACTCCACGCCGACGATCAGCGGCAACCCGCTGGCCGACAACGCCACCAGCCGGGAGGCGGCCTCCCGGGGGTCCAGACCGGCCCTGGCCGCGATCTCGTGCACGGGAGCCGCACGCCCGGACTCGGCCAGCAGGGCGAGCAGGCGCATGTCAACGGGATCGGGCGACACCACGGGCAAAAACCTACCCCGTCCCCGCGATCACCGTCGGGGCGCACCCACCGACGGAAAAACCAGAGATGTGACCCTTGTCATCCTCCACCCGGTCTGGTGACTATTTCACCCCACGTAGATCAGCCAGGTGAACCACCGGCTCCGAGGAGGTGGCGGATGCGCAAGCTCGCGACTCCGCTCGTTGTGGTCGCGTCACTGGGATTGCTCGCCGGATGTCTCGGCAGCCCCCAGCAGACCGACACCGCCCGCAACGCCGACGCGAAGGAGCTGACGCTCACCATCACCGGCAACTCCGTGGTCGGCGGCAAGAACGCCGCCCGCGCGGCCTGGGTCACCGACTGGGTGATCCCGAAGTTCGTCGAGGCGCAGAAGGCCAAGGGCGTCACCGCCACGGTGAAGTTCGAGGGCAGCGGCGCCGGTGATGAGGACTACAAGACCAAGGTCGCGCTGGACCTCAAGACCGGCGGCGGCGCCGACGTGCTCACCATCGACGGCATCTGGGTCGGCGAGTTCGCCGAGGCCGGACAGCTCAAACCCCTGGACGAGCTGCTGGGCAAGTCCCAGGTGGACGCCTGGGAGGGCTGGGCGCAGATCCCCAAGTCCGTGCAGGGCCTCGGCAGCTTCGGCGACCGGCGCTACGGCATCCCGGACGGCACCGACGGCCGGGTGCTCTTCTTCAACAAGAAGCTGTTCGCCCAGGCCGGACTGCCCTCGGACTGGCAGCCGAAGAGCTGGACGGACATCCTGGACGCGGCCGCGGGGCTGAAAAAGCTGCCCGGAGTGACCCCGTTGCAGGTCAACGCGGGCACCGCGATGGGTGAGGCGACCACCATGCAGGGCGTGTTGCCGATGCTGGCCAGTGCCGGGAAACCGCTTTACCGCGACGGGAAGTGGCAGGCCGGGCCCGCGCTGGGCGAGGTGCTGGAGTTCTACGCCAAGGTCTACCGGGAGGGTCTCGGCGATCCGCTGACCCAGCAGGAGGCCAAGGGCCGGGACAAGTCCTTCGCCCAGTTCGCCGAGGGCAGGCTCGGCATCATGATCGAGAGCGACTACCTGTGGCGCGGGGTGGTCGAACCGACCCGTGGCGTGGCCAAGATGGCCGACCGGGACCAGGTCGTGGGCTGGGCCAAGATCCCGGCGCGGCAGCCCGGGGTCGGCGGGCGGGACTTCGTGAGCATGTCCGGCGGCGCGGTGAACGTGGTCAACCCGGCCACCAAGTACCCGCGGCAGGCCTGGGAGCTGCTGCAGTTCATGAACTCCGCCGAGTCGATCAAGGCGCGGATGGGCGGCGGCGCGCAGGTCACCGCCCGCGCCGACGTCAACGACCAGGTCCTCGCCGGCGACCCGATGCTGTCCTACGTGGCCCGCGAGGTGCTGCCGGTGACCCAGTACCGGCCGCCGGTGGCCGGGTACCCGCGGGTGTCCGCCGCCCTGCAACAGGCCACCGCTGACGTCATCGCCGGTCGCAGCGTGCCCGAGGCGCTGTCGAACTACCGGGCCGCGCTGTCCAAGATCGTCGGCGAGTCCAATGTCGACGCCGGTTGACCTCACCCCCGCGGCGGAGTCCACAGTGGACACTCCGTCGCGGCGGGGCCGGATCGCCGACGTGGCCGGGCTCGGCGTGGGCCGCGCGGTCGCCTTCGTGCTGCCCGCACTGGCCCTGATCGCGTTGTTCCTGGTCTTCCCCGCGCTGTGGACGCTCTACATCGGCATCACCGACTACCAGCTCACCGGCCCGGCCGCGGCCAACCCGCAGGTCATCGGCATCGGCAACTTCCTCACCGCGCTGGGCGACACGCTGTTCCGCAACTCGCTGTGGCTGACCGTGCTGTTCGTGCTCGGCTCCGCGGTGATCGGGCAGAACCTGCTCGGCTTCGGCCTGGCCTGGCTGCTGCGCGGGGCCCGGCCCTGGCTGCGGCGGCTCACCGAGAGCCTGGTGCTGCTGGCCTGGATCCTGCCCAGCACGGTGGTCGCCTTCCTCTGGTTCGCCGTGCTGGACCGGGACGGCGGCACGCTGAACCTGTTGCTGGGCACCGAGGGCACCGCCTGGCTGGTGCGGTACCCGCTGATCTCGATCATCCTGTTCAACATCTGGCGCGGCACCGCCTTCTCCATGCTGCTGTACTCCTCGGCGCTGGCCGCGGTGCCGCCCTCACAGCTGGAGACCGCGAAACTGGTCGGCGCCAGCGGCTGGCAGACCGTGCGGGACGTGGTGTTCCCGCACATCCGCGGGCACGTGCTGACCAACACGCTGCTGATCAGCCTGTGGACGGCCAACGACTTCACCCCGTTCCTGCTCACCGCCGGCGGCCCCAACCACGCCTCGGAGACCCTGCCGGTGTTCATCTACCGCCAGGCCCTGGAGGGCGGGCAGCTCGGCTACGCCTCGGCGATCTCGTTGCTGCTGCTGGTGGCCAACCTGGTGGTGGCCGGGCTGTACCTGCGACTGCTGCGGAGGCGCTCATGAGCGTGCAGTACCTGCTGCGCCGGATCGGGTTCTACACGCTGATCGCGGCGGTGCTGTTCTTCTTCGCGGTGCCGATGCTGTGGCTGGCCAGCGCGCCCTTCGACGCCAAACCCGGCCTCGGCCTGCGCTGGCCGGAGTGGACCCTGGACAACGTCGGCAAGACCCTGGAGCACCCGTACGCGCTCACCTCGCTGCTGAACTCGTTGCTGCTGTGCGGGATCGCCACCATCGTGACCACGGTGTGCGCCGCACTGGCCGCCTACGCGCTCTCCAGGGTGCGCATCCCCGGCCGGGATCTGTTGCTGTACCTGCTGTTGCTGCTCTCCAGCGTGGTCACCGGCACCGCGGCGATGGTGCCGATCTTCGTGATGATGTTCCAGCTCGGACTGATCAACTCCCAGTACGGCACCGCGCTGGTGATCGCCGGCGGCATGCTGCCCGCGGCCATCTTCATCCTCAAGGACTTCATGGACTCGGTGCCGCGCTCCTACGAGGAGTCGGCCAGGGTCTTCGGCGCCTCACCGGGCCAGGTGCTGCGGCACGTGGTGCTGCCGGTGGCCCGGCCCGGCATCGCGACCATCCTGGTGTGGGCCTTCGTCAACGCCTGGGGCAACTTCCTGCTGCCGTTCCTGCTGCTGCGCGAGGTCGAGACGCAACCGGCCGCGGTGCTGCTGCGCACCCTGCAGGACGAGGGCGGCAGCGCCAACCTCACCGTGATCCCGGTGTTCTCACTGCTGTACTCGATACCGGTGGTGCTGCTGTACCTGATCGTCAGCAAACGCTACGGGTTCCGCTTCCACGGAGGGATCAAGAGCTGATGGCCGGTATCGACATCACCGCACTCTCCACGGTGTACCCCAACGGGGTGCGCGCGGTGGACGACCTCGACCTGCACATCGCCGACGGCGAGTTCTTCGCCCTGCTCGGGCCCTCCGGCTGCGGCAAGACCACGCTGCTGCGCACCATCGCCGGGCTGGAGCAGTCCAACGCCGGCACGATCACCATCGGCGCCAACGAGGTCACCGCGGTCGACCCCGGCAAACGCGGGGTGGCCATGGTGTTCCAGGACTACGCGCTGCTCCCGCACATGACCGTGGCGGAGAACATCGGCTATCCGCTGCGGGTGCGCGGGCAGAGCAAGGCCGCGCAACGCGAGATCGCCGAGTCCACCTCGGCCGGACTGAGCCTGGCCGGGCTCCTGGAGCGCCGTCCCGCCCAGCTCTCCGGCGGCCAGCAGCAGCGGGTCGCGCTGGCCCGCGCCATCGCGATGGGTGCGGAGGTGCTGCTGCTGGACGAGCCACTGTCCAATCTGGACGCCCGGTTGCGACTGGAAGCCCGCACCTTCCTCAAGCGGCTGCAACGGGAACTGGGCATCACCACGGTCTTCGTCACCCACGACCAGGCCGAGGCGCTCGCACTGGCCGACCGGATCGCGGTGATGGAGTCCGGCCGGATCCGGCAACTCGGCAGTCCGCGTGAGGTGTTCCAGCGGCCGGCGAGTGTGTTCGTGGCGAACTTCATCGGGTCCACCCCGATGAACCTGCTCGACGCGGTGGTCGTCGAGGACGAGGTGGAGGTGGCAGATGCGAGGCTGGGTCGGCCCCTGGGTCTGGCCGTGTCCGACGGCGACAAGGTCACGGCGGGAATCCGCCCCGAATACCTCCGGCTCGCCCCGCGGGGCACGGCAGGTGGGATCTCCGGCGTGGTGTCGACGGTGGAGAACCTCGGGGTGAGTTCCCTGGTGTCGCTGGAATGCGCGGGCGGTGTGCTGGTCGGCGTCACCGTGCCGGAACAGGACGAGCCACCCATCGGCAGCACCGTCACCGCGGTCCCCGAACCCGGCAGGCTGCTGCTCTTCGACGCCGAAGGTTCGCTGCTCAGCCCGGAACCGGTGCCCGCATGATCATCCACAGTGGACTGATCACCCGCGAGCACCGGTCGGCGAGCCGCTGGCTGGACCTGTCCTTCGAGGTCCCGCCGGGCTGTGCCGGCATCACCGTCGAGCTGACCTACGCCGACCCGGCCATCCTGGACATCGGCTGCGCCGGTCCGGCGGGCTGGCGTGGCTGGTCCGGTTCGGCCCGCCGCCGCTTCGCCATCACCGCCGAGACCGCCACCCCCGGCTACCTGCCCGGCGAACCGGAACCGGGGGAGTGGCGGGTGGTGCTTGGCCTGCACCGGATCCCGCCCGAGGGCGCGCACGCCCAGGTCGAGGTGACCCTCGGCCCGGCCTTCGTCGAGGTCGCGCCACCCGCCCCGCTGGCACCCGCGCCCCGGCCGGTCCGGCAGTTACCGGCCACCGCGGGCCTGCGCTGGATCCCGGCCGACCTGCACTCGCACACCCTGCACTCCGACGGCAAACTCACCGTGCCGGAACTGGCCGCGCTGGCGGTGTCCAACGGCCTGTCCGCACTCGCGGTCACCGACCACAACACCGTCGCGCACCACGCCGAACTGGCCGAGGTCGGCGACCGGTACGGCATCGCGCTGATCCCCGGCCAGGAGGTCACCACCGATTCGGGGCACGCCAACGCCTTCGGCGACATCGGCTGGATCGACTTCCGCAGGCCCCCTGCCGAATGGCTGTCCACAGTGGAGGAACGCGGCGGGCTGCTGTCCATCAACCACCCGCTCTCCGGCGACTGCTCCTGGCGGGACCCGATGCCCCTCCGTCCACCGCTGGCCGAGATCTGGCACTCCAGCTGGTGGAGCCGGACCTGGGGTGGCCCGCTCGCGTTCTGGCGGTCCTGGGGCATGCACGTCACCCCGGTCGGCGGCAGCGACTTCCACGGCCGCGGCACCGACGCCGAACCCGGCAACCCGACCACCTGGCTGGCCGTGGACGAGAACGCCTACGGTCCAGGCGAACTGGCCAAGGCCGCCCTGGATGCGTTGCGCGCGGGCCGCACCGCGATCAGCGCCAACCCGGACGCCCCGGTGCTGCTGCCGGTGGACGGCGATCTGATGCTCCTCGGCGCGTCGGGGGCGCTGCTCTACGGCCCGGACGGCAGCCGGTACGAGGCCCGGACCGAGGGCAGGCTGCCCGCCGCCGGTCCGGGCGGTCACGTGCTCACCGATCACGAGGGCGGCATGATCACCCTCTGCGGCAACCCCTGAGCGAGCCGGACCGTCGCGATCTCCCAGCCCCGCAACACCAACTCCACCGCATCGTCCACCACGTCCAGCTTGCCGACCACGTTCCCGGCCAGGTCGGTCACCCGCGCGGTGGCCAGCCCCGGCCAGCGCAACACGGTGGGCACCGGCTCCTCGGCGTAGGCGACCAGGCGCACCTCCAGCTCGCCCTCCCGCTCCCGCACGCCGCTGACCACCGCACCTTCGACCGCCAGGCCCGTCGCGGCACCCAGGAGTCCGGGCTCCCCGGTGCCCGGCGCGCTGACCAGGGGCAGGGTGAACCGTTCGACCAGTTCCATCCGCTCGGCATCGGAGCGGGCGCCGACCGCGATGCCGAACCGGGCCGTGCGCCAGCCGAGTTCCTGTGCGCCGGGGATGGGCGTGGTCGGCCCGGCCGGTTCGGCCCGCAGCGGGTGCAGGTTCCGGCTGATCGCGCCCACCGAACGCAGCAGGGTCAGCGCCAGGTCGCCGCCGGTGATCTCGTACTCGGTGGCCTGCTCCAGCAACACGGTGGCCTGCCCGGCCGTGACGAACCCCGAGGCCGGGAAGGTGGGCAGCGGCGCCTCGCCGTTGCCGCCCTCATTGCTCAGCCCGCGGTCCACCACGCCGAACTGTCCCTCGGCCCGCGATCCGGCCACCTCGCCGACCGGCACATGCCAGCGCACCCGGTGGTCCCGGCTGCGGTTCTCGAACCGGATCTCCACCCGCACGAACGGCTCCCCGGCGCGCAGTCGCACCGCCATGGACACCTCGGTGGCGGCCGCTTTCCCTGCCCGAGCGGACCCGGCCGCGTCGTGTAGCCCGATCGGCCATTCATAAGTGCGGTAAACGGTGTACCCGCCGAGCAGAGGTCCCGGCGCGTCCGGGCAGACCAGGATCGCCACCGGCTCGTGCACGAGCGAATCCGCCACCGGCGGGCCGTAGTTGTAGCTGTCCCCGGCGTCGCCGCCGTCGCAGATCCGGCCGACCCCGTCGAGCACGCCGCCGTCCGCGCCGGTGATCCGCAGCGTGCCGTCATCGAGCACGGAGACCGAGACCAGTCCGTTGCTCAGCACACCGTCCACAAGGGACACCGGAGCGTCGACCGTGCCGCTGCCCTCGACCGCCCGGATCCCGGTCCAGCCCAGTGGTGGAACCGGTACCACGGCGAGGAGTTCCCGTCGCGGCTCGTCCACCACCCGCAGTTCCCACACCGGATGCTCCCCGGCCCGGCCCGCCAGTTCGGTGGCGAACCGTTCCACGTCGTAGGCCGGATTTCCCAGTCTTCCCACCGAGAACTCCACCACGCCGTCGCCGATCACGGCCTGGCGCACCGCCCGGTCGTACATCACCTGGCCGAAGGTCCGCCGCCGCACCGCCTCCGCGATCGCCGCGGCCGGGAACTCCGCGGACACCAGCACCCGCGCGGGCCGGTCCACCTCCTGGGTGGGCACCCGCCGTCCGTCCGGCAGCTCGAACTCCACCGCAGCCCAGGATTCCGCGGCCACCGGCGTGCAACGCACCAGGTCCTGGCGGGGCCACGGACTCGGGTTCACCACCAGCACCGCGTCCCCCGGCACCCGGGCGGCGAGGGCGTCCACCACCCGGTCCCGCACCGCCGAACCCAGCTGCTCGGCCTCCGCGATCCGGCCCGCCACCTGCGCCGCGGTGCTGTCCGCACCGCAGCCGGTGACCGAATCGTGGCAGGAGGCGTCCACCAGCCGCTGCCAGGCCATCGCGGTGAACGGGTGGGCCGCGGCCGGGAACCACAGTGCGGCAAGGGGTTCGGCGTAACGCTGCACCATGCGTTCGGCCGCGGCCATGGCCTGCTTCACCGGCGCGCGCACCGAGAGCACCCCCGGCAGCAGGTTCGCCCTGGCATGACTGCGCAGTTCGCCTTGCACCTCAAGGAGTTCCGCGGACAGGTCCCGGTCGGCCAGTGCCTCGGTCAGGGTGGCCAGCCGCAGCGTGACCGGGGAGTCGGCGGCGCTGACCGCGCGCACCTGCTCGGTCAGCGAGGGCAGTGGCCCGCCGTGGTCCGCGCCGTACATGGCCAGCACCTCATCCGCGCCGAACCACGAGGTCATCCGCTCGGCGAAGTCCTCGGCCCGGCCCTGGGTGGCCGCCCGATCGCTGAACAGCACCGCCGCGTTGCCGTAACCGCCGGGCAGGTACTCGGTGCGCACTGCGGACCCGTCCGGGGCCACCCAGGCGAACCCATTGCGCTCCACAGTGGACGGAACCCCGCGCCACAGGCAGGCCTGGCGGAAACCGAAGCCGCGCAACACCTGTGGCAACTGGGCGGCGTGCCCGAACTGGTCCGGCAGGTAGGCCACCGGCATCGCGCCACCAAGCTCCGCCGACCGGGCCAGGCCGATCTCCAGGTTGCGCACCAGGTTCTCCCCGGAACACAGGAAGGAGTCCGCGAGCACCCGCCACGGCCCGACCGCGAGCTGACCGCGTGCCACCAGGTCCCGGACCTTCTCGAACGCCTCGGGCCGGATCTCCAGGTAGTCGTCCACCGCGGCGGTCTGGCCGTCCAGGGTGAAGCGCAGCTCCGGATCGGCCGCCAGCCTGGGCAGAACCTCATCGAGTAAGTCCACCAGCCGCAACCGGAATCGCTGGAACGGTTCGTACCACTCGCGATCCCAGTGCGTGTGCGGGACGACATGGACGAGGCGGCGGTGTGGCGTCGTAGGCACGGTCACACGTTAGTGAGCCACGATGGTCATGTGTATACCGTTGGGAACTTTCCCGACCTTCGGCACGTTGCTCTGAACGGGTGACATTGTGCGGGCCCGGGAGCGGAGTAGGGTCGGAAATCGTTGAGTTAACGATGTTCACAATACGGTGACGTATGTGAATCCGGGACGGATTTGGGGAGAGCACCGGAATGGTCAACGACACCGCCGCGGCGGCCGAGCCGCTGCCTGATCTGGCTATGTTCGATCAGAAGTACATGCAGGATCCGTACCCGATCTACGCGAAGCTGCGGCAGCAGCTGCCCGTGCACAAGACCGCGCTGCCCAACCGCTCCTTCGACATGTGGGTGGTCACCCGCTACGAGGACGTGAAGGTGGCGCTGACCTCGCCCGCGGTCAGCAAGGACTCCACCCGGCTGCGCGAGCTGATCAGCCGGACCGCGCCGGAGGGTGCTCCGCAGTTCTCCGAGGCGCTGGCCGGGCACATGCTCAACAGCGACCCGCCACAGCACACCCGGCTGCGCAAGCTGGTCGCCAAGGCCTTCACCCCGCGCCGGGTGGAGCAGCTGCGGCCGCGGATCGAGCAGATCACCACCGAGCTGCTGGACCAGGTGGCCGCCGGGGGTGAGGTGGTCGATCTGATGGAGACGATGGCCTTCCCGCTGCCGGTCACCGTGATCTGCGAGCTGCTCGGCGTACCCGAGCAGGACCAGGCCGACTTCCGCCGCTGGTCCAACTCGTTGCTGGGCAACTCCAACGACCCGCAGCAGCAGGCCAAGGACAGCCAGGACCTGGCCGCCTACCTGGTCCAGCTGATCGAGACCAAGCGGATCACGCCCACCGACGACCTGCTCTCCGACCTGATCCAGGCCAGCGACGACAACGATTCGCTGAGCCAGGGCGAGCTGGTCGCGATGGCCTTCCTGTTGCTGGTGGCCGGGCACGAGACCACCGCGAACCTGATCGGCAACGGGGTGCGCGCACTGCTCACCCACCCCGAGCAGCTCGCCGAGCTGAAGGCCAAGCCCGAGCGCATCCACAACGCGATCGAGGAAATGCTGCGCTACGACGGCCCGGTGATCACCGGCACCATCCGGATGACCACCGAACCGCTGACCCTTGGCGAGGTGACCGTGCCCGCCGACCAGTTGCTGCTGGTGGGTCTGGGCTCGGCCAACCGGGACAGCAACAAGTTCGAGAACGCCGACGAGCTGGACATCGACCGGGTGCTGGGCGGGCACTTCGGCTTCGGGCACGGCATCCACTACTGCGTGGGTGCGCCGCTGGCCCGGCTGGAGGCGGTCACCGCGATCGGCGGTCTGCTGGCCCGCTTCCCGGAGTTGTCGCTGGCGGTGCCGTCGGCGGAACTGAACTACCGCAGCAGTGTGCTGATCCGCTCGCTGGTCGAGCTGCCGGTGCGACCGAACGGCTGAACCGCCAACCCACCACGGAAGACGGTGGCGTGTCCCAGGACGCGCCACCGTCCCATGTAGACACTCAGCAGGTCAGCCTGGCCTCGGCCCAGTCGGCGTGGTCGAAGTTCCGGCCGTCACCACCGTCGCTGACCCGCAGCGTCAACGTGCGTGCCCCGGTCAGGTCCACTGACAGCGGGGTCGCGGCCTGCCCGGTCCGCAGCACCCCGGTCTCCTGTCGCAGCAGGCCATCGGTGAGCACGTGGAAGGCAGCGCTGCCCGGTGACGTGGTCTCGTCGTCCAGTCCGGCCAGGGCGGTGAACCGGGTGCACCGGCCGCCCAGGTGCACCGAGACCTCGCTCGGCGCGTGCGCGCCAAGCCCCTTGGCATAGCTGATCCCGTTGATCCGCAACGGGTTCCCGTCGCCACCGGCGGAGTCGTTGTTGGAGCGGTCCCGCTCCACCGGGCCCCAGCCGTTGCTCTCCGCGGTGAACGGCAGTTCACTCACCCACGGTTGCCCGGTCAGTGCCACCGCGGCCTTGACCGCCTGTCCGACGTGCATCCGCTGCCGTCCCGGCGGCAACGCCGGATCGGTGAACTCGGCGAACACCGGCAGCTCCACCGGCCCGAACTTCGCTTCCGCGCCAACGGTCACCCGCCACCGGCCACGCAACTGCCCGCCCTGGCCCAGCCGGGCCGCGGTCACCGCCGGTCCGCTCACCGTGAAGCCCGCGGGTGCACTGGCCCGCAGCTCGACCTCGCGCAGTGTCCTCGCACTGTCCACAGTGAACTCGGCGGTGACCTCGAAACTGTTGCCCGCCAACACATCACCGGCGTCAGTCGGCGTGATCGTCAGCCGGGTCAGCGGTGGCTGCGGCACCGGCTGGTGGCAGGTGGTGCGACCGGCGGTGGCCGGACAGGCGATGGCGGCGAACCCGCCGTTGCGCGGCACGTCCACCGACAACCGGTCCCGGGACGAGCGCACCGCGCTGTCCACCAGCACATCGCCGCGGCCGCCCGGCGCGTCCCGGACCACCTCGACCAGCCAGCGGCCCGGCCCCAGCACGTCCAGGCCCGCGGTCAGCGTGGCCGGGTCGCCGGTGGCGATGCCGCCGAAGAACCAGCGATCGCCACTGCGCCGGGCCAGCACCGCGTCCTGACCCGGGTAGCCACTGCGGAACCTGGTCTCCTCCCACACCGTCGGCACCTGGTCCAGGAACCGCAGTGCGCGCGGGAAACGCTGGTACGCCTCGGGTTTGTCCGCGAAGTGCTGCCAGCCCGACTCGAACACCACCGGCAGCGCGATCTCGTGCGCGATGGTCGAGGTCCGCGGGCCCACCTCCAGGGACACCGGGGTGAAGTCCATCGAGCCGACCACGTTGCGCGCGAACGGGTGCACCGGGTTGTCGGTGGGCTGGGGCAGCTGTTCCGCGCCGTGCACGGCCTCCATGGTCATCACATGCGGCCAAGTGCGGGCCAGGCCGTGCGGGATGGTCGAACCGTGGAAGTTGACCATCAGCCGGTGCCGGGCGGTGTCCGCCAGGGCCTGGTCGTACCACTGGTAGCGGGACTGCGAGTCCGACTCCATGAAGTCGATCTTGACGCCCTTGACGCCCCAGCCGGTCACCTTGGCGAACTCGGTGTCCCGTTCCTGCTGGGTGTCCAGGCGCTGCCAGTGGTACCAGAGCAGGATGTCCACGTTGCGGGCGCGGGCGTAGCGGGTCAGCTCCGGCACCCACTGCGGGCTCCAGCCCTCGTCGACCAGCACGTACGGCCAGCCGTTGCGCGCGGCGAAGTCCACGTACTCCTTCTGCCGGGCGAAGTTCGACGGACTGGAGTGCTCACTCAGCCAGGACCAGGCCACCTTGCCCGGTTTGATCCAGGAGGTGTCACTGAACCGCGCCGGGTCCGCCAGGTCGTCCACCAGCGTGGACTCGGTCACCTTGCCCAGGTCACCGATGATCGCGGTCCGCCACGGGGTCGGCGTGCCCGCGCCCAGCCGCACCCGCTGATCGGCCAGCTCCACCGCGTAGGTGCCGGATCCGGCCGCGTGCGCCAACCGGCTGCCCGCGTACCGCCCGTCCACCCCGGCCTCGGTCAGCAGCACGTAGTCCGCGCCCACCTGGAACAGCGAGGGGTTGCCGAAGATCCCGGCAGGCGCGCCGCCCGCCGTGGTGCGCTGCCGGCGGTTCTCGTGCTGCGGGTTGTAGGGCATCAGCCAGGCAGGGGAGTCCGCGGGCAGGGTGAACGCGGATGCCTCGCCGAGCACGATCTCCTCGCCCGGCAACACATACCGGTAGGCCACGCCGTCCTCGGCCACCCGCAACACCAGGTCGACCGCCGCATCCCCGTTGCCACGCAAGGAGAACCGGGTCTCGGTCAGCCGCGCCACCCGGTCCAGCCGCTTGCCGGTGGTCATCCGATACCGTTCGGTCACCGCTCGCTGGGACTGGCTGACCAGCCGCAACCCGCGGGTCAGGTCCACCCGTTCGGTGCGCAGTCCCAGCGGCGAGGGCAGGATCAGCTCCCGGCCATCCCGCTGCACCGACAGCGACACCGAGCCGTCCGCCGCGCCGAAGTCCACCTTCGCGGTGATCCCCGCGTCCGGCCCGCGCACCGCGACACTGCCGCCCCGCCCGTCCGCGAGGGCCGGGACCCCCGCTCCGGCGGCGACCCCCGCCACCACCGTGACTACCGCGACCAACCGACCGGACCATCGTCTCTTCAACGGTTCTCCCAGCTAGACGGCTCCGATCCACCCTGCCAGCTATCCAGATCGCCGTGTTGGCCGTTGTTGGACACCGGTTTGGCCGTTCCGGGCGCGGGATTTGACCGGATTTGGTAAACCCATGCCGTGATCCCCGCGACGCCGCCCGGCCCGTCCCTGCCGGCCGCCGAGGCCGAGCTGCGCCTGCGCTGGCTGCGCGCCCAGCCCCTGCTCCAGCTCGCCTTCGTGATCATCCCGGGCTTCGCCGCGGCCCTGGTGCTGACACTGATGATCTTCGGACTGACCGTGTCCGCGCACGGCCTGGTGCCGCTGCTGTTCCTGTGCGGCGGCCCGCTGCTCATCCTCGGCGCCTCGCTGACCCGCAAACCGGAGTGGTGGCTGAACCCGGGCGCCTGGGCCCGCCGCGCCGTCGGGATCACCGCGCTGGTCTGCTTCGCGCTGCTGCCCGCGACCGGCTACTGGTCGCCGATCCAGCGATGGGTGTGGCCGCTGGTGGCGACCCTGTGCCTGCTGCTGCCCACCCTGGCCGGCCTGCTCGCGGGCCGGGCCCGCCGCGCCTTCGGCACGCCGCCGTCCCCCGACCTCGGCGAGACCGGGTTCGTGCTGCACTTCGACCTGGACGGGATGTCCGGCCGGATCTGGCTGGAGCTGACCGAACTGCGCTGGCACCTGGCAGGCACCGGCGTCCAGGTCTCGCTGCCCCTCCAGCAGATCCAGCAGGTCTCGGTGGCCGACCCCAACCACGAGACCAGGTCCGTGCGCGGCGCGCTGAGCAGGCCGGACGGCAGCGACGGCGCGGACCTGCCGCCCGTCCCGCTGCTGGCGGTGACCAGCCGCCAGGGCCTGGTCCTGTTCCCGGTCAACCACCCGGAAGTGGTGGCCGAGACCCTGCGCCGCCGAATGTCCGCCCGCGTCCAGCTCACCCACACCCCCGGCACCTGAACGTCCACAGTAGACACCCAAGATCATCCCGAGTGTTGGCCGTTGTCGTACCCCAAGTTGGCCGTTCCGGACGCGTCGATCGGCCGGGTTTGATAAACCCTTGCCGTGATCTCCACCAAGCCGCCCGGCCCGTCCATCGAGGCCAGCGAGGCCGAGCTGCGCCTGCGCTGGCTGCGCGCCCACCCCCTGCTGGTCCTCGGCTACGTGATCATCCCGGGTTTCGCCGCCGCCCTGGTGGTGACGCTGGTGATCTTCGGGTTCAGCGTCCGGATCGACTCCGCGGTCGGCCTGGTGATCATCACCGGCGGTCCGCTGTGCGGTTACGTCTGGGGCCTGACCCGCAAACCGGAGTGGTGGCTCACCCCGACCGCCTGGGCCCGCCGCGCGTTCTGGCTGACCGCGCTGGTCTGCTTCGCCATGCTGCCCGCCACCGTTTACTGGTCGCCGATCCAGTGGTGGGTGTGGCCGCTGGTGCTGACCCTGTGCGTGCTGCTGCCCACCCTGTCCGGGGTGCTCGCCGGTCGCGCCCGCCGGAGTTTCCTGCGCCCGTTCTCCCCGGATCTCGGTGAATGCGGATTCGTGCTTTTCGCCGAACTCAACGGGATCGCGGGCGAGGTCCGCCTCGAACTGACCGAACTGCGCTGGAAGCAGGGCGGTTCCGGTGAGGAGGTGTCCTTGCTGCTCAAGCAGATCGAGCAGGTCACCGTCGGCGCGGTCACCCAGGACACCAAGCCCTCCCGGCGCGCGCTGGGCAAGCCGGACGGCAACGGGGGAGCCGCGCTGCCACCGGGCCGGGTGATGGCGGTGCAAGGGCGCAAGGGCACGATCCTGTTCCCGCTCAAGGATCCCGAGGCGTTCGCGGCGATCCTGGAACGGCGGATGGCGGCCCGGCCGCAACTGATCAAGAACGCTCGCGTCACCACGTGAGCGGACACCGCGGTTAGGGTGCGCTGGTGAGCCAGGAACTCCTCGACCTCGACCGCAGGCACGTGTGGCACCCGTACGGGCCGATGCCCGGCACCCAGGAGCCGCTGCTGGTCGAGTCCGCGCGCGGGGTGCGCCTGACCCTGGCCGACGGGCGCGAGCTGATCGACGGCATGTCCTCCTGGTGGGCGGTCATCCACGGCCACCGGCACCCCGCGCTGGACGCCGCCCTGCACGCCCAGGCCGACAAGCTCAGCCACGTCATGTTCGGCGGCCTCACCCACGAACCCGCGATCCGGCTGGCACAGAAGCTGGTCGAGATCACCCCGGCCCCGCTGCAGCACGTCTTCCTCTGCGACTCCGGCTCGGTCTCGGTCGAGGTCGCGATCAAGATGTGCCTGCAGTACTGGCGCTCCCTCGGCCGCCCGGACAAGCGCCGCATGCTCACCTGGCGCGGCGGCTACCACGGCGACACCTTCCAGCCGATGAGCGTCTGCGACCCCGACGGCGGCATGCACACGCTCTGGCGCGGCATCCTGCCCGAACAGGTCTTCGTCGACGCCCCACCGCGCGGCTTCGACGCCGACATCGACCCGGTCTACGTGCAGCACCTGGCCGATGCCATCGAGGACAACGCGGACACCCTGGCCGCGGTCATCGTCGAACCCGTGGTGCAGGGCGCGGGCGGGATGGCCTTCCACAACCCGCGCTACCTGCACGTGCTGCGCGAACTCTGCCTGGCCAACGACGTCCTGCTGATCTTCGACGAGATCGCCACCGGCTTCGGCCGCACCGGCGCGCTCTTCGCCGCCGACCACCCCGGCATCAGCCCGGACGTGCTCTGCCTCGGCAAGGCGCTCACCGGCGGCTACCTCAGCCTGGCCGCCACGCTGTGCACCGAGCGGATCGCCGACGGGATCTCCCAGGGCGAGCTGCCGGTGCTCGCGCACGGCCCCACCTTCATGGGCAACCCACTGGCCACCGCGGTCGCCAACGCCTCCCTCGACCTGCTGCTCAGTCAGGACTGGGCGGGCGAGGTCCGGCGGATCGAAACCGGTCTCGGCAAGGGCCTGGCCGCGGCCAGGGCACTACCCGGGGTACGCGATGTGCGGGTGCTCGGCGCCATCGGAGTGATCCAGCTCGACCATCCGGTGGACATGCGGGCGGCCACCGACGCCGCGGTCGGCGAGGGCGTGTGGCTGCGCCCGTTCCGCGACCTGGTCTACGCGATGCCGCCGTATGTCAGCACCGACGACGACGTCCAGCGGATCACCGCCGCCATGTGCGCCGCGGCCGCCGCCGGGTAGCCCTCCCCCGATCGGGCCCGCCCGAACGCTTGAGTAGCGTGCACAGACGTGACCGTGCTGGTGATCACTGGAACCGGTACCGAGGTCGGCAAGACGGTCGTCACCGCGGCCGTCGCGGCGCTGGCCAGGGCCGAGGGCAAACGGGTCGCCGTGCTCAAACCGGCGCAGACCGGGGTCGGGCCGAACGAACCCGGTGACATCGACGAGGTGGTCCGCCTCGCCGGTGACATCACCGCGCGCGAACTCGCCCGGTATCCGCAACCGTTGGCCCCGGCCACCGCCGCCCGCGCGGCCGGGATGCCGCCGGTCCGACCGGCCCAGATCGCGGCCGCCGCGACCGGGCTGGCCGCCGACCACGACCTGGTGCTGCTGGAAGGCGCCGGTGGGCTGCTGGTCCGCTTCGACACCGCGGGCAGCACCCTGGCCGACGCCGCCTGGGCACTCGGTGCGCCGGTGCTGCTGGTCGCCTCGGCCGGACTGGGCGTGCTCAACACCGCCACGCTCACCGTGGAGGCGCTGCGCCGTCGCGGGCTGACCTGCCAGGGCGTGGTCGTGGGCAGCTGGCCGCACCAGCCCGACCTGGCCTGTCGGCACAACCTGGCCGACCTGCCAGAGGTCACCGGGGCGCCGCTGCTGGGCGTGCTGCCCGAGGGCGCGGGCAAGTACCACGAGGAGGACTTCCTGCTGCTGGCCCGGCGCTGCCTCGCGCCCGAGCTGGGCGGGGAGTTCGACGCGGCCGAGTTCACGGTCCGGCACGGGCTCACCTGATGCCCCGGCCCCCGGCCCGGAAATCACCCGGCTGCGCGGTCGTCCTGCTGCTCCTGCTCGCCGGGCCCGCCGCCTACCTGATCTGGGCCGCGGTCTTCCACACCACCGATCCGGCCACCCGGATCTGGCAGACCATCGGGGCCGCGGTGCTGCTGGTGGCCACGGTGGCCGGGCTGCTGGTCACCCTGGACGTCGGCGACGGCAAACGCCCCGGCTACGACCTGGGCTGCGTCGGCCTCGGCCTGCCCCTGCTCACCGCCCCCGGCCTGCTGCTCGCCCTGCTCGGCGCGGACACCGGGATCACCGTGGTCGGCTGGATCCTGGTGGTGGCCGGGGTGCTGGTCATGTTCGGCGCGATCCTCAACCGCGGCCAGACCGAGCCAGCAGAGCCGGTCGAGCCGGGCAACGGCCAGGTCAACGGCGTCGCACCGAGTCCGGCCAAGGCCGAGGAGCCGGTGCCCGCGGCCAACCGGATCGGCTGCTCGCTCGCCGCGATCGGCCTGCTCGCGCTGCCCGGCCTGTCCCTGCTCTGGCTGGCCGCCTTCGACCCCGACCGCAGCCACACCGGCCGGGTCTGGTGCGCGGTCGCCGGGGCCGCGCTGCTGGCCATGGCCGCCGCCGCGACCGCCGCCTCGCTCGGCCTCGGCGACTCCGCCCGCCGCCTGGACCTGGGCTGCCTCGGCCTGGTCCTGCTGCTGCTCATCGCGCCGGGCGTGCTGCTGCTGATCGCGGCCGACCCGCCGGGCGGGGTGCGCATCGTCGGCTGGTGCCTGCTCGGACTGGCCGGATGCGCGCTGCTGGGCACGGTGACCCGCGGCAGACAAGCCCGGATCCGCGGCTCCGGGAAGTGAGGTACGCCGCACCACACCGCCGCTCCGGTAAGGCAGGATGAGCCGACCGAGCGTCCATCGGGAAGGAACACACGGTGACCACAGCCGCCAAACAGGCCACCGCGCGTGACGCGGGCGAGCGGGACATCCTCGACATCGCCCGCGAGCAGGTGCTCGAACGCGGCGAGGGACTGACCGAACCGCAGATCCTGGCCGCGCTGCGACTGCCTGACGAGCGCCTGGCCGACCTGCTCCAGGTCGCGCACGAGGTGCGGATGGCCTGGTGCGGACCGGAGGTCGAGGTCGAGGGCATCGTCAGCCTCAAGACCGGCGGCTGTCCGGAGGACTGCCACTTCTGCTCCCAGTCCGGCCGCTTCCCCTCGCCGGTGCGCTCGGCCTGGCTGGACATCCCCGGCCTGGTCAAGGCGGCCGAGCAGACCGCGGCCACCGGCGCCACCGAGTTCTGCATCGTGGCCGCCGTGCGCGGACCCGACAAGCGGCTGCTCACCCAGGTCAAGGCCGGGATCGAGGCCATCCGCGCGGCAGGCATCGAGATCCAGATCGCCTGCTCGCTGGGCATGCTCACCCAGGAGCAGGTGGACGAGCTGGTCGCGATGGGGGTGCACCGGTACAACCACAACCTGGAGACGGCCAAGTCGCACTTCACCAACGTGGTCACCACGCACACCTGGGAGGAGCGCTGGGAGACCCTGCGGATGGTGCGCGAGGCGGGCATGGAGGTCTGCTGCGGCGGCATCATCGGCATGGGCGAGAGCGTCGAGCAGCGCGCCGAGTTCGCCGCCCAGCTCGCCGAGGTCAACCCGGACGAGTGCACGATGAACTTCCTCATCCCGCAGCCGGGCACCCCGTATGAGAACTTCTCCATCGTGGAGGGCTCGGACGCGCTGCGCACCGTGGCCGCCTTCCGGCTCGCCCTGCCCCGCGCCATCCTGCGCTTCTCCGGCGGCCGGGAGCTGACCTTCGGCGACCTGGGCACCCGGCAGGGCATGCTCGGCGGCATCAACGCGATCATCGTCGGCAACTACCTGACCAACCTGGGTAGGCCGGCCAGCAGCGACCTGGACATGCTGGAAGAGCTGAACATGCCGATCAAGGCGCTCAATGACACGTTCTGACACGCCCCCGACTGACACGCCTCCCACCACGACGGCGATGACCTCGACATCCTTGTTCTGCGACATCTGCGGCAAACCCGAGGCCGAGGCCGCGCACCGGGTCTGCCAGGCCCGGCGGGCCATCGACCCGCCGCGGTTCTGCCCGCAGTGCGCGCGCCGGATGATCGTGCAGGTCAGTCCGGCGGGCTGGTCGGCGAAGTGCAGCGTGCACGGTTCCACCGAGGGCGGCCAGGGAGGTCGGCTGTGATGAACGAGCCCCCACTGCCCGGCCGGGCGGACCCGCTGCGGATCCAGCCCGGCGGCGCGGTCGGCCAGCTGCCGGAAGAGGCGTACCTGCCCTTCCCGATGCCCCGGCCGATCCCGAGGGTGGTGGTCAAGCCCGATCTGCTGCCCGCGATCAGCATGGCCTCGCTGATCTCGCTGATCGGCATCCCGGTGGCGTTGCTGTGGTCGCTGCTGGCCCCGCCGATCCAGCGGCAGGTCGCCACCAACGGCCGCACCCCAGCGCTGCCCGGCGACTCCAACCACCAGTTCGACTCGCTCGCGGTGTTCGTGCTGCTCACCCTGGCCGCTGGCGCCATCACCGGCGCGGTGGTCTGGCTGCTGCGCCGCCGCCGCGGACCGGTGGTCATGATCGCGGCCACCGCCGGGTCGGCGCTGGCGGCCTACCTGGCCACGCTGATGGGCGGCCTGTTCACCGGATTCTGGTACGACCTGCCCACCTCGGTGCAGCTCGGCGATGTCTACACGGTGGCCCCCGGCGCGGTGCACCTGACCGCGATACTGGCCCAGCCCTTGGCCTTCATCGTGGTCTACGGCGCGTGCGCGGCCTGGAACGGCATGGACGACCTGGGCCGACGGCTCGGCTGAGTCCGTCTCAGCCCGCCGGTCGCAGTTCGGCCGCGCTGGCCCGCAGTTCGGCGTGGAAGGCCAGCACCGCGGGGGAGCGGCGGGCGTGCCGCGGCACCGCCAGGCACACCGCACGCCGCGGCGGATCCGGCGTGATCGGCCGCAGCACCACCTCCGCCGGGGTCCGCCCGGCCGCGATGCCCGGCACGATGGTCACCCCGAGCCCCTCGGCGACCAGGCCCAGCTTCGCGGTCCACTCGGCCACCCGCAGCGGGGTGTCCGGGGTGAACCCGGCACTCGCGCAGGTCGCGTTGAGCGCGCCGAGGGCCTCCGGGGTGTCCGCCACGATCCAGCTCTCCCCGGCCAGCTCGGCCAGTGGCACCCGCCGCCGGTTCGCCAGCCGGTGCGTCACCGGCAACGCGACCAGCAGCGGATCCTCCAGCACCGGCAGCAGCTCCGCGCCGGGCACGTCCAGGCTCGGCCGCTTGTGCGTGCTGACCACGGCCAGGTCGAGGTCACCGGCCTCCACCAGCGGCAGCAGCCGTTCCGTGGTGCCCTCGCGCAGGGTCAGCGTGATCTTGGGATAGGCGGTCCGGAACCGGGCCAGCGCACCGGGCAGCAGGGCCGCGTTGGCGCTGGCGAACGCGCCGACCCGCAGGCAGCCCGCGTCCAGGGTGCGCATCGCGTCCAGCGCCCGCGCGGTGTCGGTGAGCCGGTCCAGCAGGGATCTGGCATGGGGGAGCAGGTACTCCCCGGCGGGGGTCAGGCGAACGCCGCGGGGGATCCGGGCGAACAGCTCCACGCCGCAGAGGTCTTCCAGAGCCGCCATCTGGCGGGACACTGCTGACTGGGTGTAGCCACCGGCCGCGGCAGCCCCGGTGAACGACCCGTGCTCGACCACCGACACGAAGGTCCGCAGCGCGATCGGGTCCAACAACTCCGCACGCACCCTCCGAGGTTACGCACCTCCGGCGCTGGTGAACACGCCCGCCCTGGCCGCGGCCACGGCGGCGGCCACCGCCTGGGCGGTCAGCGGCTCGTCCAGGGGTTCCCTGGTCACGAACAACCGGAAGTACAGCGGCGCGGTCACCGCCCGCACCAGTGCCTCGCCATCGGTGTCCGGCGGAAGTTCACCCCGTCGGATGGCCCGGGTGACGACCTCGGCGGAGCGGGTGTGCCGGTCGGCGTAGAAGCGCCGCAACGCGGCCGCGGCCCGCTCGGAGTCGAAGGCGGCCGCGACGAAGGCCGAGGGCGCGGCGGCCTGTGCCGGGTCGGTGAAGGTGCCGTAGACCTGCGAGGCCAGTTCGGCCAGGTCACCGGCGAGCGTTCCGGTGTCCGGCGGACGCCAGCCGTCCTCGCCCGCCAGGTCCAGCGCGTCCACCACCAGCCCGTCCGGCCCGCCCCAGCGGCGGTAGAGGGTGGTCTTGTGCACGCCGGAGCGCTCGGCCACGTTCTCCACGGTCAGGCCCTGGTAGCCGTGCCGGGCCAGCTCGGCGAGGGTGGCATCGCGCACGGCGGCCCTGGTCCGGGCGGTGCGCCCGCCGGGCCGGACGGTGCCGGGGGTGGTCTCGTCCACAGTCAAATGAAACTCCAGTTGCGTTAGTGCTCGGAAGTATGCCACTCTCCAGCTAACGCGACAACAGTTGCATTTGACTCGGAGGTACTGCTTGACCAACACGACTCAGCTCACCGCCCGCCGCCTGCGCAAGTCCTACGGCGAGCGCCTGCTGCTGGACGACGTGTCCTTCTCGATCCGGCCCGGCGAGCGGGCAGGCATCGTCGGCGAGAACGGCGCGGGCAAGTCCACCCTGCTCCGCCTGCTGGCCGGCCTGGAAACCCCCGACGACGGCGAGGTGATCGCGCAGGCCAACGGCATCGGCCACCTCGCCCAGGTCACCGCCCTGCCACCGGAGGCGACGGTCACCGCGGCCATCGACGCGGCCCTGGCGGAGTTGCGCGCCATGGAGTCCCGCCTGCGCGAACTGGAGACGGACCTGGGCGCGTCCGCCGCGCTGGCCGAGTACGGCGACCTGCTCACCGCCTTCGAGCTGCGCGGCGGCTACGAGTCCGACGCCAGGGTGGACAAGGCCATCCACCACCTGGGCCTGGCCCACCTGGACCGGCACCGCACCCTGGGCAGCCTCTCCGGCGGCGAACTCGCCCGCCTCGGCCTGGCCTGCCTACTCGCCGCCGCCCCGGAGTTGATGCTCCTGGACGAGCCGACCAACCACCTCGACGACCAGGCCCTGGACTGGCTGGAGGACCAACTCCGCACCCACCCCGGCACGATCGTCCTGGTCTCCCACGACCGGGTGTTCCTGGACCGGGTGGCCACGGTGATCCTGGAGGTCGACGCCGACCAGGCCAAGGTCACCCGCTACGGCCAGGACTACTCCGGCTACCTGGCCGAACGCGCCGCCGCCCGCCGCCGCTGGGAACAGGACTTCGCGACCTGGTGCGAGGACATCCGGCAACTCACCGTGTCCGCCACGGTCACCGCACACCGGGTCGCCCCCGGCCGGGCGATCAAGGACGGCAACAAGATGGCCTACGACCGCGACGCCGGCCGAGTCCAAAGCTCCATCTCCAGCCGGGTCCGCAACGCCCAGGAACGCCTACGCCGCCTGCAAGAGACCCCCGTCCCAAGGCCCCCGGACCCACTCACCTTCACCACTGCCCTCACCGGCGGCACCACCGGCGATCTCCTGACCCTGCAAGGAATCCGGGTAGCCAACCGCCTGCACATCGACACCCTCACCATCGCTGCCCAAGACCGCCTCCTGATCCACGGCCCCAACGGTGCGGGCAAATCCACCCTGCTCCGAATCCTGGCCGCAGACCTGACCCCCGACGCGGGCCAAGTCCACCGCAAAGGCCGAATCGGTTACCTCCCCCAGGAAATCCCCACCCCCCACCCCCACGCCACCCTGCTCGCCGCCTACGCCCAAGGCCGCCCAGGCTTGCCCGAAGACCACACAAACCCCCTGCTCACCCTCGGCCTGTTCCGCCCCCAAGACCTGCACGTCCCAGTAGGAGCCCTCTCCACAGGCCAACGCCGCCGCCTGGCCCTGTCCCGCCTACTGACCCAACCCTGGGACCTGCTCCTACTCGACGAACCCACCAACCACCTGGCCCTGTCCCTGGTGGAAGACCTCGAACAGGCCCTGTCCCAGTTCCCCGGCGCGGTAGTCATCGTCTCCCACGACCGCCGCCTGCGCGCCAACTTCACTGGCACCCAACGAGAACTGATCGCCGGCCGCCTCACCGCCGGTGGTAGTGCCGACTGACCCGAGCCCGATTCCCACAGGCAGGCGAACACCACCCCTGCCGAGGATGTGCCAGCAGGTAGTACTTCACACACCGAGGCCCCCGACAAACCCGAAGCCCAAACCGCTCCCCGGACCCCAGGAACTCAATCGCCGCCCGCGCAAACCCATCCACCACAACAGCCCCCCGCACAGCCGCATCCCCCGCAACGCCCACCCTCCCAACGCCCTCCCCCGCAACGCCCTCCCCCGCAACGCCCTCTCCCGCAACGCCCTCTCCCGCAACACTCACCCCCGCAACGCTGGTCCCCACAACGCCCATCCCCGCAGTGCCTGCCCCCGCGGCGCCCGCCCCCGCCATGTCCACTCGCGCAGCGTCCATCCCCGCGATCTCCACCCGCGCAACGGGTTCGTCCCCCCACTCCAGCACAGCCCGAGTCGGCAACACCGCCGCGTTGATCCGCCCCACCGCCTCCGCCACCGGCAACAACCGGCTCGCATCCGGCGCACTCGGCGGCTCCGGCGCGACCAGCACCGCGAACAGCGACCGCACCGCCCGCCGCAACCCCACCAACGCGAGCCGGGTCAGCTCATCGGCGTCCGGATCCCGCAACCAACGCCGATACCGGTCCAGATCCCCGAGGTCGTCGGCGACCCCACCCCGCCCGTCATGCCGGATCGTGCTCGCCAACGCCACGACCACCACACCACTGCCCACAGTCACACCCTAATGGTTAACTACCCAAAACCCATTAGGAGACCCATGACCCCCGACCTGACCAAGGCCCTGCACACCGCGAACAACCGCCTCCGCGCCCTGGCCCGCACCGGTTTCGACACCGCGGCCCCCTCTGCCCTGCCCGGCTGGACCCGAGGCCACGTGGTCGCCCACCTGACCAACCTGGCCGCCGCCTTCACCCGCCAGGCCGAGTACGCCTACCAGGGCGCCCAGATCGAGGTCTACGACGGCGGCCGCCCAGCCCGGGACGCCGCCATCGAGGCGGCCGCCCACCACCCACCCGAACTCCTGCTCCCAACCCTGCACCAGTCCCTGGACACCCTGGAAGCAACCTGGAACAGGTCCACCCCACCGGACTGGCAACGCCCAGTCACCTACCGCGCCGGCACCCTGGAGGACACCGCCCTGGCCTGGTGGCGAGAAACAGAAATCCACACCACAGACCTACGGCTCACCTACACCCCCACCGACTGGCCCGAAGCCTTCACCACCTACCTGACCACCTACCTACAACCCCGCCTGCCCCACCCCGTGTCCCTGCAAGGCACCCCCACCGCCATCGCAGCCTGGTTGGCCGGCCGAGTCCCACCCACCCCGGTAACCACCACCCCCGGCACCCCCTTACCAACCCTCAACCCCTGGCCCTAACTTCACCCGCCACCCCCGCCTGCAACCCAGGTACCACCCCACACCTGGCACCCCAGGTTGACGCCCCCACCCCCACGGCGTGAATACCTTCCAGCCACACCAAGGGAAGGTCTCCATGCACCCCAACACAATCCGCACAATCCTGCCCGCCACCCTGCTGGCCTTCACCCTGCCCGCGTTCGCCTCCGCCACACCTCAACCTGCCTCCGCCGTCACCACCTCCGCCACGACCGCAGCCACCGCCCTCACTGCCTCCGTCTCCACCACGACCGCCGCTGCCTCCGCCTCCACCTCCACCTCCACCGTCGCTGCCTCCGCCACGACCGTCGCCGCCATCGCCACAGCCGCCTCCCCTCAACCCGCCATCGTCACCATTCCCACCGTCCCCAGCCCCGCCGCCGTCTCCGCCATCCCGGCCGCCGCCGCACCTCGCCCTACCCCCATCACCGTCGCGAACCCCACCGCACCCGTCCCCACAACCGCAGCCCTCGCCCTGTCCTCACCCACCGCTCCGCCCACCCACTCCTGCGCCACCGCCACCCAGCAGTGCGAAGGCACCCTCGAAGTCCCCCTCAACTGGTCAGACCCCACCGGCGAACACATCCCCATCCCGTTCACCCACTACCCCCGCACCGACCAGTCCCGCCCCGCCGCGGGCACCGTCCTCGCCCTGGGCGGCGGCCCGGCCTCCTCCCTCGGCGGCGCCGTACAAGGCCACCGCCGGGCCCTGGGGGCCGAATCGGCCAACTTCGACGTCCTCGCCGTGGAACGCCGAGGCTTCGGCCAGGCCGCCCCCTTCGCCTGCCCCGACCTCGACCTGACCACACCCCAGACGTTCACCGACTGCACCACCCGCATCGGCCCCCGGATCCAGTTCTTCACCACCGACCAGCGCGTCACCGACATCGAAGCCGTCCGCGCCGCCCTGGGCATCCCGGCCCTGACCCTCTACGGCACGTCCTACGGCACCCGCGACGCCACCGCCTACGCCGTCCGCTTTCCCCAGCGCACCAAGGCGATCATCTCCGACAGCAGCACCCAGGTGGGCCCCGACGGCTACGCGACCGGCGAAACCTTCAACGACCGCCTCAAGGTCACCGCGACCCAGCTCACCGCGATCTGCACCCCGTCACCGGCCTGCCGAGCCCTGCCCGGCACCCCCGCGAACCGCTGGTCCGCCCTGATGACCCGCCTCCGCGCCACCCCCGACCCCAAGGTCCCGCTCTTCGCCCTCACCGACCTCATCGCCAAACCCGGCGAACCCTCGGTAGGCCGAGAAATCAACGCCGCCATCCACGCCTACCTCACCAACGACCCAGCCCCCCTGCATCGCCTGGCCGCCACCGGCCCCACCCTCCCACCCCGCGGATCCCCTTACACCGCCCCGTTCTTCGCCTACTGGTGCGCCGACGGCGCCCACCCCTTCTCCCGCGAAGCCACCCCGGAAGTCCGCCGCGAGGAGTTGGCCCGCTACCGCCAGGCCAACCCGGAACGCCCGGTGACCGCCGCCGAGGTCATGGGCGCCTTCGGCTGGACCGAGGACTGGTGCGCCAACTGGCCAACCCCACGCCCCACCCCACTGATCCCACCCGGCGCCACCCTCCCCAACGTCCCCCTGCTCGCTATCGGCGGCCAGTTGGACCTGGGCGGAGACCAGGCAGCCCGCACCCTGGCCGCCGCAGTCCCGCAGGGCCGGGCCCTGATCGTCCCCTTCGGCCAGCACGTCTCCAGCATCGCCAACTACTCCTACACCCCCTGCGTCACCCAGGCAGTCCGCACCTTCCTCACCACCCCAGCCAAACCCACCCCCACCTGCACCGCCGAGACCTACCAGGCCCAAGCCCACTTCCCCCAAACCACCAAAACCCTCCCCACCCCCCAAGCCCCCACCCTCACCCGCCCCCAACGCACAGCCCTCGCAGTCGCCCTGACCACCGCCAACGACGCCCTGTCCCGCCGAAACCCCAACACCGCCCTGCAAGCCGGCCGCAAACAACTCCCCGGAGTCCGCGGCGGCACCATCCACTACGAGAACCCCCAGATCCGCCTGGACAACGTCCAGCACGTCACCGACGCCGCAGTCACCGGCACGATCACCATCCCCGCCCAGACCGAAGAAGCAACCGCCACCCTCACCATCACCCAGGGCGCCACCACCACCCAACTCACCCTGCGCTGGAACCCCTTCCACCCCAGACCCACGCTCAAGATCCGCGGCGAGATCAACGGAACCCGCTTCACCGCGACCTTCCCGAACGCCGTCTAACCCGCGCGAGCCCCACCACATCCCGCCGGGCCGGGCGTCCCTCGTCCCGGCTCGGCGGGCGGAGTCAGTTCCGGCCCAGCCCTCGGCCCCCTCATCTCGCCCCAAGAACACCCCGCCCCGTCCTCGCACCGCCCCGCTCACCCTTGCCCCAATCTCGCCTTCGCCCCGTCCTCGACTTGATTCGCTCCTAGCTCTGTCTCGCGCCCAACCTGCCTCAGTCCGGCACAGCCTTGCTCCGCTCCGGCTCATCCCGCCCGCCCGCTCATCCCACCCCGCCCCGCTCATCCCGTTCCGTCCGCCCGCCCCGTTCCGCCCGCCCGGCCCGTTCGTCCAGCCCGGACTGCCCGGCCCGCTCCGCCCGCTCGCGCTTCTGCCCCGGCGCACCCCGGCTCCCGCCCCGTCCGTCGGCGTCTCTGCTCCGCCCTCCACTCCCTCCGACGCCGGAGGTTAGGGTTGGCGGGTTGGCCAAATGGCAATCGAGGACGGGGCTGGATGCGGCGCGGGCGGGAATCCAAGGGGCAGCGGAGTGTGGTGCGTGGCCCGGTGCCCGGTCAGTACCCGGTGCGGTTCGGCATGGCCGAGTTGCTCGCCGATCTCGACTGGCCCAACGGCTGGCTGCTCAGTGTCGACGGTGTCGCCCAGTCCTATGTGGACCTTGACGACCCCACCCACCTGGAATTCGACTACATCCGCCGCATCGGTGACGTCATCGACTGCCTCGGCCAGCCCGAAGCCGCCCTGGACGCCCTGCACATCGGCGGCGGCGCCTGCACCGTTCCCCGCTACATCGCGGCCACCCGGCCCGGTTCGCGGCAACTGGTCTTCGACGCCGACGGCGAACTGATCGACCTGGTCCGCGAACACCTCCAGTTGCGCACCGTCCCCGCCCTGCGGGTACGGGTGTGCGACGGCAGGGAGGGGGTCACCACCCGGCGCGACGACTCGGCGGATCTTGTTGTCCTGGACGCCTTCCAAAGCGCCTCCATGCCCGGCGGCCTGGCCACCCAGGAGTTCGTCGGCGATATCGCCCGGGTACTGCGGCCGGAGGGCACCGTGATCGTCAACGTCACCGACGGCCCCGGCCTGAAGTTCGCCCGGCGCGTCGTGGCCACCCTGCGGCTGGTCTTCCCGCAGGTCCTGCTGGTCGCCGAACCAGCGGTGCTGCGCGGCCGCCGCTTCGGCAACCTGGTCCTGGTCGGCTCCACCGCGGACCTCCCGGTGGCGGAGATCACCACCCGGGTGCACTCGGCGGCTTTCCCGGCGCGCTGTGTGTCCGATGCCGACCTGACCAAGCTGTGCGCGGGCGCCGAACCCATCAGTGACACCGCGCCCATGGTCGCCCCGGTGCCACCCAAGCGCGCATTCGGGGGTTGACCTCCAGCAAGCTGGAGGTTTCATGCTGCTTGCATGAGTAGGGCAATGCGAGTCGGGGTGATCGGCGCTGAGCTGGCGCGGGGCTGGGCTACCCGCGCGCATTTCCCCGCGCTGCAAGGACTTCCCGGCGTTGAGCTGTTCGCGGTGGCAGACCCGGAACAGTCCGCCACCGCAGTCGCCGACCAGTGGGGCGCCCAGTTCGCCTGTGCCAACCCCACCGAACTGGTCACCCACCGCCAGGTGGACATCGTCACCATCGCGGGCCCGGTCCCCGGTCACGACGACCTGGTGCGCACCGCGCTGGCCGCGGGCAAACACGTCTTCTGCGAGTGGCCGCTGACCACCAACGTCCAATCCGCCATCGAACTCCGCACCCTGGCCGCCCAATCCGGCGTCCACCATGTCGTCGGCCTGCGCGGCCGAGCCGACCCCGGCGTACGTTTCGTCCGAGACCTCCTGGCGCGCGGCGAAATCGGCGAGGTACTCGGCGTGACCCTCAGCGCCGCGCCCGCCACCCCACCGGAATCCTCGGCCGGCGAGTCCCTGCTCACCGGCGACGGTGGCCAGGCCCTGGACATCCTCCGCTTCTGCCTGGGCGAACTCGCCGAACTCTCCGCGACCTTCGCCACCCGCTGCCCCGGCGTGAACTCCCCGGACCAGGTCCTCGTCCAGGGACTCCTGGAATCCGGCGTCGCCATCTCCGCGCACCTGCAAGCCGGCGCCCCCGGTGGCACTGGCTTCCGCATGGAGGTGCAGGGCCGCCGTGGTGCGCTGATCCTGGCCTGCCCGGGACGGATCGGCGAACAGGAGTCCACCGTGCTGTTGGCCCGGGGCTCGCGAGGTGGAGCAAGCACGATCGCCAGCCGGATGCCAATGGGTTCACCAGCGGCAAGGATCGTGTCGACCACTGCGGCGATGGCCGAGCCGGAGACAGTCGCTTCGCCAGTCGAGGGCGACGGGTTCGAGGCGGTCGCCTCGCGGGTGATCGGGGCACGAGCCGACGGCAGGGCGGCGACTGCGCCTGCCGGGCCGGGCCTGCACCCATCGTGGGGAACCGCCTCGGTGCTGGAGTTGATGTCGGCGCTGGAGGTTCTTCCGGTGCCGGAGAGCTATCGGAGTGGGGTGGCCACGGTGTCGGCGGGGCCGGCGCAGGGCGTGGCCCGCCTGTACGCGGAACTTGTGCGGGCGGTACGGACCGGGACACCGCAGGACCCGGACTTCACCACGGCGGTCGGATTGCACTGCCTGCTGGATACGGTGGCCGAAGCGGCGAGCAGCCGACGGTGTCGCAGCTTCGGCTGACGGCAAGGCTCACTCCCGAGGGGGAACAGGCTCACCTCGCAGCGGGAGGGATCCCGCCGTGCCGGTGCGAGAGTGTTGGTGGCAGGGGAGCCTGGGGGTGGGCACGGCGACTCCGGTCGCCGTGCCCACGGCTCAACCGCGACGGCCTGGGCCGTGGGAAAGCGTGGTGACAACACGTTCGGCCAGGCCCGGCAGACCTCGGCAGCCAGCAGCCCGGCCGCGGTAATCCGCTCGGACAGTGCCTGCGACTTGCCCCGGGCCCGGTCTTCCGACGACAGCGTCTCGGAATCGGTCAGCGCCTGCCGCTTCGGTGTGCACCGCCGGACGCTCTTCACCGTCACCAGATTCGCGGCCAGTTGGTGCAAGGCGACCAGCGGCGGCGCGGTTTCGGTGCAGGCGGCATTGATCGCGTGCTCGACCTGGGCCATGATGGCGTCAATCATCGCCGCCACCAGGGCCTCTCGGGTGGCGAACCGGCGGTGCACGGTCGTGCGGGCCACTCCGGCGGCGTTGGCGATCTGCCGCACTGTGGTCGTTGGATCCGCGCTCAGCAAACGGTCGGCCACGCGCAGGAACGCGTGGTGGGTGCGTTCCGCATCCGCGCGTAGCGGCGGTTCCAAGGACATGGGCAGGCGATACCCAGCCGTTGCATCTCTCCGTGAATACGCAACATGGGTGTTGTGTATTCACATTAAGCCGATACGGTGATGTCTCGGGTCGAGCAGATCCGTTATCCCACCACAAACTGAGGGACACGAGACATGCGGCTGCGCACCCTCGGCGGCACCGGAATCAAGGTCAGCCCCTACTGCCTCGGCGCGATGATGTTCGGCGCCATGGGCAACGCCGACCACGGCGAAGCGGTACGAATGATCCACACCGCGTTCGACGCGGGAATCAACCTCGTGGACACCGCCGACGTCTACTCCAACGGCGAGTCCGAGGAAATCCTCGGCAAGGCACTCAAAGGCCGCCGCGACGACATCGTCGTGGCCAGCAAGGCGCACCTACCGATGGGCGAGGACGCCAACCGGCGCGGCGGCTCCCGCCGGTGGCTGGTGCGCGCCGTGGAGGACAGCCTCCGCCGGCTCGACGTCGACCACCTGGACCTGTACCAGCTACACCGGCCCGACGAGGACACCGCCCTGGACGAAACCCTTGGGGCACTGTCAGATCTGGTGCGCTCGGGCAAGGTTCGCGCGGCGGGCACCTCGACCTTCCCGGCCGAACTCATCGTGGAAATGCAGTGGGAGTCGGAACGGCGCGGCCATGTTCGGATGCGCACCGAGCAGCCGCCCTATTCGATTTTCAACCGTGCAGCCGAAACCTCCGTTCTGCCGACCTGCGCTCGATATGGAATGGGCGTGCTGACCTGGGGCCCGCTCAACCGGGGCTGGCTCACCGGCCGCTACCGGCCCGGCTACCAGCTGCCCGAGGGCGCGCACCCGGTGCAGCAGCAGATGTTCCACCCGGCGATCCCCGCCAACGCGCGGAAGTACGCCGTGATCGAACAGCTGCTCAAGCTCGCCGCGGACTCGGGCCACTCGCTGGCCCACCTCGCCGTGGCGTTCGTGCTGTCCCACCCCGCGGTGACCTCGGCCATCATCGGCCCACGCACCCCGGAGCAGCTCGCGGACCTGTTGGCGGGCAAGGACACCGTGCTCGAGGACGAGGTGCTGAACCGCATCGACGAACTGGTGCCGCCCGGCACGGTCCTGAATCCCGACGACAGCTTCTACCAGCCGCCGGGCATCACCGACCTGAGCCAGCGTCGCCGTCCACGGGAGACCAGGGCCGCGGTCTGACCCCGGCGCGCAGCGAGGACCACACGCCGGGGACAGATCCGCACCGGCCAGGTTCGGGCGGTGCCGGGCCAGCCTTGGCCCAACCCCATCCGGTCGGCCTCCACTGGGGCCGCACGGGCAACACGGGATGGATCCACTCCCGTGCGGGCTCGTGCGGTCCAGCGGAAGCCGCCGGCCGAGTTGAGGCAGTCGCGACCATGCCTCAACTCGCAGGGGCTTGCTGGGCAGTCCTCGCGGTTCGCACCCCGGACGATCTGGCGGCTGAGCCGTCCTAGGCCGGCTCAGTGCCTGGATCGATGGGGTGCCGGCCGCGGGGACCGGCTTGGCTGGCCCGGCACGGACAGGTAGTCCTGCCTGGCCTGGCCGGAGCCCTTGTCGCCTCATCTCGGACCCGAGCCCTGACCGCGGTCGCACTGTGTGCCTGGCAGGACTGCGTGCCTGCCGGGCAACGTGCCTGGCTGGTAGCCGGGGCCGGCGGACAACTGGACCTGCTCGGACGGTCCAGTGCGCCGATGCCCCGGCGGGGCCTGCCGAACCAGCGGGATGGGTTCTCCGGCTTGGCTTGCCGCCGGACTGGCTCGAAGAAGTCCGGGAGCAGTGCCGCGCCTGGCCGCTGTGGGCTGGTTCAGCGAGGGCCGGGCCTGCCGCGCCGAGGTTGGCCTGAAAGGAATCGACTCGACTGCGGGTGCGTGCCGCGGTGGGGGTGACCGGGATGAGGCGGTTCGGGCTGGGGATGGTGGCCTGGTGGGGATATGGGTGTGGGGACCTCCTGATTCTGGTTGACATGGCGGAACCTGGGCGTGGATCGCACACACGCGGGGCAATATCGGGCTGAGTACTCGGCCCGCCTCCGGTTCGGCGGCACGGCGGGGGAGTTGCACAACGCGAACCAGACCCGGAGCTCTCGGGTCACCTGAAGCTGGTCGGCATCAGGAGCCACGCGATGCAGCAGAGGACGGAAGATACCTGGCCACCAGGGAACGTCCTCGCCATGCACAGTAGCGCCTCCGAGGGGAGGTTCCGACCATGTCCTGGCCAAACGTAGCCAGTTCCCACGACCGTGGGATACCGCCGCCAGGGTCTTGCCGAAACGGCGGCACAATCAGTGATGTCTGGTGGTTTCGAGTACGTGAACTCGGGCCTGACTCATACTTTGGGGGGTACCGGACAGGAGGCTGCAACCGATTGTGTTCGTCGCATTGACGGAACGACGACGCGCAAACGGGGCAACGACGATGAACGTGCTGCTGCTCGCCTATGGCTCGCTGGGGGACATCCAGCCTTTCGTCGCGCTCGGCCGCGCGCTCGATCGCGCTGGTCACAAGGTGGTGCTGGCCGCGCCCGCCCGCTTCGAGTCCTACGTCGCCGAGCACGATTTGCCTTTTGCGCCGATCAGTGATGCCCTTGTTGAGCTGGCCGACAGCGCGGAGCTTCGAGCTTCGCGAGAAGGCGGCGCGCTGCAATCCGGAGTGGCCTGGCTCGAAGCCCTCCGGCGCGGCGAGGACGCGGCGACCGCTGTGCTCGAGGACAGCTGGGCGGCCGCGGCGTTCGGGCCCGACCTGGTGGTACATCACCCAATCACGGCTGGGCAGCACATCGCGGAGAAGCTACGAGTTCCGTCGGTGCTGGCCTCGCCGCAACCTTCCTACGTGCCGACGGATGCGTTCCCCTGTTCGCTGATCTCGGTGCCGGACTGGCTGCCGCCGGCGTTCAACCGGTTCACCTACACACTGCTCGCCTGGTCCGGACGACTGCTGTCCGGACCGACCGACCGGTGGCGGGAGCAGGTGCTCGGCCTGCCTCGGCGCCGGGGATCGCACGACCCGCTGCGCCAGCCGGACGGCAGGCACACGACGGTGCTGCACGCGTTCAGCCCGCACGTGTTCCCGCCCGCGCCGGACTGGCCGGATGCCGTGCACAGCATGGGTTACTGGTTCCTGCCCGCGGCCACGGACTGGGCACCGCCGGGTGAGCTGGTGGAGTTCCTGGACGCCGGTTCACCACCGGTGTGCGTGACCTTCGGCAGCACTGTCGGCGGCGATCCGCGGCGCTCGGCGCGCACCGTCCTGGACGCGGTGCGGCTGGCGGGTGTGCGGGCGGTGCTGGTGTCCGGCTGGGGCGGATTGCAGGCGGACGAACTGCCCGCGGAGGTCTTCCAGGCCGAGCACGTGCCGTTCGACTGGCTGTTCCCCAGGGTGTCCGCGGTGGTGCATCACGGTGGCGGCGGCACCAGCGCCGCGGCCGTCGCTGCCGGACGGCCGCAGGTGACCTGCCCGTTCGGGGTGGACCAACCGCAGTGGGCACGGCGGATGCACCAGCTCGGAGTGGCGCCGCCGCCGATTCCGCAGCGCACGCTGACCACGGCCGCGCTGGCCGAGGCGATCCACCTCGCCGCAACCGACGCGGCCATGGCACAGCGCGCGGAACGGCTCGGCAAGCTGGTGAACGCCGAGCCTGGCGCCGAGGCCGCGGTGACGGTGCTGGAAAAACTCGTGTCGCGTAAGGCTTGACCTGGAGCGCGCTCCAGCCGACAGGCTCGGCGCATGCGAAAGATCACCCTTGGCGGGCCGGACGGACCGCGGGCCAGCGTGTTGTGCCTTGGCGCGTTGCCGTTCGGGTCCTCAGTGGACCGGGACACCTCCTTCGCCATCCTCGCCCGGTTCGTCGAGGCCGGCGGGAACTTCATCGACTCCGCGAACAACTACGTGTTCTGGACCGAGAGCGGAAAGGGCGACGAGAGCGAGAACCTGCTCGGAGATTGGTTGCGCACCAGGGGAAACCGGTCCGAGGTGGTGCTGGCGTCCAAGGTGGGCGCGCTGCCGGACCCGGCCAAGCCCGGGGCGTTCCCGGACAACGCGGAAGGCCTGTCCGCCGAGGTGATCAGCACCCAGCTCGACAACAGTCTGCGTCGGCTGGGCACTGACCACCTGGACGTGTACTACGCGCACATGGAGGACCGCTCCGTGCCGCTGGCCGAGACGGTCGGCGCGTTCGGCAAGGCCGTCGTACAGGGCAAGGTGCGGGTGCCCGGCTGCAGCAACCACCCGACCTGGCGGATCGACCGCGCGCGGGAACTGGCGAAGCAGGACGGGCTCGCACCGTACGGCGTTCTGCAGTTCCGGCACAGCTACCTCCGGCCGCGGCCGGACGTCAAGCTGCGCCAGGCCGGGCACGTCCAGGCCAGCGATGAGCTGCTGGACTACGTGCGCACCGAGGACAACCTGGTGCTGACCGCGTACACGACGTTGCTGTTCGGGGCCTACACCCGGCCGGACCGGCCGTTGCACGAGCACTACGACCACCCGGGGACTCAGCGCAAGATCGCCGTGCTCCAGGCGGTGGCCACCGAACTGGGCGCCACGGTGAACCAGGTGGTGCTGGCGTGGCTGTTGCACGGCAACCCGTTGGTGGTGCCGGTGCTGGGGGTCAGCTCGGTGGCGCAGCTGGAGGAGTCACTGGCCGCGGCGGAGTTGGAACTGAGCGCGGACCAGCTGGCCCGGTTGGCCGCGGCCTGCTGACTCCGGTGACTTCGGCCGGGTGAGGCGGGGCTGTGCGGGTCAGGCTGGGCGATGCGCCACTGGGGTGCGCGGGCCCGTCACGGCGATCGGTTTGTCCGGCATCGGTTGCGCCGCAACGGATAGCGCGCGCCGGTGGGTTCCGCACCTGGTGGTGCGTGCCGGCTATTTCGACGGGGTGGTGCGTGCCAGTTGATTCGACCGGGTGGTGCGCACTGGATGGAGCTTGCCGGGCGGTGGGCGCCCAAATGGTGGGCGCGGAATGGAATAGGCCGGGTGGTGTGAGCCGGGTGGTGCGCGGCGATGGCTGGACGCTCTTGGTACGCGGGTGGCGCGGAAGCCGTTGTGAGCCAAGAGGTCCGTGGGCATCGGTCGCGCTGGGATAACGGCTGCGCCGGGCCGCGGCGGGGTTGTTGAGCCGTGCGGGTGGCGGCGGCGTGGGGCGTGACCGGTGTTCGGTCACGCCCCGGCCGGGCCGGTCACTGCTGCTCGTCCTCTTCGGCCAGGATCCGGTACAGGTTTCGGCGGACCTCGGCGAGGAGTTGGCGGGCTCGGGCGGTCTGCTCCGGGGTGCCCGCGGCGGCGACCTGGAGGGCGGCCTGGTGGACCTGGCCGAGTAGCTCCTGGAGTTCGACCACGGTGGTGTCGACTCCGCCGCTGACGGTGTCCCAGACCACGGCCAGTTCGGCCTCGTTCTCGGCGACGTAGGCGCGGCCGGCCTCGGTCAGTTCGACCATCTGGCGGCCACCCTCCTTCTCCGAGACGACCAGACCTTCCTCGGTGAGCTGCTTGAGCACCGGGTAGATCGAGCCGGGGCTGGGGCGCCAGAAGCCGTCACTGCGTTCGGTGATGTCGGCGATGAGCTGGTAGCCGTGGGTGGGGCCGTCGACCAGTACGAGCAGCACCGCTGCCCGGACGTCGCCGCGGCCGACCTTGGGGCGCTGCCAGCCGCTGCCGGGGCCGCCGAATCCGGGGGGCATGGGCGGGAACGGTACGCCGTGGCGCGGGCCGCCAGGACCCCGGTCCGGGGTCCAGCCCCAGAAGTGGCGGTGGCCGCCTCGGCCTCGGCCGCCGTGGCCGCGCTCGCGGGGGCCGCCACGTCGGTGGCCGCGCTCCTCGCGGTCGCCTCGGCGGTCGCGGTCGCGGTCGCCGCGATCCTCACGGTCACCGCGCTCGCCGCGGCCTTCGCCGGTGTCGTTGTGCATGCCCAACATGGTCCAGGGCGTCCGCCGAGTGCGGGGGCCGCCGAACCAGGGGCCGAAAGCTGCTGCATGGGCAGTCATAGCGATCTCTCCTTGAACAGTCGCGACACGCTGATCGTGTCGTCGATGTGTTCACGATATATCGCGAACAGTCAGAGACGCAACCATGACTTGGGTTCGAACAGGGAAACGGCGGGTCCCCTGGATCGGGACCCGCCGTGTTTGTGCAGCTCAGAGGCTAGGTGTTGGCTGGGACACGGTGCAGTGCGCGCAGGCGGTCGATGGCGCTGCGCAGGGTGTCGGGACGCTTGGGGAAGGCGAAGCGGATGAGCTTCCGGCCCTCCTCGGGGTTGGCGTAGAAGGACGAACCCGGGACCACGGCCACGCCCAGCTCGGTGACCAGACGGCGGGCGAACTCGATGTCGTGGCCCGCTGGGTCGAGGTCCTCGGTGCCGCACAGCACGTAGTAGGCGCCGTCCGGCACGTGCAGCCGGAAGCCGATCTCGGTCAGCGCCGGGCAGAGCAGGTCCCGCAGTTCGCGGTAGTGCGCGGCCAGGCCCGTGTAGTACTCCGGCGGCAGACGCAGCGCGGTCACCGAGGCCGCCTGCAACGGGGTGGGCGCGCCGACAGTGAGGAAGTCGTGCACGGTGCGGATCGCCTTGGTCGCCCAGGCCGGGGCGATGGTCCAGCCGACCCGCCAGCCGGTGACCGCGTAGGTCTTGGACACGCTGTTGATGGTGATCGTGCGGTCGGCCAGCCCTGGCACGGTGGCAGGCGGGATGTGGCCGCCGTCGCCGAGGAAGTGGATGTGCTCGTAGATCTCGTCGGTGATGCACAGGACGTCGTGGCGCTGGCACAGCTCGGCGATGAGTTCCAGCTCGGCGCGGCTGAACACCTTGCCGGTCGGGTTGTGCGGGGTGTTCACCACGATGGCCCTGGTGCGCTCGGTGAACGCCGCGCGCAGCTCGGCCTCGTCGATGGACCAGTCCGGGCGGTGCAGCGAGACGAACCGCGGGGTGGCCCCGGCGAGCACCGCGTCCGGGCCGTAGTTCTCGTAGTGCGGCTCGAACATGATCACCTCATCGCCCGGTTCGACCAGGGCGAGCATGGTGGCGACCATGGCTTCGGTGGCGCCGCAGGTCACGCAGATCTCGGTCTCCGGGTCGACCTGCCAGCCCGGGTAGGCCCAGGCGGTCTTGGTGGCGATCGCCTCGCGCAGCCCGGCCTCGCCGAAGGTGATCGGGTACTGGTTCAGGTCGGCGTCCACCGCGTCCTTGACCGCCTGCTTCAGCTCCGGCGGGCAGGCGAAGTCGGGCAGGCCCTGAGACAGGTTCACCGCGTCGTGCGCGGTGGCCAACCGGGTCATCTCCCGGATCACCGACTCGGTGAACGAAGCGACCTTGCTGCTGACCCGAGTGATCACGGGTTCTTCTCCTTGTGCATCGCGATGAGACTGATCAGTTCGTAGGCGGTGTGCGCGGCGGCGATCGCGGTCAGTTCGGCGTGGTCGTAGGCCGGGCTGACCTCAACCACGTCCGCGCCGACCAGGTGGCAGCCCGCCAGGCCGCGCAGGATGCCGAGCAGCTCCCGGCTGGTCAGCCCGCCTGCCTCCGGGGTGCCGGTGCCGGGGGCGTGCGCGGGGTCGAGCACGTCGATGTCCACCGAGATGTAGAGCGGGGCGTCGCCGATCCGGGCGGCGATGCCGGCCGCGATCTCGCGGGCGCTGGTCTCTTCCAGGTCCATCGAGGTGACCACCTGGAAGCCGAGTGCCGCGTCGGCTGCCAGGTCGCCGGGGCCGTAGAGCGGGCCGCGGATGCCGACGTGGGTGAGCCGGGAGGTGTCGAGCAGGCCCTCGTCGGCGGCGCGGCGGAACACCGTGCCGTGGGTGTGCGCGACGCCGAAGTAACTGTCCCAGGTGTCCAGGTGGGCGTCGAAGTGCAACAGCGCCGCTGGTCCGTGCCTGTCGGCGACCGCGCGCAGCATGGGCAGCGCGACGGTGTGGTCGCCGCCGAGGGCGACCGGGGTGGCGCCGGTGGCCACCAGGGCGGTGGTCGCGGCGGTCATCTGGGCCAGGGCCTCGGCGATGTCGAACGGGTTGGCGACCACGTCCCCGCAGTCGGCGACCTGGACGCCGGCGAAGGGGGAGATCTCCAGGCCGGGGTGGTAGGGGCGGAGCAGGCGGCTGCCCTCGCGGATCGCGGCCGGGCCGAAGCGGGCGCCGGGGCGGTAGGAGGCGCCCGCGTCGAAGGGGAAGCCGAGGACGCCGATGTCGCAGTGGTCGACCTCGTCGCGGCGGGGTAGCCGGGCGAAGGTGGACCAGCCCGCGAAGCGGGGGACCCGGGCCGCGTCGACCGGGCCGCGGGTGGCGGAGGTGCCGGGCGAGCGGGGGCTCCCCGGCGGACTGGGGATGGCGGACTGGCCGCGGGTGGCGGAGGGAGTGAGAACGGCGGGTGGGCTGGGGACCGCGGGGGGATTGGGAATGGCGGGCTGGCCGGGGATCGCGGGGGGAGTGGGCGCGGTCGGCATGCCGGGATCTGTGGAGGGCGCGGGCACGGTGGGTTGGCCGGGAACCGTGGAGGGCACGGTCGGCATGCCGGAAGTGGCCGGGGTGCTGGTGGGTCCGCTCTGGGCGGGGGCGGTCATGGGGTTGGCACTGGTTCGGTGGGGGCGTCCTTGCCGGCGAGTCTGCGGGTCCACGCCGCCAGGCGGGCTGGGTCGTCGGGTGGGGTGAGCAGGCTGACCGTGATGAAGCTGATCAGGCCGACGAGCAGGCCCAGGTAGATCGGTTCCTGGGCGGAGAGGCCGAAGTAGGCCATGCAGCCGATGACGGTGAGGCCGCCCAGGGTCATCGCGGTCAGAGCGCCGGTGCGGGTGGCTCTGCGCCAGACCAGGCCGCCGAGGATGGGTACCAACAGGCCGCCCACCAGGAGGTTGTAGGCGACATCCAACGCCGTGACCACGTCGGAGACCAGGCAGGCGATGGCCACCCCGAGCAGGCCCAGCACCAGGGTGAACAGGCGGGTGGTGCGCAGGTCGTCGCCTGCTGCGGGGTTGCGGCGCAGCCGGGGCCACAGGTCGTTGCCCGCCACGGTGGCGCAGGCGATGAGGGCGCCGCTGGCGGTGGACATGACCGCGGCCAGTGCGGCGGCCAGGACCAGGCCCTTGAGGCCGACCGGCAATGCCTCGGTGACGATGGTGGCGAAGGCGCGGTCCCTGGACTCCAGTGCCGGGTACAGGGCCTTGGTCGCGGTGCCGATGAGGGCGCCGGCGAAGGCGTAGACCAGGCAGTAGATGCCGGAGAAGGTGCCGCCGACGCGGGCGACCTTGTCATTTCGGGCGGTGAAGACCCGTTGCCAGATGTCCTGGCCGATGAGCAGGCCGAAGAAGTACAGCAGCACGTACTTGAAGATGTTCTCGCCGCCGATGGTCCACAGCGAGAAGAACTGCGGCTCCAGCTTCGCCGCCATCGCGCTGAAACCGCCTGCCTTGATGATCGCGGCCGGCAGCAGCACCAGCAGGATGCCGACGCTCTTGACCACGAACTGCACGATGTCGGTCGCGGTGATCGACCACATCCCGCCGAGCACCGAGTACGCCACCACGATCCCGCCGCCCAGCAGCACCGACGGGATGTGTGGCATCCCGAACAGCACGCCGAAGATGGTGGCGCAGGCGATGGTTGAGGTGGCCATCAGCATCAGCGAGTAGGCCCACATCACCACGCCCGAGACCGGCGCGGCCTTGCCGCCGTAACGCAGGTCCAGCATCTCGCTGACCGTGTAGACCTTGAGCCGGGTGATCCGGGCGGCGAAGACCAGGCTCAGGCCGAGCACGCCGAGACCGATGGTCAGCACCATCCACGCCCCGGACAGCCCGAACTGGTAGCCGAGCCCGATGCCGCCGACCGTGGACGCGCCGCCGAGCACCACCGCGGACATGGTCCCGGAGTACATGACGTAGCCGAGTCGTCGGCCCGCGACCAGGAACCCGCTCTTGTCCTTGGCCCGTCGGGCCGCCCACCAGCCGATGACCACCATGGCCACCAGGTAGGTGATCATCACCGCCGAGTCGATCGTCACCGGTCCTCCTTCGCCGCGAGTGGAACCAGGTTGGTAGGACCGTAGGGATCCGCCGACCTGCTGCGAAGTGGATGATTCGCACAATGGATGCGACAGTCCAGGATGATTCGTCCAGTAGTGGGGAGGTCGCGGCATGGCCACGGTGACCATTGGTCTGCACGAGCTGCTCGGCCGGACCGATCTGGGGCTGACCCAGCTCAGCGGGCCGAGGGCGGACCGGACCATCCGCTGGGTGCACATCTGCGAGCTGCCCGACCCCGGGCTCTACCTCACCGGCGGCGAACTGCTGCTGACCGCTGGCGTTGACTTCCCGGACTCGCGAGCGGAGATCCACCGCTACGTGCGGCGGCTGGTCGCGGCGGGCGCGGCGGGGCTCGGGTTCGGGGTGACCCCGGTGCACGACGAGGTACCACCGGACCTGGTCACCGCCTGCCAGCGGCACGGGCTGCCGTTGCTGCTGGTGCCCAGCCGGACCTCGTTCCTGGTGATCAGCCAGGTCGTCTCGTTGATGCTGGCCGCGCAGGAACGGGCCGGGCAGCACCGGATCTCACTCGCGCAGGCCGCGCTGACCAGGGCGGCGGCCCGGCCGGACGGGGTGGCCGCGGTGGTCCGGCAACTCGGCGCGGCACTCGGCGGGTGGGCGGTCCTGGTGGACGCCCGGCATCGGCTGAGCAGCGGGGGAGCGGTACCCGCGGGTACCGGGGAGGTGGAGGAACTCGCCGCGCGGCTGCTGGCGCCGGGCGGGCCGTCCTCGGCGACCGCGCACCGGGACGGCGGCCAGGTGGTGGCCCAGGCGCTGGGCCGGACCGACCGGGTGCTGGTCGCGGGCCGGGAACCGGCCTTCTTCACCGCGGACCGGGCGATCCTGGAGGTCGGCGTGGCCCTGCTAACCGTGCTGAGCGGCGCGGACCGGCTGCCCACGCCGGTGGCGGAGTCGGTGACCGCGCTGCTCGCGCTGGTACTCGACGGCGCGGCGGCCGAGGTGGAGCCGCACGTCGCGGCCGCCGCCGGGGTGCCTGCGGGGGGCGAGTGGCAGGTGGTGCGGGCGCGCCGGGCCGGGGCCGCAGGGGAGATCGACCGCGCCGAGGTGGCCACCCGGCTGGGCACCCCCCTGGCCGGACTGCTCGCCGACGGCGGGGTGCGTGCGCTGGTCCCGGCGACCGGGCCGTGCCAGCTGGCGGCGGATCCGCGCTGGCTGGTCGCGGTGAGCGCGCCGGTGCGCTGGGCCGGACTGCCGGGGGCGGCGCGGCGGGTGGAGCGGCTGCTGAAGCAGGCGGTGGCGCAGGGCCGGTCGATCATCGAATCGCCGCGCACCGGCGTGGACGGGCTGGTGCCCCCGGCCGAGGCCGCGGAATTCGCCCTGACCCGGCTGGCGCCACTGGCCGGAGCGCCCGCGCCGCTGATCGAGACGCTGCGTGCCTGGCTGGCCGGGGGTGGCAACTGGGAGACCGCGGCGGCGATGCTGGGCGTGCACCGCAACACCGTGCGGCACCGGGTGGCCACCGCGGCCAAGCTGCTCGGCTGCGACCCGCAGGACCCGGACACCCGCGCTGAACTGTGGCTGGCCCTGCGCTGGCTGCCCGAGCCGCATCCCGCGCAAACCTGAGGTCAGGGCCGAGTCACCTCAGGCGAAGGCGGCGGGATCCGCGCCCGGCCGGTGCGGCGGGCTCGCCCAGTACGGCGCCTGGCCGGCGATCGTGCCCGCTGGGCGCACATGCCGGACCCGGCCGAACGGGGTGTCCGTCTCGGTCAGCAGGTCCGCGACCTCGACCGGCGGCAGGCCGAGCCCGTCGATCCGGCCCAGCCCGTCCAGCCAGGCTCCGGTGCGAGCCAGGGAGACCTCGGCGTGCCAGGAGCCACCGTGCTGGGCGCGACGGCGCAGCCCCTCGATCGCGGCCAGCGCGGCCAGGTGGCCGGTGGCGTGGTCGAGCAGTTGCGCGGGCAGTGGCACCGGGACGGCGGAGTCGGCGGCGGTGGCCGTCTCGTGGGTGAACCCGGTGGCCATCTGCACCAGGCTGTCGAACCCGCGCCGCCCCGACCACGGACCGGTCTGGCCGTAGGCGCTGACGGACACCGTCACCAGTCCGGGGTTGAGCGCGGCGCAGTCCGCAGGCCCCAGCCCCAGCTGGGCCAGCGCGCCGGGCCGGAACGCCTGGAGCAGCACGTCGGCCTGCCGGACCAGCGTCCGCAGGGCGTCCCGGCCCTCGGGGGTGCGCAGGTCCAGGTGGCAGAAGCGTTTGCCGAACCCGGTGTCCACCACCAGCGCGTCCACCAGCTCCAGATGGTCCGCGCCCACCCGCAGCACGTCCGCGCCGTGCGCGGCGAGCGTGCGCCCGGCCACCGGTCCGGCGATCACCCTGGTCAGATCGAGCACCCGCACCCCGGACAGCGGCCGCTCCGCCGGACCCAGCGGACGGCGCGGAGTGTCATAACGGCTGGTCAACTCCACCAACGGCACCCTGGCCAACGCCCTGGCCTGCGGACTGGCCAGCCACTGGCTGCGGCTGCGCTGGGCGGCGGCCACGCCACCGGCGGCCAGCACCGCCTCCTCCACCGCCACCGCCGATGAGGTGCGCAGCGTGCGGGCCACCGCGGACTCGGGCACCGCCAGCGCACGCAGCACCGCCCGGTAGTGCGCCGGGTAGTTGCAGTGCAGCCGCACCCAGCCGTCCTCGGTCGGGTAATCCCCGGACAACGGCCCCCACACCGGCGGCGCCACCCCGTCCACCCGCAGGTACCGCTCGCTGCGGAACGCGGTCACCGCCGCCCGGCCGTCCACCACCACCTCGGGGGCGGGCCCACTACGGGTGTGCCACAACCTGGCCGCCGCCAGCGTGCTCGCGGCCACGGCCGCGGTGGCGGCCTCGGTCACCTTGAAGATCGACGGGAGGATCTCGTCCGGGCTGGTCACGGTGACCGAGGTCAGGTCGGCGGGCCTGCCGCCGATCGCGCCCCACACCTGTTGGAGAGCGTTCATGAACCGACGCTAGCCCTGAAAAAGCCCTGAGATTGGACATCCCCGTGCACATCACACCCGGCTGATAAGGCAGTCTGGTCGGGTGACATCCGCACCCCCACCACGCAACTCGCTGGCCGTGTTCGTCTCCGCGGTCCTGCGCCAGCCGAGCCTCATCGGCGCGGTCGTGCCCAGTTCCCCGGCACTGGCGGCCCGGCTCGCCTCGGTCGTGCCCGGCCAGGGCGAGCCGCTGGTGGTCGAGCTGGGCGCGGGCACCGGTGCGGTCAGCGGCGCGATCGAGGCGCGGCTGGGTGGCCGGGGCCGCTACCTGGCCATCGAGCTGGAACAGGACCTGGCCCAGCACGTGCAGTCGGCCTACCCGGCGATCGAGGTGGTCAACGCCAACGCCGCCGACCTGGACAAGGTGCTCGCCGACCGCGGTCACGGCGAACCCGGCTCGGTGGACGCGGTCGTCTCCGGCCTGCCCTGGGTGCTGATCCCGGAGCAGGTGCAGCGGCAGATCATCGGCCACGTCGCCGACGGCATCGGCCAGACCGGGGTGTTCACCACCTTCGCCTACGTGCACGCGCTCGGCATGGTCGGCGCGCGCAAGTTCCGCTACCTGCTCGAATCAGTCTTCGACGAGGTGCTGCTCACCCGGGTGGTCTGGCGCAACGTGCCGCCTGCCATCACCTACGTGTGCCGGCGCCCGAAGACGTGATCGAGCTGCTGCGGGAGTACCTGAGCGGACTCCCGCCGCTGTTGATCTTCCTCGCGGTCGGGCTGCTGCTCGTCGCCGAGGCCGCGCTGGTCATCGGCGTGATCCTGCCAGGGGCCAGCGCGCTGCTCGTCTTCGGTTTCCTCACCCAGCTCGGCGCGGTGCCGCTGGTCCCCGCGATGATCACCGCGGGCGCGGCGGCGCTGATCGGCTCGCAGCTGGCCTACTGTCGCGGCCGCAGCCTCGGCGGCACCGGTGACCTGCCGCGGAGCTGGACGGTCCGCCGGATCGGCCCGCGTCGCTGGCAGTGGATCAGCGGTCTGGTCGGCGATTTCGGCGAACGGGCCGTGTTGCTGGGCCAGTGGGTGGTCGGCGCGCGCACCCTGGTGCCGCGACTGGCCGGCATGGCCGGGCTGCCGTATCACCGCTTCGCCAGGTGGAACGTGCCGGTCGCGCCGGTCTGGGGCGCGCTGTGGGTGCTCGTCGGCTGGGCCGCCGGGCGTTCCTACGAGCTGGTGGCCACCGTGTCCAGCTGGGTCAGCCTCGGTCTGCTCGGAGTGTTGCTGCTGGTAGCGGTGGTGGTGGCCTGGCGGCGGCGTCAGCCGAGCAGTTCCAGCACCCTGGACCGGCCGTGTTCGGCGACCGCGCGGGCGGTGTCCGGGGAGAACCGGACGAACCCGGAGATGCTGAAGTCCGCGCTGGGCTCCACCAGCACCAGCTCCACCTGACGTTTCTCCGTCGCCCCGGTCTTGGCGAGTTCGTTGACCGTCTGCGCGTGCCGGAAGTCCTGCTCCACCGCGAACCGCGCCACGTTGGCGAAGAGCAGCCCGAGCGCCTCGTCCAGCGAGTCCGGCCGGTCGGTGGCCTGCCGCCGGGAGGAGGCGGCCACCACCACGGTGTCCGGCTCGTAGGCCAGCGCGGGGGACAGCGGCGTGTTGGCGACCAGTCCGGCGTCGGTGTACTCCACCCCGTCGATCTCCACCGGCGGGAACAGCACCGGCGCGGCCGCACTGGCCAGCAGGTGGTCCACGGTCAGCTCGACCTGGCGGTACCGGTCGGTGCGGCGGTGCTCCGGCGGCAGCGTGTTGGTGAACCGGGTGACCCGGCCGGTGGCGTGCTCCACCGCGGAGACCACCGCCACCACGCCCTCCCTGATCGAGAGCCGGTCGCCGTCGAGCACCTTGGCCAGGGTCTTGCGCGCGGGCGAGGTGTCCAGCAGCCAGGTCCAGCCGATCACGCCCAGCGCGTTGCCCACCAGGTCGTCGGCCAGCCGCAGCAGCTGCCAGGGCCGCAGCAGCCGGTACAGGTCGGCGCGGAAGCGGTAGACGTCGGCGGAACCCAGCTCGGCCCACAGGTGGGTCAGCGCGTCCGGGCTCATCCCGCCGGCCAGCAGCCCGATGTTGAGCGCACCGGCCGAGGTCCCGGAGTAGATCCGCGGCGTCCGCCCCAGCTCGGCCAGCCCCTGCGCCACCCCCGCGCCGAAGTAGGCCGCCTGCGCCCCGCCCCCGGAGAGCACCAGCGCCAGTCCACCGCTCATTCCTCGTCCTCCGGTCCGCGCGGGCCGTAGACCTCCCACAACCTGCCAAGGAACATCCGGCCGAACCGCTCCACCGAGCCCAGCGGATCTGGTCCGGTGGCCCGGATGGTGGTGAGCTGCTGCAGGAAGTCCCGTTTCCGGATGTGCAACACGCCAGCGCCGATCGGCTCGCCAGGCTCGTCGTCCTCGTAGACGTGCCCGGAGTACATCCGCACGTACAGCGTGGTGGTGTCCGACCACAGGTCAGGACCGGCGTCGTCGTGCAGGTCCTTGTGCCCGGTCAGGGTCAGCGGGTTGCCTGCCAGGTCGTCCAGGTGCAGCCGGTAGTACATGTGCCGGGTGTCCGTGGCCGAGCCCGGCACCAGCAGGTTGAACCGGCCGAAGGGCACCGCGAGCCGACCGCCCAGGTCGTCGCAGTGCAGCCAGCCGGTGGCCTTGGCCAGGTGACTCGGGTCGTCCAGGAACCGGTCCAGGTCCTCGATGGCGATGGTGAGGCGGAAGGAGAGCCCCCGCTCGTCCCGCCGCCCGACCAGCTCGCCCTGCCGGGGTTCGGTCTCGCCGAGGGCGAAGGAACCGGTCATCTCCTCGGTGAAGGACAACCCGGCGGAGCCGGCCGGCCCCCCTCGGCCGGCCGGCTCCTCGGGGACCCGCACTGCTCCCTCCGAACAGTGCTGGTCCATGGGCTCGACCGTGGATCCGTACTCGGACTCCCCTCCCCCGAGGAGCCGATCACAGAGGCGGTCCGCCCAGGCCGCGATGGTCAGGGAGGGGTTCGGGCCGACCGGTCCCGGCATGGCCGAGCCGTCGGCGACGTAGAGCCCCGGATACCCGTACACCTCGCCGTAGGGATCGCACAGGCCCTCGCCGGAGTGCCGCCCCATCGGCGCCCCGCCCAGCGGGTGCACGGTGATGATCCGTTTGGTCAGCCACATCGGGTTGTCCCGGTACTCCCCGCCCAGCACCTCCGACACCCCGCGCATGGTGGCGCGCACCCCGCTGAAGTACTCCTCGCTGGTCTCGGTGGTCCAGTCGACGTCCAGCCAGCCCTCGCGCATCCGGACCACCCCGTCCGGGATGTCCCGTCCCATGCCCAGCAGCGGCACCGAACTCTCGGTGAACACGCCGTCGTCGAGCAGTTCGGACAGGTCGTGCGAGAGCGAGGTGCTCGGCGACCGGTCGATCGCGTTGAGCAGTCGTTTGGCCGCGAACCCGAAGATCCGGTTGAGCTGACTGGGCGCGTTGGCCGCTTCCACCAGCCAGGCCACGAAGCTCGGGTAGCCCGCGTCCTGGATGTAGTGCCCGCGCCCGGTGATGCCCTCCCCGTCCACCGCGTCCGGCACCCGGATCGCGCTGGTGATCACCGGTCCGCGGTTGGCCTCCAGATCGCGCACCCCGTCGCGGTCCTTGGCCTTGAGCAGGAAGGTGAGCAGGTCGCCGTTGCCGGTGAACCGGGTGCCCAGCGCCCGGCTCAGCCGCGGCAGCCGCGGCCGGTTGCGCAACAGCAGGTGCAGCGTGCCGAAGGTGCCCGCGCCCAGCACCAGCCGGTCGCAGCTGATGGTGCGCGCCCTGGTGACCCCGTTGGGCTGGTGCTCCCGGTAGCCCACCTCGTAGCCGCCGCCGGAGAGCGGGCGGATCAACCGCACCTCGCACATGTCCCTGATGTCGGCGTCGTAGTGCTGCGCCGCGGACAGGTAGGTGTGGTCCAGGCTGTTCTTGGCGCCGTCGTTGCAGCCGATGTTGCACTCACCGCACAACCGGCAGGTACGGCGCTGCTCCCCGTGCAGGTTGCCGTAGCCCGCCTCCTCGATCGGCAGCCCGGTTCCCGGCTCGCCCCCTGGCCGAGCCGCGAACCGGACTGCCAGCGGCGGTCGTTCGAACTCCAGGCCGAGCGCGGTCGCCGCCTCGCGCATGGCCTTCGTCCTCGGCATATCCGAGAAATCCGGGTGGTCCAGCGGGTACGGCGCCGGGGTCAGCATCCGTTCCACCGCGTCGTAGTGCGGGTCAAGGTCGGCCCTGGTGATCGGCCAGGTCTCGTAGCCGCCGCCGTGCAACGGCTCGTCGTGCACGAACCAGTTCTCGTCCTTGCGCTTGAGCACGTTGGCGTAGATCAGCGAACCGCCGCCGACCCCGGCGGAGACCACCGAGGCGAAACCGCGGAAGCTCCACACGTCGAAGAGCCCGTACTGGCGCCGCGTCGGGTCCCAGAAGTTGTTGCGCATCTCCGCGGGGGAGCGGGCGAAGGAGCCGGGCGGGTACTTCCGGCCCCGTTCCAGCACCACCACCGACTTGCCTGCCTCGGCTAGTCGGTAGGCGCTGACGGAACCGCCGAAGCCGGTTCCGACCACCACGACGTCGACGTGTTCGGCCATCTCAGCCGGCCTGTCGCTTGATGAAGTCGAGCAGGTGCGGGAAGACGTCCATGTCGGCGTGCTCGCCGATGAACGGGTCCAGGTGTCCGTAGCCGGGCAGGATGCGGAACTCGTGCCGCCCCGGCGCCATCTTCTCCAGCTTGCGGTAGCAGATCTCGTTGGAGTCGCCGAAGACCTTGTTGGCATCGCCGGTGGTCAGCAGGATCGGGGTGGTCACACTGGCCGCGTTGCCGAGGTAGTCGTTGGGCAGCTCCTCGTGCCGTTCGTCCTTCGGGTCGTACTTCACCGCGCGCCCGGCCAGGTACATCTTGCGGACGTGCCGGTAGTAGTTCATCCCGCTGCCGCCGCACAGGTCGCCCAGCCTGCGGTGGGTGACCTCCAGCAGGTTCTCGTGCCGGTACATCGCCGGCCAGCCCGCTCCCCACAGGTGGCTCAGGATGTGGCAGGCGGAGACATCGCATTCGCGGTGCATCGCCGAGATGACCTTCGCGGCCAGCCACGGCCGGGTGAACCGCGGCGCGTCCCCCCAGCGCGGGTCCATGTACTCGAAGCCCAGCACGTACTCGAACAGCTCCGGCTCGAAGGAGATCTTCGCCGCGGAGTAGGTGGGCAGGTTCGGGGTGAGCGCGACGCTGTTGGCGACCACGCTGGTGATGCCGTTGACCGCCCCGCCGAACACGCTCATCAGGAAGGAGACCGCGCCAAGGCAGTGCGCGATCACGTGCAGCCTGCGGTCGGGGCCGATCGAGCGCCGGATGGTCTCGACCGCCGCGGCGTTGTCCCAGTGCGCCACGTCGTCGAGGGAGTAGCGGTGCATGCCCTGGTTGTAGGGGTGCCGGTTGCTGAGCCTGCTGTCCAGCGTCCACACGTCGCCGAAGCCGTTGTCCAGCAGGTAGCTGACCAGGTTGCGGTGCTCCGGCATGATGTACATGTCGCTGGACTGGGTCAGTCCGGGGATGAGCAGCACGACGTCCTGGCTCTCCGCGCGCCGGAACCGCAGCATGCTGAGGCCGAGGCCGTCCTCGGTGGTGAACGGGTGCGTGGACACGTCCGCGTCGCGCACGCCGTCGAGCGTGTACAGCGGGATCTCGCGTTTCATGGGTCCTTCACCTGACCATCGTGTGTGTGTCCACCTTGGCCAGGACGCGTGGTCCGTGCCATCGTGGGAATCACTGACATCTTCATCCGGGTCGGGCCGCTGAGCTGCCCCGACCCCGGTGTCGACGGTCGGTTCAGCCCTTGTCGTGGGCGTCCAGGGCGGGCCCGAGCACCCGGCCGACGCTGGCCCGCGAGGTCACGCCGAGCTTGGTGAACACGTGTGACACGTGGGTCTCCACCGTGCGGATGCCGATGAACAGCTTCTCAGCAATCTGCTGATTGGTGTGCCCGTCGAGCACAAGTCGGGCGATTTCGAGTTCTCGCGGTGACAATCCGAACGGCCCGCTCTGCTTCGGTCCACCTGGGACGGCCACCCGGACACCCAGGCGGCGGGTGGCCCGCAGCGCCTCGGCCCGCAGTGATTTCGCCCTGCAGGCGGCGAAGGCATCGGCCGCGGTCGCCAGCTCGGGCAGGGCCCTGACCCGGTCTTTCGCCGCGGTGAAGGCGAGTCCGGCGCGCAGCCGGGCGCGGGCGGCGTCCAGTTTGAGCCCGGCCTGTTCGAGCACGGCGGCGCAGCGCAGCGCCAGTTCGGCGGCGGCGGCCGGATCGGTGCCGGTCAGCGCGTGCGCCCGGACCGTGCCTGCCAGCGCCCGGTTGATCTCCAGCGCCGGGTCGGCGATCCGCTCGGCGCGGTCGGCCCAGGCGGCGGCCTCGGCCCAGCGGCCCGCGCCTGCCAGCAGGTGCGCCATGGCCTCGCAGCAGAACAGCAGCATCGGCTGGTCCCGCTGCACCGACTCCAGCAGGTCGCACACCTCGTCCGCGGCGGCCCCGTCCAGGTCGCCGGAGTGGGCCACCGCGATGGCCTGGGCGACCCTGGCCCGCAGCCCCCACCACTCGGGCACCAGGCCACCGGCCTCGGTCGCCTCGGCGGCCACCCGCAGTGCCTCGGTGTGTTCGCCGGACCAGGTCAGCAGCAGCGAACGGGAGCCGAGTGCCATCGCCATGGACTGCTGCGAGCCGCCGACCCTGGCCATGTCGATGGCCTCCTCAGTCAGCGTGAACGCCTCGTCCATGTCGCCGAGCACCGCCGCCGCCTGGGCCTGACCGACCAGCAGCGGGGGGAGGATGTAGTTCTGGCCGGTGTTGCGGGCGATCTCCACCACCCGCTCGAACCGGGGCAGCGCGTTGCGGTAGCGGCCGGTGAGCAGGTCGCTGAAGCAGAGCCAGGTGAAGGCGTCCAGCCAGGGCGCGAGGTCGGTGGCGGTGGCGGTGACCAGCACCCGGTCGGCCTCGTCGAGCAGGGCCAGGCCGCGCGCGCCGTCCCCGCCGGCGATGGCGGGCATCGGCCGGAGCGCGGCCACGGCGTAGGCGATCGGCTGCGGCACCAGCTCGGTGGGCACCTGGTCGAGCAGCCGGGTGGACTCGGCGTACTCCGCCGACCAGATGGCCTCCACGGCCAGCCGCAGGTGCAGTGGTCCGGCGTGCTGGATGGCCTCGGCCGGGACCGCGCGCAGTTCCCGCTGCAGCAGGGCACGCGCCTCGACCGCCCGGCCGAGCAGCCGGGTCACCCTGGCGTAGATGTTGCCCGCGACCATCGCCCGCTGCTGGTATGCCTGCGCGGGCAGCCGTTCCAGCACGTCCAGCGCGGTGCCGCTGGCCTCGGTGAACTGGCTGGTCACGCCCTGGGCGGCGGCCAGTTCGATGAGCAGCTGGATCCGGTCGCCGGTGTTGGCCGGGATGTCCGGCAGCAGCCGCAGCGCCTGGGTGAGCCAGTAGGAGGCGGTCATCGGCGCGCGCGGCGCGACCGAGCGGGCGGCCTGGGTGAGCACGCCGACCGCGTCGACGTCGCCGAACCCGGCCGAGCGGACCACGTGCCTGGCCAGCTGCGGCGCGGGCGCGTTGAGCTTCTGCAGGTAGGCCGCGACCCGGCCGTGGGTGGCCATCCGCCAGCCCGCGGAGGCCGAGGTGTAGGCGGTGTGCCGGACCAGCGGGTGCCGGAAGCGGAAGCGGCCAGGGGTCGGCGCGATCCGCACCACGTCCCGGCCGACCAGCTCGTCCAGCACGGTCAGCGCCTCGCCGTCGGACAGC